>DAIPIC010000069.1:0-16264 GCA_036771025.1 Solirubrobacteraceae bacterium
CGCCCACTGTTGCAACTCGATCAAGGCAGGAGTGATGATCGCCGGAAAAACGGCGCTTCGGCTGCAGCGTTTGCTCGGAGCACGCTGTTGAGACGCCTGAGTCATCCGGAGATGACCGATACGCTCGCCACCGCCACCATCACGCTCGATCTACCGCCACGGCAAACCAGAAGGAGAACCATGCTTTGCGCGTTGACAGTACGGAGGTTAAAGCCGGGGACGTTTGAAGACTTCAAGGCCGCGCTACGCGGTGGTCCAATATGGCCGGATCCCGATGCAGAGTCCACGCCGTCCGGAAGTCCGGATGCTCCAGAAGGTTGGCGGCAGTTTTACGCGCTTCGGAACGTCGAGAACGAGGATGAGGTGATTACGTTTGGCTTCTTCGACGGATCACTCGATGAGCTCCGGGCGCGGCAGGGAGCTGGCGGCTACGGTCGCCGGCGCCAGGCGACGGATCCACTGGTCGAGTCGAAGGTGGTAGACGGCGTCTACGAAGTGCTCGCTGAGCGTTCATTGGGCTAGCAACGGGCTCGGCCTGCCAGTCGGCTGGCGCGCCGAGCATCGCGCTCCACGACGGCTCCCGTGCTGCTGCTGCTGCGGGCTACAAGCGATCGTCCGCCCGAGCCGCGCGCTCACGACTGCTTTCGTCGTAGCGCTGGGGCCGAGCCCGGCGACCGCTTCGGCGACAACGCGATTGTTCGGATCTCGCTGCTCCGGTGACCGGGCTCGCGAGCACTCGCGCCCTGGACGGCTACTTGGTCGCCGTCGAGAGGAAGTTCACGAGCGCAGTGACCTCGTTCGGCTTGAGCTTGGTCCCGAAGTTGTTGGGCATGATCCCGGACCCGTAGCCGGACGGCAGGAAGGCATATGGATCGACGATCGCCTTCTGGATGCATTTCTGAAGTGTCGCCCCGCGGATCTTCTTCGAGGCCGGAAGCGCGCAGTCGCTGCGCAGGCGAGTGTCGAGGTTCGGGCCAACGGTTCCGGTGGTCCCGGCTGCCGCCATCACATGGCAGCTGCCGCAGCCGCCGATCCCCGTGAACACCTGCTTCCCCGCCGCCGCGGAGGTGCCCTGCACGGCCCCGGCCTGCGCCAGGGCACCGGTGTCCTGGCCCGGGATGGCGGCGACCGCACCCACATACGCGGCCACGTTTTGCGCGTCCTGGCCCGTGAAGATCCGGGCGGGCATCCGGCCCTGCGTGTTCGGGTACTGGATCCAGTAGCCGACCAGGCCCTCGATCGACGTGCTCTTGACGCCGTCGGCGCGGTCCTGCCTGAAGGCGTCGTCGAGGTTCGGCCCGATGCTGCCGGTTGTGCCCGCATGAGCGAGCGAGTGGCACGAGCCGCACTTGGACACGAACAGCTCCTTGCCTTTCACCGGGTCGGTGACCGGATGCTTGATCCCGCACCCGCTGAGCGCCAGCAGCAACAGTGCGCATGGGAGCAGCACCGCGAGCATGCGGGGATTGCGTCCGAGGGCTCTCACCATCGTGTGGGCGCGCACTCTATCCGAGCCGGAGGCATCGTCGCGGCACGACAGACGCTACGATCGCCGCGTGCGTACCCGCCAGAAATACCGGATGCGGGCGCCCTCGACCGGCCGCGAGGTCATCATCGAGGCGGAGCCTGATGAGATCTACCGAGACCGCGAGACAGGCGAGGAGCTCGAGGTGGTGGCGGAGCTGCTGCCCCTGGCCCCGACACCGTCAGAGCTGCCCTGGGCAGTCCAGAATCTGCGCTTCTGTAACTGGTGCGACCAGCTATGCCAGAAGGATCTGAACGACTGCCCCTATTGCGGCCGACGGATGGAGCCGCTCGGCGCCTGATGGTTGCGGTTGGACGGGTGATGGCGCTGGCAGCCGCCAGCGCGGCCATTGCGGCCGGGACCGCCGGATGCGGTGGGAATGGCCCATCGCGGCCAAACGACACCTCTGGCGCTCCGCATCTCACGGTCCCCAACGGCAGCGCGAACGTGGCTCCCGCGTCGACGGACACGACCACGACCTCAACCAGCACTACGCCGGGCGCTTCCTCTTCATCGGGTGGGGCGTCGGTGTCCGGGAACGCGGGCACGGGAGGGGCCTCGGCCTCGGGTACCGGAGCCACCGGAGGCACGCAGGCGGCCCCGGCCACGGGCGGAACGACCTCGGCGGGCACCACGCACTCCGGCGGCGCGACGCCTTCGGGCACGGCGGGGGGCGGCACGGCCGGAGGCTCGAACTCGAGCAGCGGCGGGGCTGGACTCGGCCGCTAGCCGTCCCACCCTCTGGTTCTTCGCGGCGGCGGGCGGCGCGATCGTTGCGGCGATCATCGTCGCGACACTTATAACCGGAGGCTCAGCCTGCCCCGCAGGCAGCAGACCGGCCACCGGGCCCCTTACCGTGACCGGCCTAGCGGTGGGCGACAGGTACGTGTGGGTAGCGAGCCAAGGCCCGGAGACCTCGGCCATCGCTCCCGCGCAGCAGGGGCACGTCACGACGATCGACTTCCACAGCGGACGCGTGGTAGGTGGGCCAATCATGATCGGAAGAGGGGCCGGGGGTATTGCAGTCGACCGTGGAAAGGCGTGGATTACGAACTTCGCCGACAACACCGTCTCGCGAGTCGATACACGCAGCTGTCGAGTCCTCGGACGCCCGATCGGCGTCGGGCAGACCCCCGGCGGAGTGGCAGTAGGGCAGGGATCGGTCTGGGTCGCCAACTACAACGGCTCCTCGGTCTCGCGTATCGAGGCGAGCACCGGCAAGGTCATAGGTGAGCCGGTCGCGGTGCCACAAGGCCCAGTCGCCGTCGCCGTGGGCGGGGGTTACGTGTGGGTCGCCAGCCAAGACAGCAACACGGTGACCCGGATCGAGACCGGCAGCGGACGGGTTGTCGGCCGTCCGATCAAAGTAGGGAAGTTCCCCAAGAGCCTCGCCGTGGGGCTGGGGTACGTGTGGGTTGCCAATGGCAATGACAACACGGTCTCGCGTGTCAGTCCGATAACCGGGCTGGCAGTCGGCACGCCGATCAGGGTGGGACGATTTCCGGATGCGGTGACGATCGGGGCTGGTTACGCATGGGTCGCTAGCGGCGACAACACGGTGTTGCGGATCGACCCGAACAGCGGCAAGCCGCTCGGAACCCCGATCAGGGTGGGAGCCCGACCCTCGCAGGTGACGAATTCGTACGGCATAGCCATCGGCCTTGGATACGTTTGGGTCGCGAACGCCAACGGGGACACGGTGTCGCGGATCGACCCGCGTACCGGGCGGATCGTCCCGCCAACCTGAGATGCAGGGCGAGCTGATGTCCAACCACGCCTCCGCTGCGGCGAGACGTGGTTTAGGTGATGGCGAGTCCGTCGATAATCCTGGGGTGTCAGACGACCGCGTAGAGCTCGTGCGGCGGCAATGGGAGGCGTGCAACCGCGGCGACATTGACACCTTCCTCGAGCCCATCGATCCCGAGTGCGAGTTCCACGAAGATCCTGCGTTTCCAGAGGCCGGCGTCTACCGCGGACCCCAGGAGATCAGGGCCTACCTCTCGCAGTTCCGGGAATCGATGGCGGACCACTCGTTCGAGGTCGAGGAGGTTCGAGAGATCGGCGATACGGTGCTCTCCCTGCTCCACGAACGTGCTCGTGGCAAGGCCAGCGGCGCGGACGTGAGTATCCGACCGGCTTTCCTCATCCGATTCGGCAACGGCAAGATCGTCTGGGTACGGGCGTATCTGGATCGAGACCAAGCGCTGGCCGACGCAGAGCTCGGCGGCACCTAGCGGCGCCGAAACGCCTGTCGCCAGCGCCGGACGGCCGCGGAGGCGCACCGGACGCTTGACCAACTGCAGTCGCGGCGAAACGATCCCCGCTGTCCCACGAGTAGGAGGAGATCGCATTGCCGAAATATCTGTTCCGCGCGAGCTATACCGCCGAGGGCGCGAAAGGTCTGATCTCCGAAGGCGGATCGGGCCGCGTCGAGGCGGCTGCGAGGATCGCCGAAGGGCTCGGCGGAAAGCTCGAGTCCTACTATTTCGCGTTCGGAGAGGACGACGTGATCGGGGTCCTCGACCTTCCTGACAACGTCTCGATGGCGGCCGTGAACATGACCGTCGGCGCGAGCGGACTGGTCAATACCAAGACGACCGTGCTGCTCACGCCAGAGGAGGTCGACGAGGCCGCCCGAAAATCCGTGTCGTACCGCGGCCCCGGCGAGTAGACCGCCCTTGCCCCGGCAACCCCCTTCTCAGCCGGCGAAGGAGTGGAAAGCCCCGAGGGGCTGAGGGAGCTTTGGGGTGAACGGCTTGAAGCGGTACGGCTTGCCCGTGGCGAAGCCGGCCCTGGCGGCTGCCGTCTTGTCCACGAACGGAGTCAGCGCCGCCACCGCCTGATTGATGTCCGTCCACCTAAGCGTCCGCTCGTAGCCGTTGTTGTTCGGCGGGTCGACGCTTTCGGCCCTGCCCTGGATACCCCGCACCTTCTCGATCGGCCCCCTGTCGCGCTTGGCGACCCCAGGGGCGACGACGCGAGCGAGCGTGCGGTGGTCGCTCTCGATTCCCATGATCCGGGCAGCGGTGACGCGCAGATCGGCCGTGCTGAAGTTCCGCACTCCGACCAGGTAGGCGGCGATGAACGCATCTTCCAGGGTCACGAGCACGTTCAGCGTCGTCCGGGCGTCTGAGAACATCTTCCGCGGGTAATAGAAGGTCGTGAACGGAGAGGGCTTGCCGGTCACGCTCTTCTCCAGCAGGTAGTGCGACATCTCCTCCTGCCGCGCCGCCTTGAGGTAACCCTGGTCGTCAGACGCGAGCCGCCTGAAGAACGGGGCCCTGTTGATGATGTTCGTGTAGGTGGTGACGGCGAGCGCTTCGGCGATTTGCGCGGCGCCGAGGATCGCGAGGTCGCCGTTCGTCGGGCTGCCGCCCTGGGCCGCCGCGAACGAAGGAATCAGCGCCTGCAACCCGCTCGCACCAGCGATCGCGCCGGCGCCAGCCGCAGCGCGGCCTAGAAACTGCCTGCGGTCCGTGCCCGAACCCTCTGAAACGTCGCGTCCTGCGGACATCGCTGCTCCTTCTGTTGAACGTTGCCGTCGTCGCCATTTACGGTCCAAGCGCTCGATCGGATCAATCACCGCTGGGCCCGGCGGTGAATTCGGGCCCAATCCGCCGCCGAACGCTCCTCCGCCGCCTAGATCAGTACAGGCGTCTTCTCGGACCCCTGAGCCGCCTGGCCCTGGGATGACGGCCCGAGCCGGAGGTACTTGGGAGCGATGCTGTCGGTGAGTCCGATCCCGGCTGATCGGTTGACGCGCCTTCCGCGAGCGCGGCTTCGACGGCCTGCAGCTGACGGCCGCTGGAATCGGACGCGACCTGGCGGGCGGCTCCTACCTCGGCGCGGCCGGGTTGGTCAGCTCGACCGCGCTGTACTCCGCGCGTGTCCCCGGATATGTGCAGCCGTACGTGGCGCTCGCGCCAACCCTGAGCTGGGCATTCTGCCGTGCACCCACGGTCTTGCAGTTGAAGGACCTGCTCTGCCGGTAGGAGTAGAGCTTTGGCGCGAGGTTGTACGACAGGACCGGCGCCCACGTAGGAACGGTCAGCGCGATCGCCTGACCGGCCCTTACGGGGATCGGCTTTGACAGCGGGAACTGCACCACGTAGCCGAGATATCGCTGGAGCTGCACCACGGGACCCTGGGCCGCGACGGTCCAGCGGTTGTTTCTCCCTGGGCTGAGGACCGTGATCTGGGCCTGGGCCGGCCCCCCGTACTTGGCGTTCAGCGTCTTTGCGAAGCTGGCGGCGGTCGTCGAGTTGCTCGAAAGCTGTGCCAGGCCGAGCGTGAAGCCGACGAGCTGCCCTGACTGCTTGACCGTCGTCGGATTGCCGTGGCCGTTGATCAGGGTCTGAAGCGCGGTCACTCTGGTCATAACGAAGATGCAGTTCTGGGGCTTGGTGCCCGCGGGGCAGACAGGCGTGCGTACGGGCACGCTGGTGCCCCCGAGCTGGACGGTGGCGCCCAGCTGGCTACCCGGCTTTGGAGCCCTCGTGACGGCCACAGCGGTCGCCGCAACCATTGCCAGCAGCAGCCCGACAGCGACCGCGGCCATGAGCGTACGTCTCATCTTCAGCAATTGAACACGATCAGTCGACCGCAGTTGCGGCCGGGTGCACGGGGTCTAGACCTTTGTGACGTTTATCGCCTTCGGACCCTTGGGCCCGGCCTCTTCTTCGTAGGAGACCTTGGTGCCCTCGGCCAGGGAGCGATAACCGTCGCCGGAAATGCCCGTGAAATGAACGAACAGGTCGCGACCGCCTTCGTCGGGCGTGATGAACCCGAAACCCTTGTCGTCGCTGAACCATTTGACAGTGCCTGTTGGCATCGGCCGGAAAAGTATCAGGGTGCGTTCTCGCTCGTCAGCGACCCTTGAAGGTCGCTTGGCCCGGTCCCTGCTCCAAAAAAGAGGCCACCGCCCCCTTCAAATCCTCGGTGTCGAACAACGCGGCGGCGACCTTCGCCACCCGATCGTTCGCGAGCTCGATGCCGCCTTCGAGGTAATCGCGGATCACCTGCTTGGTCGCCTCGTGAGCCCGTGTCGGTCCACTGGCCAGCTCCGCCGCCAGCTCGCGCGCGGCGGCATCGAATCCCTCGTCAGGCAGCACGACGTTGACCACGTTCCAGCGCTCGAGCGTCTGGGCGTCGTATGGCCGGCCGGTCATCACAAGCTCGCGCGCCCTCCCGCTGCCGGCGCGCTCCGCCAGCCGCTGGGTTCCTCCCATCGCCGGCGTCAGACCCACCACCCTTTCCACGAGCCCGAACTTCGCGGACTGCGCCGCCACGATCAGATCGCAAGCCAAAGCGAGCTCGAACGCCCACGTCAGGCAGAGGGCGTGTGCCGCGAACACTGTCGGGCATGGAAGATGATCGACGCGGCGAGCGATGTCGATCAGCGGCTGGAACGTCGCCTCGGCCGCCCGGGCGCTCTCCTGCGCGGCGAACAAGGACACGTCCACACCGCCGGAGACGACGCGGCCCTCCGCGCGGAACAAGACCGCTCGAGCGGGCGCCTGCTCCAGCTCGGACACGGTCAGCTCCAACTCGCGGCCGAGCTCCGCGTCGAATAGATTCAGCGGCGGCGAATCGAACGTGATAACCGCGAGCCCCTCATCGCGCTCCAGTCGGAGTGGCCCGCTCATCTGAGCTGGGCGGCCGCAGCCTCGATCTCGTCCTGGTCCCCCTCCGCAGGTGTCCACGGCAGTCGGAGCGGATCGCCTTCGTAGCGAGGAATCACGTGCACGTGGAAGTGGAACACGGTCTGCCAGGCGGCCCGGCCGCACGAGTTGAGAAGGTTCACGCCGTCGGCGTTTAGCCGCTCGACCGCTCTGGACGCCAGCCGCTGGGCGGCAACCATCGTGCCGTGGAGGTCATCGTGGTCGATCTCGAGCAGGTTGCGCCAATGGCGGCGCGGCACAACCAGGGCGTGGCCGCGGGTGGCAGGGCTGATGTCCATGAACGCCACGGTTCGTTCGTCTTGGTCGACGACGTTCGCCGGCAGCTCGCCGGCGACGATCTTGCAGAAGATGCAGTCGGGGTCGGATTCATGACCGTTCACGAGACCCGGCAGCCTATCTGTCACCGCTGCCAAGGAGCTCGCGGGCCCGCTCGACTGCCTGCTCGGGGGTCTCGATCTCTCCTGCGAACGCGTCCTCCTCGAGCTGGCCCAGGATCCGCCCGATCTCGGGTCCTGGCCCGATGCCGAGCGAGCGGGCCAGCTCATCTCCGCGCAACGGCGCCCGCGGCGGATCGGCCAGCCAGGCGAAGGCCTCCCCGAGCAGTTGGCGAGCCAGCTCGAGGTGCCTGGAGATGGCCTTCTCCGATCCCGTGCCCCGCGTCGCCAAGCGGTCGGCCACGCTCAGCGCGATGACGTCTACCTGGACCGGGTCTGTGGCGTGCAGGTAGCGGTAGATCGCGCGGCGGTCGAGGGGGGCTGCGTGGACGAGGAAACCCAGGCGCAGGTGGTGCATGGCCAGAGCGCCGACGTGCCGGCGGAGCCTCTCGCTGGCGCGCAAGCGCCCCAGGACATCCATTGAGAGCTCGGCGCCAGCTCGGTCGTGGCCGATGAACGTGACCCGTCCCTCCGGGGTCACGTCCCTGGTCAGGGGCTTGGCCATGTCGTGCATCAATGCACCAAACCGCAGCGCCTCACCTCGGGTGAGCTCATCTGCCAGCGGCTGCTCGAGCAGCCGCGATAGCGACTCGCTGTGCTCGCCGAACGCCGGTTCGGGATCAAGCTGGAGCGAGATCACCTCCGCCAGCACGGCCCGAGTGTGGTCGTAGACATCGAGGTGGTGATACTGGCTCTGCTCCACGCCTCGGAGCTCGGTGAGCTCCGGCAGGACGACGCCGGTAGCGCCGATGGTGCCCATGAGCTCGAGCCCATCCAGGGGCCGGTCTGAGACCATGATCCGCTTGAGCTCGGAGAACACCCGCTCCGGAGCGACCGAAGCCAGAGCCTCCGCGCCGCGGGCGGCTTCGGTCTCGGTAGCCGGGTCCACCGTGAAACCCAGCTCGGACTTCAGTCGCGCGAGCCTCAGCGTCCGCAGCGGATCTCGCCGGAAGGCGTCCGCGGAGACCATCCGCAGACGCCGGTTGGAGAGGTCCCGCAGACCGCCGAATGGGTCAACGGGCTCTCCCCCGTTCAGCGGCTCGGCGATCGCGTTGATGGTGAAATCGCGCCGGGCCAGATCGGCCTCGATCGAGTCGCCGTCCAGAGGCAAGACGTCCACCTGCCAGCCCTCGCGGCGCGAGACCACCCGCCAGACGCCGAACTCCTGGGAGAGCGCGAACGCGTAGGCGTGCGTTTCGCCGGCCAACGCTTGGGCCATCGGCCCGGGCTGGCCCGCGACCACAACGTCGAAATCGCTCGTCGGGCGACCGAGAAGCCGATCGCGCAGCGCCCCACCTACCAGCCATGCCTCGGCCGTCGCGACCCCGGCCGCGACCCTTATGGGGTCGCTGGCGTCACGTGAGCTCGTGCTCATCGGATGGGCTCCCCGTCGCGGTGGTACTGGCGAGGGACCCTTGCGGCGATTCCACACACGACCTCGTAATTGATCGTCCCGATACGCCGCGCCAGCTGCTCGGCGGTCTGTCGCTCGGGCCCGTCCTGTCCGATCAGGATCGCCTCGTCGCCGGGCTGTGCCACCGGGTCCGGGCCGAGGTCGATGGTGATGTTGTCCATGCTCACCGTGCCGACCAGCGGGTAGCGCCGGCCCCGGACGAGCACGTCGCAGTTGTTCGTAAGCGCGCGCCTCACCCCGTCGCCATAGCCGATCGGCAGCGTCCCGATCCAGGTGTCTCGCTCGGCCACGAACCGACGGCCATAGCCGACGCTGTCACCGGCTCGGGCCGGCTTGACCGCGGCCACGTAGGAGCTCAGCCCGAGCGCGGGCTCGAGCCCACGCTCGCTCGGGTCCTCGTGCATGGGGTCGCAGCCATAGATCGCGATTCCGCAGCGCACGAGGTCGAAGTGGCTGGCGGCCGACCGCAGCGTGGCCGCGCTGTTGGCGGCGTGCACGATGATCCCGGGAAAGCGTGGGCGAAGCTCGGCGGCGAAAGGCTCGAACGCCCTCAGCTGGCGGTCGAGAAACTCCGGGTCCTCGTCGGCGGTGGCGAAGTGGGTCATCACGCCCGCCAGCTCGAGCGCCGGTCCCGAGCGCGCGATGAGCTCGGCGATGTCGAGCGCCTGCGTCCGGTCGCGCGTTCCCAATCTGCCCATGCCGGTGTCGAGCTTGACGTGTACCCGGACCGGCGTCTGGCGATCAGCCGCGCGTGTGGCGAGCTCCTCCACGAAGCGCTCGTCCCAGGCAACGAGCACGGCGCCGGACGCGATCGCCGTGTCGAGCTCCTCGGCGCTGAGTGCCCCCATCACGAGGGTCGGCTCCCTGACCCCTGCGGCCCGCAGCTCCGCCGCCTCGTCGGCGGTGGCCACCGCGAGCCACGTGGCGCCGCCGTCGAGTGCCGCCCTGGCTGTGGGCGCCGCGCCGTGGCCGTAGCCGTCGGCCTTGACCACCGCGCACAGCTCGGCCCGCCCGCTGAGCGAGGACCGAAGCCGCGCGACATTGCGCTCGATCGCGGCCAGGTTGACGCGGGCCAGCGCGCGCAGCGCCACCGCCTCAGTCTCCCGGATCTCGGAGCGCGGCCGGCAAGCGTTCGATCACGTCGCTGGCGATGACGCCCTCCGCACCTTTGTCGTGCGCGGCCAGCTGACCGGAGCGGGCGTGCACGAGCACACCCGCGCAGGCAGCCGCAAAGGGGTCCATGCGCTTGGCGAGAAAGGCCCCGATCACGCCCGAGAGGACGTCCCCGGTGCCGGCGGTGGCGAGCGCCGAGGCGCCACCTCGGCTCACTGCCACGCGCCCGTCGGGGCTCGCCACGAGCGTGTCGTCACCCTTGAGCAGAACGACCGACCTCGCGGTGCTCGCCGCGCGGCGCACGCTTTCGAGCCGCGTGGCGCCCACGGCGCCGCTGTCGGTCTCCAGCAGCCGCGCGAGCTCGCCGGCATGAGGGGTCAGGACGGCCGGCTCCTGGCGGTCGGCCAGCCTCTGAAGCGCGCCGGCGTGGGCATTCAGTCCATCCGCGTCCAGGAGCAGCGGCAGCGTCGCCTCGCGGGCGATCTGACGAGCCAGCTCGAGGGCCGCCTCCTGCCGTCCAAAGCCGGGGCCCAAGACGAGTGCATCGGCGCGCTGGCAGCGTTCGAGCACGACGTCGCGGGCGTCCGTCGTCAGCGACCCGGCCTCATCGGGGAGGGGCACCGTCATGACCTCGAGCAGCCGGACCTCGAAGATCATGTTCAAGGACCCGGGCACGAGGGCGGTCACATAACCGGCGCCGGCCCGCATCGCAGACTCCGACGCCATCGACGGCGCCCCGGTGAGCCCGGCCGAGCCTCCGCACACCAGCACGCTGCCGGCGGCGAACTTGGTCGACTCCCGTCCCCGGCGGGGAATGGCGTCGGCGGCGTTCGGGTTGATCAGTCCGATCGCGGGCTCGCCCGGACCGCCCGGTGGGATCCCGATGTCGACCGTTCTGAGAGCACCCGCGTGCTCCTTACCGGGAGCGATCCACAGGCCCGGCTTGCCGGCATGGAAGGTGGCGGTCGCGGTGGCCCGGACCGCGGCGCCCTCGATCTCGCCGGTCGAGCCATTGACGCCGCTCGGCACATCGCAGGCGATGACCTCAGGAGTTGTACCGGCCGCGGCCATCTCCTCGGCCGCGGCATTGATGGCCTCGATTGCGCCTGCCGCCGGCTCCCGTGGGGTCCCGCTGAAACCCGTGCCCAGAATGGCGTCGACGATCGCCGCGGCGCCCTCCAGACCCTCAGGAGAAAACGGGTCGGGTGCAGCGCCCGGGAGCCGCTCGAAGTTAGCTCGGGCATCACCCTGTAGCTCGGCGGGATCGGCGAGTGTCAGCACGCGCACCGATCGCCCCCGTTCGCGCAGCACACGGGCGGCCACGTACCCATCCCCGCCGTTGTTGCCCTTGCCGCACACGACGGCCACGGGGCCCTCGGGCGCCCTGTCCTCGACCAGCCTCGCCAGCCCGCTCCCGGCGTGCTCCATGAGCTCGAGGCTCGGGATCCCAAGCTCCTTGATTGCCCACTCGTCGAGCGCCCGTTGCTCGGCAGCGTCGGGCAGTGGCTCGAGCCAAGGCGGAAGGGGCGTCATGCGCTGCAAGCTACAGCGTCATTCAGCCGCTGCGGCAAGCGCGACGGCAGCGGCCTGGCCGCGCGTGTGGGTCAGAGACACGCTGACCCGTACCCCCAGTGTGCTGGCCCGGGCAGCCGCCGCGCCCGATAGGTGAACCTCCGGCCGACCACCGGTCTCGGCCTGGAGGACCTCCACATCCCTGAAGCTCCAGGCCTCGAGCCCGAGCGCCTTGGCCACGGCCTCCTTGGCGCAGAAGCGAGCTGCCAGGTGCTGGCCCGGGCGGGCCCGCGAGGCGGCGTGCAGCCGCTCGGAATCGGTGAACAGCCGCTCGGCGAGCCGTGGGCGGCGCTCGAGCGCCCGCTCGAGCCGCTCTATCTCCAGCAGGTCGATCCCTACGGAGGTCACTCGACGGTGACGGTCTTCGCCAGGTTGCGCGGCTGGTCGATGTTCAATCCGCGCAGGCGGGCGATGTGGTACGCCAGCAGCTGCAAGGGGATGACGGCCAGCAGCGGGGCCAACATCCAGTCGGTCGCGGGCACCCGGATCACCTCGTCGGCCGCCTTTTCGATCACCTGGTCGCCCTCGGTCGCGACCGCGATGGCGTGCGCCCCGCGGGCCCGTACCTCCTGGACGTTTGAGATCACCTTCTCCAGCACCGGGGATTCGGTCGCCACCACGACCACCGGAGTCTGCTCGTCCAGAAGCGCGATCGGCCCGTGCTTCATCTCCCCGGCGGCGTAGGCGTCGGTGGCGATGTACGAGATCTCCTTCAGCTTCAGCGCCCCCTCCAGCGCCACCGGCAAGCCGACGTGGCGCCCGAGGTATAGGAAGAAATCCGCTTGGTGGTGGCGCTCGGCGATCTGCTCGATGGTGGGCCCGCAGCGTTCCAGCAGCTCGGCGATCGCGTGCGGTAGCCGCCTGAGCTCGGCCACCTTGGCCGCAAGCTCCTCGGGCGCCAGGGTTCCGCGCAGCTCGGCTTGCCGCAGCGCCAGCAGATACATCACGACCAGTTGGGCGACGAACGTCTTCGACGCCGCGACCCCGACCTCAAGCCCCGCCCGCGTGTAGAGCACGCCGTCGGCCTCGCGCGTGGCCTGTGAACCCATGATGTTGGTGACGGCAAGGACATGGGCGCCATGCTCGCGACCGGTACGCATGGCGGCGAGCGTGTCGGCCGTCTCGCCCGATTGCGAGATCCCGACCATCAGGTCTCCCGGGCCGATCACCGGATTGCGGTAGCGGTACTCGGAGGCCACATCGACCTCCACCGGGAGACGTGCCCACTGCTCGATCGCGTAGCGACCAACCAGACCGGCGTGGTAGGCGGTGCCGCAGGCGGCTATCACCACCTTGCGCGCACGCCGGAGGACTTCGTCGTCGATCGCGCCGAGCTCGCCGAGGTCGACCCCTACCTCTCGGGCGACGCGCTCACCTAGCGTCTCGGCGACCGCATCGGCTTGCTCGTGGATCTCCTTGAGCATGAAAGTCTCATAGCCCTGCTTCTCGGCCGTGTCGGCGTCCCAGTCGATCTCCACCACCTCGCGGTCGACCGGCTCTCCGGCGGCGGTCTCGAACTCCACGCCCTCCGGCCTCAAAACGACGATCTCGTCATCGTTTATGTACTGGACGCTGCGGGTCTCGCGCAGGAAGGCAGGGATCGCCGAGCCGATGAACTGCTCGCCCTCGCCGCGGCCGACGATCAGCGGGCATTCCTTGCGCGCCCCCACCAATACGCCGGGCTCTTCGGCGCTCATGGCCACGAATGCGTAGTGGCCGCGAAGCTCGGCGTAGGCCTGGCGCACGGCTTCGACCAGGCTTCCCCGGGCGTAGTGCGATGCCACGAGGTGGGCGATCACCTCGGCGTCGGTCTCCGAAGTGAACACCGCGCCCATGTCGAGCAGACGTTCCTTGAGGGCCAGGTAGTTCTCGACGATCCCGTTAACGACGATGTGGACCTTGTCGGCCGTATCGAAATGCGGGTGGGCGTTCTCCTCGCTGACCCGGCCATGAGTAGCCCAGCGCGTGTGACCAATTCCGGTGCCGGGCTGCTCGGCGGGCGGTTCGGCGAGCGCGACCGAGGCCTCCTCCGGCCGGGCGTCGAGCGCGGAGCGCAGCTTGCTCAGGTTGCCGACGGCCCGGACCGCATCGATCCGCTGTCCGTTGAGGACCGAGATGCCCGCGCTGTCATAGCCCCGGTACTCGAGCTTCTCGAGCCCATAGAGCAGCAACGAGCGCACGTCTCGAGGCCCCACATACCCAACGATCCCGCACATGCGCGAGGACTTTACTTAACGGTTTCCTGGACGACCGATACCAGGCGCCCACACACCTCATCGGTCTCGTCGTCTGACGGGGCCTCGACCATCACCCTGATCAGGGGCTCGGTTCCCGACGGGCGGACCAGCACCCTGCCTCGCCCGTCGAGCCTCGACTGCTCACGCTCGATGGCCTCGCGCACGGGGACGGCCTCCATCGCCGCGGCCAGCATCTGACGATCGCCCGCGCGGATGTTGACCAGCCGTTGAGGCAGCTTCTCCATCGCGTCGCGGTCGGACAGGTCGCGCTCGCCCAGGGCCTCGAGCGTCAGCAGCGCGCTGGCGATTCCGTCCCCCGAGGGCCCAAAGCCCAGGTCGATGATGTGCCCCGACTGCTCGCCGCCCAGTGCCCAGCCCCGCCGCCTGAGCTCATCCAGCACGTACCGGTCCCCGACCGCCGTGGTGGCCACGTTTATTCCTGCGTCGGCCATCGCCGTATGGAAGCCGTAGTTGGTCATGACGGTCACCACTACCCCGTCATGGGGCAGCGCGGCTCGGGTGCGCAGGTGGATGGCCGCCAGGGCGATCAGCTCGTCCCCATCGACTACCGTGCCCTCCCGGTCGACGGCCAGCACCCGGTCGCCGTCGCCGTCGAATGCAAAGGCCAGGTCATAGCGGCCGCGGTTAACGCCATCCACCACCTGGTCGATATGCGTCGATCCGCAGCCGTCGTTGATGTTCCGCCCATCGGGATCGTCTGCCAGCACATCGACTTCTGCGCCAAGTCGGCGGAAGATCTCGGGCGCCGCCCTGAACGTGGCCCCATTGGCGCAGTCCAGCAAGACCCGCTTGTTATTCAAATCGAGCCCGGCGAATCGGACGTGGAGCTCGCGCAGGTAGTCCTCCAGGGCGCCGTGGAGCTGGCGGATGTGGCCGATCCGCTCGGCCCGAACTGGAGGGTTCTCGAGCTCGGCTTCGATCGCGTGCTCGGTGTCGTCGTGCAGCTTGAAGCCGTCGGAGCCGAAGAGCTTGATGCCGTTGTCCTCATAGGGATTGTGCGAGGCCGAGATGACGGCCGCCATGTGCAGCCCGTGGCGTCGGAGAAGCAGCGGCGCGGCAGGCGTGGGAAGCACCCCGGCGATCAGGGCATCGGCGCCCGCGGCGGCCACGCCGGCGGCGATCGCCGCCTCGAGCATCTCGCCCGACTCTCGCGTGTCGCGGACGATCAGGACCTGGGGCCGGTCGGCCTCCAGATGGGTGACGGCCGCTCGTGAAAGCGCCAGCGCGAGATCCGGAGTGAGAAAATCCCTAACCCGGCCACGGACGCCATCCGTGCCAAAGAGCGTGCGGGGCACAGGTCGTCAGCGCTTGGAGAACTGCGGACGCTTGCGCGCCTTCTTGAGGCCGGCCTTCTTGCGTTCCTTGACGCGCGGGTCGCGGGTGAGGAAGCCGCGTCGCTTGAGCTCGCCCCGGAGGTGGGGATCGGCGACGATCAGCGCCCGCGAAATCCCGTGGCGCAGCGCCTCAGCCTGCGCCGCGACGCCGCCTCCGTGCATGCGCGCCACGACGTCCATGCGCGAGTCGTAACCGACGCTCTCCAGCGGCTGGCGGATGACGCGCTGGAGCGTCTCCCGCGGGAAGTAGCCGTCGAGCGGCTTGCCGTTGATGGCGTACGTGCCGCTGCCAGGCTTGAGAATGACCCGAGCCACGGCCGTCTTGCGCTTGCCGGTGGCCGTGTAGCGAGCACCGGCCGCCAGGTCGATCGCCGCGTCGGCGATCGGCCGCGTCTCCACGTCCTCGTGCTGCTCGCGCTCTCGTGCCGCCCGGGCTTCCGCCTCGGCTTCGGCCGCGGCTCGAGCCTCGGCGTCGAGGAACTCGTCGTCCTCGGTCGGCATGATGTCCGGGATCAGGTCGGCACCCGGGATCTCGGGCCGCTGGCGCGGCGGCAGCTCGACCTCCTCCGCGGCCTCGGGCTCGGCCTCGGGCGCCTCGGCGGCGGGCGCCGGCTGCTCAGCGGGCGGTTGCTCGGCTACGGGCTCCGGCTGCTCCTCGACCGCGGCGCGCTCCTCCTCGGCTGACTCGGGGGACTCGTCCGCGTCCGAAGCCTGCTCCTCCTGCGAAGCCGGAGTCTTGTCCGCGTCCGAATCGACTCGCGGCCGTTCGGGCTCGGGCGGGGCGTCGGCCTCAGGGGGCGTCGATTCGGATGCGGGCGGGGTCTCCGGTTCTTCGTTCACTGCTGAATCTCCATCGGTTGTGGCTGTTGTGCGGCGTGCGGATGGTCGGGACCGGCGTAGATCTTGAGCTTCGTCAGCTGCTTGCGCGCCAGC
>DAIPIC010000070.1:0-15859 GCA_036771025.1 Solirubrobacteraceae bacterium
CCGCCTCCTGGCAGTGGCTTCCACTACGACAACGCATACCTAAAGAACGATACCACCAAGAGCGAACGCTTGTTCCGCGCCAGGGCCATTTGGGCGGCTATTTGCACGGGTTTTGTGTTGAGCTGGCGTTAGGAATGACTGCATACGGACGTCCGCGCTACCTGACCGGAATCATCTGGTAGATCATCGAGTAGCCCACCATGTAGACGGTATGCCCGTCCGAGATGCCGGGGTTGAAACGGCCGTCCGGGAACGAGAACACCATCGATCCGGTGCGGGCGTCGACCCCGGTAGTGGCCTTCGTCCTCAGGTCCGACACGTAGACGACGCTGCCGATGATCTGGGGCGAGCCATCGATGGCGCCGCCCGTGCCGTGGGTCCAGCGGGTGTTGCCCGAGCGGGCGTCGAGCGCGTAGAGGGTCCCGTCGTATGAGCCGATGTACACGGTCGGGCCCAGACCTGGCGTGTTCTCGACCGCCGGGGAGGAGTAGACGTAGCCGCCGGTCCCGGTCCTCCACGCCAGCTGGCCGGTACGGGCCGAGAACGAGTACACGAAGTGGTCGGTGTTGCCCATGTACACCCGCCCGAAGGCGATGGCCGGGCTGGAGTAGAAGCTGCCCGAACCGAATCCGAACGATGCACCGCTCGTGCTCATCGCCCAGACCTTGGCACCGGTACGCGCGTTGAGCGCGTAAGCCCGGCCGGCATAGTCACCGAAGTACAGGGTCCCGTCGGCCAGCGAGGGGCCGCCCTTGACCGCGCCGGAGGCTTTGTAGGTCCAGACGCTTGATCCGTTGTTGGCCCTCAGGGCATAGACGGTGCCGTCCTGGTCTCCGAAGTAGACGGTCGAGTTCCATACCAGCGGCGATGACTCGCTGCCGGGCGGCACGGGATGCGACCAGACCAGCCGTCCGGTCTTCATGGACAGGGCCACGACCCGGCCGTTGCCGGGAACCTGCGAATGCTCGGCTCCCGGGCTCGTCGACAGCAGCACCATGAACACCAGCTGATCTTTGGGATCCACGGCGGGCGAGGACGCGGCCAACGTCCCCACCTTCGTCTCCCAGAGCTTGTGGCCGGTGCGGGCGTCCAGTGCCTTGGCCGAGCCGTAGTTGTCGATGAAATACATCGTGGTGCCGTACATCACCGGAGGCAGCTCGACCAGCACGTAATCCTCGTACTTCCAGCCGGTGCGGAAGTGAGGCGCGATCCGGGCCGAGAAATACCTCGTGCGGGCGAGGTCGTAGCCGTAGACCGGCCACTGGAAGTTGTCGACCGCCTGGGAGGCCGGTCGCTTCGGGCCGGACGGTGCTGTGAAGCTGACGCTTGGGTGTGAGACGTTGCCGGGCGCGTGCAGCAATACGTAGGCCGCCGCGCCTCCGGCTGCGACCGCAACAACCGCGACGGCGACCAGCCCGCGCCGCAGCACACGCCGCGAACCGGGACTCGGCATGGGCGCCATGCTAGCCAGCCTCGGTGACCGACCACTCCAGCCGCGAAGATGCCGCCATGCAGATCCCCCCACCGGACGTGCTCCTGGGCCGTATCGCCGAGCTTCCGGCCGGCGCCCCTCTGCTGGAGCGGCTCGGAGACATGGCCGGGGTTTATCTGGTCGGCGGCGCCGTTCGCGACCTGCTTCGGGGCGGCGCGCCGCCGGATCTCGACCTGGTGGTCGAGGGCGACGCGGTCCAGGTAGCCAACCGCGTGGGGGAAAACGTCGCCGTCCACGACCGTTTCGGGACCTCCACCGTCGAGCTCGACGGCCACACCTACGACCTGGCGCGTGCCAGGCGCGAGCGATACGACCATCCCGGCGCGCTGCCCGACGTCGAGCCTGCCCCGCTCGTGGAGGACCTCAACAGGCGGGACTTCACGGTGAACGCGATCGCGATCGCGCTCGGCGGCCCCGAGGCCGGGAGCTTGACCGCAGCGCCACGAGCACTGGAGGACCTCGACGAGCGCATGCTCCGGATCCTGCACGAGAAGAGCTTCATCGACGATCCCACACGGCTGCTGCGGCTTGCCCGATATAGGAGCCGGTTGCGGTTCGCGGTCGAGCCCAGGACGGCGGAGCTGGCCCGAGAGGCAGTCGAGTCCAGGGCGCTTGAGACCGTGAGCGGAGCGCGCGTCGGAGCAGAGCTGCGGCTGCTGGCACGCGAGCCGGATCCCGTCTCGGCGCTGTCGGCGCTCAATGCATTTCGACTCGATGCCGCGATCCATCCGGAGTTCGGGCTGAGCGGACCAGAGGCCGAGGTGGCGCGGCGGGGACTCGCCCTGCTGCCCGGAGACGGACGGGGAGACCTCCTGGTCCTTGCGGTGGCCGCCCGCGGGGTGCAGCGCAGTGAGCTCGGGTCGCTGCTGGATCGCCTGGCCTTCCCCGCCGGCGAGCGAGACGTGATCCTCGCTGCCGCGCTGGGCTCGGATCAGGTCGCACCGTCGCTGACGGCAGCTCGAAGGCCATCGGAGATGGCCGCCGCGGTCGGCGGAGCCGGTCCGGAGCTGGTTGCAATCGCCGGGGCGCTGGGGGCCGAGCAGCCCGCCACCGAGTGGCTGGACAGGCTCAGGCACGTACGGCTCGAGATCGACGGGCGCGACCTGCTCGCTGCCGGGATTCCCGAGGGCCCTCGAGTGGGGCTGGCGTTGCGGGCCGCGCTGGCGGCCAAGCTGGATGGCCTGGTCTCCGGCAGGGAGGAGGAGCTCCAGGCGGCGCTGGAGGCCGCGCGGCGTTCCCAAGACGTCGGTGGCTAACCTCAACGCCCAGATGAGTACCGGCGCGACAGCTTCCCGGGGTCGGGACCCGCTGACGGCTGCTCGAGCAGGAGATGAATCGGCGTTCGCCTCGCTCGTCGAGCCCCACCGTGCAGAGCTCCACGCCCACTGCTACCGGATGCTGGGCTCGCTCCACGACGCCGAAGACGCGCTCCAGGAGACGCTGCTGCGCGCCTGGCGCGGTCTGTCCCGGTTCGAAGCGCGAAGCTCGCTTCGATCTTGGCTGTACACGATCGCCACCAACACCTGCCTCACCCACATCGAGCGACGGCCAAAGCGCGTGCTGCCGATCGATTACGGGCCCGCAACCGAGCCGCACACGCCTCCGGGGACCCCGATGGTGGAGACGGTATGGATCGAGCCCTACCCCGACGAGACCCTCGGGCTGCCCGACGGACATGCCGGCCCGGAAGCGCGCTACGAGCAGCGCGAGGGCGTGGAGCTGGCGATGATCGCCGCGCTCCAGCACCTCGCGGCCAACCAGCGGGCGGTGCTGATCCTCCGGGAGGTGCTCGGCTTCTCGGCCAAAGAGACCGCGGAGATGCTTGACACCACGGTGGCATCGGTCAACAGCGCGCTCCAGCGTGCGCGGGCCGCGGTCGAGGACCGGGTTCCCGAGCAGAGCCAGCAGGAGACACTGCGAGCCCTGGACGACGAGGAGATCAGGCAGCTCGTAGACCGCTACGTCGACGCCTGGGAGCGGAACGACGTCGACCAGTTCACGTCGATGCTGACCGAGGATGCGACGTTCACGATGCCCCCGCTGGCCAGCTGGTATGAGGGCCGCGACGGGATCGCGATCTGGGCGCGTAACTTTTCGATGTCCGGAGACTGGCGATGGCGTGCCGTGCTCACGCGGGCCAATGGGCAGCTGGCGCTGGCCTTCTACTCCTGGGATGACGAAGCCGACGGATACGTGCCATTTGCGCTCAATGTGCTCACGCTCCGCGGCCGCCAGATCAGCGAGGTAGACGCCTTCATCGTGCGCTCGATCGAAGCGCCGGAGCCCGAGGCATATCAGCGCTTTCCCGAGCAGCCAGCAGATCCCAGGCGCCTGACGGACTTCTTCGAGCGCTTCGGGCTGCCGCCCCAGCTTGCCTAGCCCCAACGCCCTCAGGTGGAACGGTCGCCCCGGCCACTATGAGGTCTACTACCTGACCCTGACCGACGCCGCAACCGGCATCGGCTTCTGGATCCGCTACACCCTGCTGGCGCCGGACGAGGGCGAGCCGTCTTGCTCGCTGTGGTTCTTGGCGATGGATCCCGACAAAGGCGTGACGGCCCGTAAGGCCACATTCCCGACCGCGGAGCTGAAAACCGACGGCGATCCGTTCCGTCTTGCGCTCGGCTCGGGCACGCTCACCGGCAGCGCCGCGGAGGGCGAGTTCGAGGACGCCCAGTGGTCGCTTCGGTGGAGTCCCGGCCGCGCCTACGAGCACGTCCGCCCATCGCTGCAGCGCTTCGCCACCACCGTCCTCTGCCTGCCGCACGGGGACGTGGGGATCGAGGGCCACATCCGCTACGCCGGCCGTACGCTCGAGCTCGATGGCGCGCGCGGGGCACAGGCCCATCTGTGGGGGTCAAGGCACGCCGGCAGCTGGTCATGGGCCCGGTGCGGCGATCTTCGCGCAACCGACGGGCGGCGGGTCGAGGACACGTTCGTCGATGGCGTGTCGGTGCGCGTCAAGCGCTTCGGTCTAGAGCTTGGCCCCTTCACGCCGGTCGTCGGGCGAATCGCAGGCGAAGATTTCGCCTCGACGTCCGGACGCCGCGTGCTCAGCAATCGCAGCTCGTTCGGGCCCGAGCGCTGGCGGTTCGAGGCCCTGGGCGAGGGACGGAAGCTGGTCGTCGACGTGGAGGCCGACCGGCGCCTGCTGGCCGGAGTCGTTTACTCGGACCCCGACGGCGAGCCCGCCTACTGTTACAACACCGAGGCGGCGTCGATGCGGCTGCAGCTCTACCAGCAAGCCGGCCGCGGCCAGGGTTGGACGCACGCGGCGACGCTTGAGGGACCGGGACGCGCCCACTTCGAGTACGCCCAGCGAGAGCCCCTTCCCGGCCTGGAGTTACACCTACGATGAGACTTCCACCGGGATTCGTCCCAAGCGGCGATCACATCCTGATCGAGCTCCGGCCCGGGGCGCGGGCGCTGTTCACGACCCGCCGCGGTGGGTTCTCCGAGGGCCCGTACGCCAGCCTCAATCTGGGGCGGTGGACCAACGACCATCCCGACGCGGTGGAGCGCAATCGGGCGCACGTCGAGTCTCGGGTTGGCGCGCCCCTCACCTACACGCGACAGATGCACCGTTCCCGGGTGCTCAAAGTCAGCGCCAGATCCGACGGGCCACCGCTCGAGGCCGACGGACAGGCCGTCGCCACATCCGGGATCGCGCCCGCGGCGCTTGTCGCGGACTGCCTCCCGATAGCTGTAGCCGGCGACGGTGCCGTGGCGATGCTCCACGCGGGGTGGCGTGGGCTGGCAAGCGGAGTGATAGAGGAAGGGGTTCGGGCCCTGGGGGAGCTCGGTGCTCACGGCCAGCTGGCGGCGGCAATCGGTCCAGGCGCCGGCCCGTGCTGTTATGAGGTCGGTGCCGAGGTCCACGCGGAGTTCGCAGAGAGCTTTCCGCGTGCGCGGCGCGGCTCGAACCTCGACCTGAAAGGAATCGCGCGCGCGCAGCTACAGCGGGCAGGGGTGCAGGTCGTTCACGACGTTGGGCTGTGCACCATCTGCTCGCCGCCGGAGCTGTTCTACTCGCACCGGCGCGAACGTGGGGTAACCGGCCGCCAGGCGGGGATCGCTTGGTTGAGCTGATCCGAGGGCTGTCCGCCGCGGACGTGCGGGCCAACCTGGAGCGCGTGCGCGCGCAGATCAAGACCAGCGGTCGTGCCCCGTCGGAGGTAGAGATCCTGGCCGCGGTCAAGTACGTGGCAGACGAGGAGCTCGACGTGCTGGCCGAGGCCGGCGTCGCGCTCGTGGGCGAGAACCGCGCGCAGGACCTGGCCCGGCGTGCCGATTTGTTTCGAGGGAGGTTCACCTGGGACTTCATCGGGGCGCTTCAGAGCCGCAAGGTGCGGGCGGTGCTGCCGTACGTTCGCTACATCCATTCGGTGGCAAGCGATTCCGCGCTCCGCCAGCTCGAGCGGTTCGGGGACGGGCGCACCGAGATCCTGGTCGAGGTCAACGTGTCCGGGGAGGAGGGGAAGGCCGGGGTGCCGCCGGAGGAGCTGAGTGAGTTCCTTCATCGCTGCCCCGTTCGGGTGGTCGGCCTGATGACGATGCCGCCGCTGGCCAGCGACCCGGAGCAGAGCCGCCCTTATTTCGCGGGGCTCCGCGAGCTGGCAGAGCGTCACGGTCTACGACACCTGTCTATGGGCACCAGCCAGGATTACTTGGTGGCGGTGCAGGAGGGGGCGACGATCGTGCGGTTGGGAACGACCCTCTACGGCCCGGGGGCGTCATAATCCCGCGTGCAGGGAAATGGGGCCTATCCCCGAACCCTGACACCCAGATGGCCTTCCGCGACACCTGGCACCGCACGCTGGTCTACTTCGGTCTCGCCGAGGACGAGCCGTACGAGGAGGAGCTCGAGCCCTACCAAGAGCCCGAGCCCGAGATCGAGGACACATATCGCGAGCGCCCCAATGTGCGCCGCCTGAGCGCCCGGCGCCGCCGCGACGAGATCGACGACATCTTCGCCGACGAACCCAGGGCCGAGCGCCGGACGACGTCGCTTCGCCCTGTCGGCGGCCGCGGTAACGGACGCAGCGCAGGAGACGTTCGCGTTCATTTCGTAGCGCCGAGAAGCTTCAACGACGTCCAGGACGTGGCCGACAAGTTCAAGGACTCGATCCCCGTGATCCTCAATCTCCAGGGCACGGACACCGACCTGTCAAAGCGGCTGATCGATTTCTCGAGCGGCCTGACCTACGCCCTCGACGGAGGGATGCAACGGATCGCCGACAAGGTGTTCCTGCTCACGCCGCACAACGTCGAGGTCTCGGCGGAGGAGAGGGCCCGGCTCGTCGAGAAGGGCTTCTTCAACCAGAGCTGATCGGCCGACGGCCCTGATTAGGGCGCGAAAAGCGGCGCCGAGTAGATTTCAACCCATGCAGGTCGGACTGATCGGCGCCGGCAACATGGCTCGTGCCTTGGCGCGCGGCTGGGGAGACCCCGTGCTGTGCTCGGACAACGGATCTGGGCGGGCAAAGGCGCTGGTCGACGAGCTGGGCGGAGAGGCGCTCACGAATTCGGAGGTGGCGCGGCGGGCCGACGTGGTGGTGCTCTGCCACAAGCCGTACCAGCTCGAGGCGGTGGCGGCCGAGTTGAACGGGGAGGCAAAGGCAGTCGTCTCGATTCTGGGGGCGACTCCGAGCGAGGATCTGAAGCGCGCCTACCCGGACACCCCCGTCATGCGGATGATGCCCAACACGCCCGTCGAGGTCCGGCGCGGGGTCATCTGCTACGCACGTTCGTCGGCGGTCGACGGGGCTCTGGAGACCGAAGTGGTCGCACTGTTCGAACGGTTAGGAGCGGTGGTCCCGCTCGATGAGCGCCTGATCGAGGCGGCCACGGCCGTCAGCGGCGTGGGGCCGGCGTACCAGGCTCTGCTGGCCGAGGCCCAGGTGGACGCTGCCGTCCGGCACGGCCTGGCCGCCCCGCTGGCCGGCAAGCTAGTGACCGAGACGATGGCCGGTTCCGCCGCGTTGCTCCGCGAGCGCGGCTGCGACACGCTGTCGGTCCGCCGCGAGGTGGCATCTCCCGGTGGAGGAACGGCCCGAGGGCTTGCGGCACTCGAGCGCAGTGGCGTCAGGCGGGCCTTCCAGGATGCCATCGATGCCGTCATGAGCTGGAGCACCCGTTGATGCTGCTCACGGCCGTCAGCCGTGTGGACATCGCCAACTACGTGGGCTGGGTGTTCTACGTCTACATCCTGATCATCTTCGTCTACGTGCTGGTCAATCTCCTGTTCTCGACCGGTGTCCGGCCGCCGTACTCGCGCTTTACCGACGCCGTGCTGACGTTCTTGAAGGACACCGCAGAGCCGTACCTGCGCCTGTTCCGCCGGTTCATCCCACCCATCGGGATGTTCGACCTCAGCCCCATGGTCGCGATCATCGTCCTCTACTTCCTGCGCTACATCGTCTACCACGCAATCGCAGGCTGAGCCTGTGGCGGTACAGAGCACGGTGGAACTCAAGGGCCGATCTCCCGCGATCGCGCGTGCCGCGGCGCTGGGAATCGCCGTAGTCGGCCTCGACCAATTGACCAAGCGCACCGTGGCTCAGGGGATTGTGCCCGGGCAGAAGGAGGCGCTCGTCCCGGGCGTTCACTTGGTCCATGTCCGCAACACCGGGGTGGCGTTCGGCTTCTTTTCCGGCGGAGGGACGCTGGTGCTGGTGTTGACCCTCGCGGCCCTCGGCCTGCTGGTGGGGTACTTCTTGCTTCACCCCGACCGTCGCGGCCTGTGGATACCGACCGGTCTGCTGGTCGGGGGGGCGCTGGGCAACCTGGTCGACCGCCTGGCAAACGGGGCAGTGACCGACTTCATCAAGCTGCCGTACTGGCCGGCGTTCAACGTGGCCGATATGGCGATTACGTTCGGGGTCCTGGCGCTGCTTTACGTGCTCGACGTGGCGCGTGCCCATGGACGCTGAGCCGGCCGATCCCGATGGCCCGATCTCGATCCGCGTCCCCGACGGCGCCGCCGGAGATCGGCTGGACAGGTTCCTGGCCGCGAGGCTAGGGTCGCGCACGCGGGCCCAGAGCCTGATCGATGCCTCCCGGGTCACCGTCGACGGCCGCCCGCGGCCCAAACGACACGCGGTGCGGCCCGGCGAGATGATCGAGGTGGCCGTTCCCGAGCGGGTGGCTACGGGGGAGCGCGACGTGGCCGCCCAGTTCGAGGTCGCCTACGAGGATGACCACCTCCTGGTGGTCGATAAACCGGCCGGGCTGGTCGTACATCCCGCTCGCGGCAACCGCACCGGTACGCTGGCCCAGGCGCTGCAGAGCGTAGCGGCCGGCGGCGAGGAGCCCTGGCGAGCAGGGATCGTGCACCGCCTGGACCGGGACACCTCCGGTCTGCTGGTCGTGGCCAAGAGCGAGGACGTCCACCGGGCATTGAGGGCCCTGCTGGCAGCTCGGCGGATGCAGCGGGAGTACCTCGCGCTGGTCGACGGGCGGGTGGAGGCCCGGTCGGGGACGATCGATGCCCCGATCGGCCGGGACCGCCGCGATCGCGTGCTGATCTCGATCGACACCGACACGCCGCGCGAGGCTCGCACCCATTTCAGGCTGGTCCGGCTGCTGCCGGCGACGAGCCTGTTGCGGGTCGTGCTCGAGACCGGGCGCACCCACCAGATCCGCGTCCACATGGCGGCGATCGGGCACCCCCTTATCGGCGACCGCCAGTACGGCGGCCGCGACGCCTATGGCCTCACCCGCCAGTTCCTGCATGCAACCCGCCTCAGGTTCGAACACCCGGTCACCGGCGAGAGCATCGATGTCGTTTCGCCGCTGCCAGAGGATCTCACGGCCGCCCTACAGAAGGCTGAGAGCTAGTCACCATGATCCAGGTCAGGCGTCGTTGGGTACGGGCGGTCCTGGCCATCCCTGCCGCGGTCGGAATCGCGGTGCTGGCGGTGGGTTGCGGGGCTCAGTCCGTGGCCGGGGCAAGTAGCGCCTGGACAAAGATCGCCGGCTCTGCGCCCGATCGCGTTCCCGCCGTATCCGCCAAGGGTTTCGACGCGCATCAGGCGTACCTGCTCACTCGCCAGGAGGTCGCCTTTGGCACCCGGCCGGCCGGGTCGCCGCAGCTGCGGGCGCTCGCAGTCAAGCTGCGCGGGCTGCTGCCTCACGGGCACTTCGAGTCGATCCCCGGGTGGCCGCGTCTGCGCAACATCGTCGCGACACTGCCCGGCTCGCAGGGGACGATCATCGTCGGGGCCCACTACGACACCATCTCGGCCCCGGGGTTCGTGGGCGCCAACAATGGAGCGGCCGGGAGCGCCATCGTGGTCGAGCTCGCGCGGGCGCTGGCGCGCACGAAGCGGCCGCCGGGCGCCCCGGCGATCCGTTTCGTGCTGTACGACGGCGAGGAGCCACCTGCCGGCTACCCGGAGTCCTCCGGCAACTTCTACTCGGTCGGCCTGCGCGGCAGCCGCGCCGACGCCACTGTCCACGCACGCGACACGCGCGCGATGGTCCTGCTCGACTACGTCGGAAACCGCAACCTGTCGCTGCCGCGCGAGGCCTCCTCGACACCCGTGCTGTGGGGGCGCATCCGCGCCGCCGCCGCGAGCGTCGGAGCGGCGCGAGTGTTCCCGCCGTGGGCGGAGACGAAGATCACCGACGACCACACGCCGTATCTGCGCGCCGGGGTTCCCGCCGTAGACATGATCGACTGGGCCTATCCCGGGCACAGTGCCCACGCGGACACGATCGCCGCAATATCTCCAAAGGCGCTCGCCGCGGTCGGCGAGACCGTGCTCCAGCTGCTGCGCTCCTGGCGCCAGTAGCGCGAGGTGACCGACGGGGCGACCCGTCCACAGCCGCCCCGCCGATCCGTTTGCGAACCGAGCCACCGGAGGTAGGGGAAGGGAGGTTCGGCCCGCGGGCGAGGCACCACCGAAGGTAGGGGAAGGTGATGACTCGCTGCACCTGAAAACGTAGCGCCTGGACAAAACTTTCGTAGACTCAGCCAAGAAATTTCCGACCCCATTTGCGCGGTTCGTGCCCTGCCCCGGGACATCCCGGGGTCCACGACCACCGCCAAGCGGGCATGAACGAGACGATCAAGGGAGCAGGAAGTGCCTGAACTAGGAATCAAGGAGCTCCTGGAGGCCGGAGTACATTTCGGTCACCAGACCCGCCGATGGAACCCGAAGATGCGCCGATTCATCTTCGGCGAGCGGGACGGCATCTACATCATCGATCTGCTTCAGACCGAGCAGCTGCTGCGCTCGGCACGGGAGTTCGCGGCCGATCTGTCCCGTCGCGGGGGCACGGTTTTGTTCGTGGGAACGAAGAAACAGGCCCGCGACGCCATTCGCGAGACGGCCGTGGCCGCCGATATGCCTTACGTCAACCATCGCTGGCTGGGCGGTTTGCTGACGAATTTCCACACGATCTCGCAGCGGATAAAGCGGTTACACGATCTGGAGCGCTACGAGTCCGAGGGGCAGCTCGATCTGCTCCCTACCCGAGAGCGAATGGGCCTTCAGGCGGATCTGGAGAAGCTCCGGGCCAACCTTGGCGGCGTGAAGGACATGCAGCGCGTGCCCGACGCAGTCTTCGTGATCGACCTGAAGACCGAGGCCATTGCTGTGCGCGAGGCCCAGCGGCTAAGGATCCCGATCATCGGCTTGGTTGACACGAACTGCGATCCCGACGGGATCGAGTACGTCATCCCCGGAAACGACGATGCGATCCGTTCATGCGCCGCGATCACGCGGGCGATCGGCGACGTGGTCTCGCAGGGGCATGGCGCGTTTCGCGCGGAGGAGGAGCGAGCCAGGCTGGAGCGCGAGCGCCAGGAGGCCGAGGAACGGGCGCGGCAGGAGGCCGAGGAACGGGCACGCCAGGAGGCCGAGGAGCGAGCCCGCCAGGAGGCCGAGGAACGGGCGCGCCAGGAGGCCGAGGAACGGGCGCGGCAGGAGGCCGAAGCGGGCGAAGCGGCCACCCAGGCCGCCCCGGTCGAGCAACCGGCCCCCCCGGCCGGCGCTCCGGAGCCCCCTCCGGCTCCGGAGGCCCAGTCCACGCGGGAGGAACCCACCCGATCGGCCGAGGAGAGCCAGTGACAGCCATCAGCGCCAGGGACGTGAAGGCGCTCCGGGATCGCACCGGCGCCGGCGTGTTGGCCTGCCGCGAGGCACTGACGGAAGCCGACGGAGACCTGGAGAAGGCGATCGAGATCCTGCGTACTCGCGGGGAGGCCCAGGCCGCCAAGCGTGCCGGTGAGGAGGCGCGCGAGGGCGTCGTGCAGAGCTACATTCATGCCGGGGGCAAGATCGGCTGCCTCGTCGAGGTCGACTGCCAGACGGACTTCGTGGCCCGTAACGAACGCTTCATCGAGTTCGCTCGCGACGTCGCGCTTCAGATCGCGGCTACCCCGCAGACGCTGGCGGTGAGCGACGATGACGTCCCCGGGGAGGATCGGGAGCGTGAGGAGCGAATCGCCACCGAGCAGCTGGGTAACGTCCCCGAGCATGCCCGTGAGCGGGCGATCAGAGGTAAGCTCGACAGCTGGCTCGACGAGGTAGTCCTCCTGCGCCAGAAACATGTCAACGAGGACAAGTACGGCGGCAAGACGATCGAGGAGCTTCGGGCTTCGCTGGCGGCAGAGACGGGCGAGAACATTGTCGTTCGCCGGTTCGCCCGCTTCGCGGTCGGAGGCTGAGACGGGCGCGCACCGGTGGCCCAGACGCTGAGCGAGAGCCCCCCTTCGGCGCCCGTCTACAGCCGGGTCCTGCTCAAGCTCTCGGGCGAGGCTCTGATGGGCGACCGCGAGTACGGCACCGATCCCGACCGCGTGCACGCCATCGCCGCCGAGGTGGCCGCGGTTCACAGCCGGGGCGTCGAGGTGGCGATCGTGGTCGGCGGCGGCAACATATACCGCGGCTTCGCGGCGGCGGCCCGAGGGATGGATCGCGCCACGGGCGACTACATGGGGATGCTCGCCACAGTCCTGAACGCGCTTTCGCTTCAGGACGCGCTCGAGAAGCTCGGGATCGCGACGCGGGTGCAGTCGGCGATCACGATCTCGGAGGTCGCCGAGCCCTACATCCGCAGACGTGCCATCCGCCACCTGGAGAAGGGCCGGATCGTGATCTTCGCCGCCGGCACCGGCAACCCGTTCTTCACCACCGATACCGCCGCCGCCCTGCGAGCCGCTGAGCTGCACGCCGAGGTGGTGCTGATGGCCAAGAACGGGGTGGAGGGCGTCTACACCGCCGACCCGGCCGAGGATGCCGACGCCGAGTTCATCCCGGAGATAACGCACAAGGAGGCGCTGACGCGCGGCCTTCAGGTGATGGACTCCACCGCCTTTGCGCTCTGCATGGACAACAACCTGCCGATCGTGGTCTTCAACATGGCCGGTGGGTCGAACATCGGCAAGATAGTGTCCGGTGAACGCGTGGGGACATTGGTGCGAACGTGAGCCCTGACGAACTGATCGATGAGCTGCTGGACGACGCTCGGGAGCGGATGGCCAAGTCGGTCGAGTCGATCCGGCACGAGTTCGGGTCGGTCCGCACGGGACGCGCGAGCCCGGCGTTGCTCGACCGAATAATGGTCGACTACTACGGCACGGCCACGGCACTCAAGCAACTGGCCACGATCAGCGCGCCCGAAGCACGACTGCTGACGATCCAGCCGTATGACAAGAGCTCGATCAAGTCCATCGAGCGCGCGATCCTGGAATCAGACATCGGTCTCACCCCATCCAACGATGGCAACCTGATTCGACTCGGCATCCCCGAGCTGACCGAGGAGCGGCGCAAGCAGCTGGTTCGAGTAGTTCGCCACATCGCAGAGGAGGGGCGTGTTGCGATCCGGAACATCCGGCGCGACGTGATGCACGACCTGCGGGAGATGAAGGAGGCGGGTGAAACAGGCTCGGACGACGAGCATCGCGCCGAGGTCGAGCTGCAGAAGGTGACCGACACGCGCATCGCCGAGCTCGACGAGCTGCTCAAGCACAAGGAAGCTGAGATTCTCGAGGTCTGATGAGCCCGGTCTCCGACGGGTCGCGGGCTCGCTATGTGGCGATCATCACCGATGGCAACGGGCGCTGGGCCCGCAGCAGGGGGCTGCCCGTGATTGCAGGACATGAGGCGGGAGCCGACACGGTCAAGGCCCGCCTGCGCGACGCTGTCGATCTGGGGATCAAGGAGCTGACGGTCTACTCGTTCTCGACCGAGAACTGGACCAGGCCGGTTGATGAGGTAGCCGGACTGATGCAGATGATGCAGCGCCGGATCGAGCAGGAGACGCCCGAGCTGCACGAGGAGGGGGTTCGGATGCGATTCATCGGCAGGCGCAGCGATCCCGTCCCGCCGGGCTTGATCGAGCGGATGCAGTGGGCGGAGGAGCTGACCGCCGACAACACCCGAATCATGTTGCTGGTGGCGTTCAACTACGGTGGCCGGGCAGAGATCATCGATGCGGCGCGAGCCTTTACCGATGGAGGTGAGGACGCGTTCCGCGCCCACCTGTACGCCCCCGAGATGCATGATCCAGACCTGATCATCCGCACCAGCGGAGAGCTGAGAAGCTCGAACTTCCTGCTGTGGCAGGGCTATTACTCCGAGCTGGTGTTCCGGGACGAGCTTTGGCCGGACTTCACGCGTCAGGCCTTTGAGGAGAGCCTCGAGGAGTTCGCCTCGCGCCGCAGGCGCTTCGGGGGGCGTTAGCGTTGCCGCGGGCCCGGCGGCCGCCTCCTCGACGTAGCACCCGCCCGCGTGAACGCCGGGGCGGCTCGGACCTGCTCGCGCGGATCCTGGTGGCGATCCCGGCAGCGGTCCTGGCGGTGGTCTTCATCGACCTCGGAGGGCTTCCGTGGGCCCTGCTGCTGGTCGTCTTCGGCAGCGTGTGCCTGTTCGAGCTGTACCGAATGCTCGATCGCTGGAAGCCAGTCCCCGCAGTTGGGGTGGCGGCCCTCGCGGCGATGGTCCTCTCGGCCCGCTACGGCGGCCAACGGCAGGTGCTGGAGGTGATGGTGGCGTCGGTTCCGGTCGTATTCCTGGCAATGCTGGGGCGCGTGCACCACGGTGGGGCCACGATCGCGATCGCGGGGACGCTGTTCGGCATCTTGTGGATCGGGATGGCGTTCTCGCATGCAGAGCTGCTGCGCAAGCTGCCTCACGGGGACGGGGTCACGATCGACGTACTGCTCGGGACATTTCTCGGCGATACCGGTGCCTACATCGGGGGAAGGCTCTTCGGGCGGCGCGCGCTGGCCCCGTCGATCTCTCCGGGTAAGACGGTCGAGGGGCTGTTCTGCGGAGTCCTGATCGCGATCCTGGCGGTCTTCCTGGCCGGCCTATTCCAGAACACGTGGATGACCCAGACACACGCGCTCGAGCTGGGGCTGGCCGTGGCGGTGCTCGGGCCGATCGGAGACCTGTTCGAGTCGCTGGTCAAACGCGACGCCGGCACCAAGGACGCTGGGACCCTGTTCGGCGCCCACGGAGGGGCGCTTGACCGCCTGGACTCGGCCCTGTTCACGATCGTCGCGGGGTACTACATCTGGTTGGGGGTGGTTCACTGACCGGATGGCTCGCCGCCTGGTCATCCTCGGCTCCACCGGCTCGATCGGAGTGCAAGCCCTCGACGTGGTCGCGCGCGCCACAGAGGATGAGCTGCGCGTGGTGGGGCTCAGCGCGGACCGCTCCTGGGAGCCGCTCGTAGAACAGGCTCGCGCCTCCGGCGTCACCCGAATCGCGCTAGCGGATCCCGCCTCGGCCGCCCGAGCAGCCGAGGCATGGACGGACGGGGAGGTGCTTGCCGGGCAGGAGGGGATCACACGGCTCATCACCGAATCCGGCTGCGACATGGTCCTGAACGCGATCGTCGGATCCGCCGGACTGGTGCCCACGGTGGCGGCCCTCGCCGAGGGGATCGCGCTAGCGCTCGCCAACAAGGAATCCCTCGTGGTCGGCGGTGAGCTCGTGATCCAGCTGGCCGAGGCCACCGGCTCGCAGATCATCCCCGTCGACTCCGAGCACTCGGCGCTCCAGCAGCTGATCAGCCCGCAAACTCCCGGAACGATCGACAAGCTGATCTTGACGGCCTCCGGCGGCCCGTTCCGGGGGTGGACGGCGGACGAGCTGGACGGGGTGACGGTGGAGCAGGCGCTCGCCCACCCGACCTGGGACATGGGCGGCAAGATCACGATCGATTCGGCCACGTTGATGAACAAGGGGCTTGAGCTGATCGAGGCCCATCATCTATTCGGCGTCCCGTACGAGCGCATCGATGTCGTCGTCCACCCCCAGTCGATCATCCACAGCCTGATCCAGCTCTGCGATGGAGCCACCCTGGCCCACCTCGGCTACCCCGACATGCGGGTGCCGATCTCCTACGCCC
>DAIPIC010000071.1:0-15731 GCA_036771025.1 Solirubrobacteraceae bacterium
CCGCCAGCACGTCAAGTGCGCGCAGATCGTCGGCGAGGTCATGGGCAAGTACCACCCCCATGGCGACTCGCCGATCTACGACACGCTCGTCCGCCTGGCGCAGGACTTCTCAATGCGCTACCCACTGGTCGACGGCCACGGGAACTTCGGGAACATCGACGGGTACTCGGCGGCTGCCATGCGCTACACCGAGGCTCGCCTCGATCGTCTCGCTGTGGAGATGCTTCGGGACATCGACCAGGAGACGGTCGATTTCGTCCCCACCTATGACGGCGCCAAGCAGGAGCCGGTCGTGCTGCCATCGCGGTTCCCGAACCTGCTCGTCAACGGCGGTGCCGGGATCGCGGTCGGAATGGCGACCAACATCCCGCCGCACAACCTGCGCGAGGTGATCAAGGCCACGATCGCCTACATCGACGACCCGGCGATCGACGTCGAGGGACTGATGAAGCACATCAAGGGTCCCGACTTCCCGACGGCCGGCACGATCCTGGGCCGGGACGGAATCCGCGAGGCGTACAAGACCGGCCGCGGCCGGATCCGGGTGCAGGCCAAGGCGCACGTCGAGCCCATCGGCCAGGGCAAGGAGGCGATCATCGTCACCGAGCTCCCCTACCAGGTCCGCAAGGGCGGCGACGGCGGATTGATCATGAAGATCCGAGACCTGGTGCTGGAGAAGAAGCTACCCGAGGTCACCGACCTGCGCGACGAGTCAGACCGACACGGGATGCGGATCGTGATCGAGCTGAAGCGCGACGCGATCCCCAAGGTCGTGCTCAACAAGCTCTACAAGCACACCCCGATGCAGGCCACGTTCGGGGTGAACATGGTCGCGCTGGTTGACAACGTGCCCCGGACGCTGTCTCTGCGCGAGGTGATCGGCCACTACGTCGATCACCAGCGCGAGGTCATCGTCCGCCGGACGAAGTACGAGCTGCGCCGCGCCGAGGAGCGAGCCCATGTGCTGGAAGGCCTGCTGGTGGCGCTCGACAACCTCGACGAGGTGATCGCGCTCATCCGCGGCTCGCGCGATCCAGAGACCGCTCGCAAGGGCCTGGTCGAGCGCTATGAGCTGACGGTCGTCCAGGCCCAGGCGATCCTGCAGCTGACTCTCAGCCGCTTGACGGCGCTGGAGGCGGACAAGATCAAGCAGGAGCACGCGGACCTGGTCGAGCGGATCGCGGAGCTGCGCGAGATTCTCGGAGACGAGGACAAGATCTACGGCGTCATCAAAGAGGAGCTGAACGAGATTGCCAGCGCCCACGGCGACGAGCGCCGGACCGAGATCACCTTCGCCGAGGGCGACATCGACATCGAGGACCTGATCGCCGACCAGCAGATGGTGATCTCGATCACCCGCTCGGGCTACATCAAGTCCCTGCCGCTATCCACGTACCGGCAGCAGCGCCGCGGCGGGGTCGGCATCTCCGGCGGCGACATGAAGGAGGACGACTACATCGAGCACCTCTTCGTCTCCTCCACACACGACTTCCTGCTGTTCTTCACCAACCGCGGCAAGGTTTACCGGCTGAAGGTCTACGAGCTGCCTGAAGCGTCGCGCACCGCCAAGGGCCGCGCGCTGGTCAACCTCCTGCCGCTGCGCGAGGGGGAGCGGGTCCAGTCGGTGCTCTCCACCCGCGACTTCAACGAAGGCAAGTACCTGGTGTTCGCCACCCGCAACGGGGTGGTCAAGAAGACGGAGTTCGGCGCCTACAACACCCCGATCAAGGCAGACGGGATCATCGCCATCAACATTCGCGACGACGACGAGTTGATCGCGGTCCGCCGCACCAGCGGCAACGACGACATCATCATGGTCTCGCGCTCTGGCCAGGCGGCCCGCTTCTCAGAGCGGCAGGTCCGTCCCATGGGGCGCGACACGAGCGGCGTCCGGGGGATGAACGTCTCCAAGAAGGGCAACGCCGTGCTCGCGATGGACGTGGCCCGCGACGACCAGGAGCTCATGGTCGTGACCGAGAACGGCTACGGCAAGCGCACGCCGATTCCCGACTATCCGGTCAAGGGCCGGGGCGCCATGGGCGTAAAGACGATCACGCTGACCGAGAACAAGGGCCAGCTGGCCGGCGCGCTAGTCGTCCGCGAGCACCAGGAGCTCGTGTTCATCTCCCAGAACGGGATGGTCCAGCGGACCTCGGTACGCGGCATCAATCGCTACGGCCGCGCCTCCCAGGGGGTGCGCGTGATGAATATCCGCGACGACGACCAGGTCAGCGCCGTGGCGCTCGTCGTCGAGTCCGAGGCCGACACCGCGGCCAAGGTCTTGGGCGGGGAGAACGGCGATGGGGAGAACGGCGAGGGGTCGAACGCCGAGGGCGACAACGCCAAGGGGTCGAACGACTCGCCTGACGCCTAGGCCCGGCACGCGTCGGCTAGGTTGCGGGGTCCGGACCGTATCCCGCTAGACCACGCGAGGAGGCCGCATGAAGATCGAGTTCCTCTCGACCCTGGCGCTGATCGCGCCCGATCCACCCGCCAGCCGCAAGCTCTACGTCGACACGCTCGGGCTGCCGCTCTCCGGCCAGGGCGAGTACCACTACACCGATCAGATCGACGGCAGCAAGCACTTCGCGGTATGGCCGCTGTCCCAGGCGGCCGAGGCGTGCTTCGGAACCGCTGACTGGCCGGCGGAGCGGCCGGTGCCGCAGGTCAGCATCGAGTTTGACGTAGCCGACGCGGCGGCGGTGGACGCGGCGGCGGAGGAGCTGCAACGGGCCGGCTATGAGCTGCTGCATCCGGCGCGCGAGGAGCCCTGGGGGCAGACCGTGGCCAGGCTCCAGTCGCCCGAGGGCGCGATCATCGGGATCTCCTACGCGCCAGGCCTCCACGACTAGCCTCAAACGGGCTTCGCTGGGCTTAGATGGGGCGACGGTGTCCCCGGCCAGAGGCACTCGCGCGAAGCGCAGCGTGCCGATGGGTGGGGATCCGTCGACACGTCTTGTAATCTGAGGATCACCAGAGAAAGGAGGTGGTCCGGCTGAAGTTTTCCTTAGGGACCCTGGAGGTGTCCGGCCGCTAGGTTCGGAGGCTGACCCCGCTTAGCGGAGTCCCCCCGAGACACCGCCGTGGTGGGCGCCGGGACTAGTCCCTCCGGCAGCAGTACGGCTCACCTCGGTTCAGGGCAGTCAGTTCTCATGCGAAGGGCGCCGCGGTCGTGCGGCGCCCTTCGTGCGTGAGAAGGGATCACATCGGGTGGCGGTGGGGCCGGTTACCCTTGGCCTATGTGCCGAAACATCCGAACTCTCTACAACTTCGATCCACCCGCCACGGACGAGGAAGTGCGGTCCGCCGCGCTTCAGTACGTCAGGAAGATCAGCGGCTTCAATAAGCCGTCGAGGGCCAACGAGGAGGCGTTCGCGGAGGCGGTGGACGCGGTCGCTCAGGTGTCTCAGCGGCTGCTCGACGCGCTGACGACATCGGCTCCACCAAAGGATCGCGAGGTGGAACGGGCCAAGGCTCAGGCCCGCGCCGCCGAGCGGTTCGCCGCCTAGAGCGGCTTTCGCCGTTTCAGGCCGCTAGGTACGCCCGCCAGGCGGCGGGGATGGTTGGCGTCGCGACCTGGATGAAGACGTGCGGGCTCGGGGTCCGGGGCTGGCGCACGAGCCGCATCCCGACCTGACGCGGCAGGGAGTTGCCCTTGCGCCGGTTGCAAGGCGCGCAGGACGCCACGATGTTCTCCCAGCTCGAGGCGCCTCCCTTGGAGCGGGGCACGACGTGGTCCACGGTCAGGTTCGAGCGCGAGCCGCAGTACTGGCATGTCCAGTCGTCGCGCGCGAACACGGCCCGCCGCGTGATCTTGCGCCGGTGCGTGTCGCGCGGGATGCGCACGTAGGTGACGAGTCGGATGACCATCGGCCGCGACATGCTCGCCGTGGCGGAGTGGAGCTCCCACTCGGCGTGTTCGATGACCTCGGCCTTCTCCTTGAGCAGGAGGACGACGGCCCGCCGAACCGTGCACACGTTGATCGGCTCGAAGGTCGCATTCAGGACGAGCACCCGGCCAACCGCAGGCCCGCGTCGCTGGTGCTCTTGGCGCGACGCGGACCGCGCTGGTGCTGGTGTTACGGCGGTGGCCATGGCAGGCGCCAGTGTAGCGATGGGTGTCCCAGGATTAGCCGGATTCGCAGGGCCTTACGGGGATCTCAGGGTTCATGGCCCGGCCCAGGCAGGGAACGAGCCCAGCACCCGCAGCGCCTCGACGTGCTCGGATAGCGCCGCCAGCGACTGCGCGACGTGGGGCTCGGACTCGCGGCCCTCGAAATCCACGAAGAACATGTACCGCCCGAGTCCCTGCTTGCGCGGACGGGACTCGATCCTGGTGAGGTTCACGGATCGCAAAGAGAACTCCGCCAGGCAGCGCACGAGCCATCCAGGCGCCTCCGAGCCCACGCCCCAAAACACGATCGCCGTCTTCCACGGCCCCAGAAGTGGCTCCTCTGCTGCCGGCGGACCTGGCGGGGCCCCCATGGGGCCCAGCCACACGAATCGCGTCTCGTTGTCCGCGATGTCCTCGACCCCGGCCCGCAGGACCTGACAGCCATAGCGCTCGGCGGCCAGGCGATTGCCGAGGGCCGCCCACGGCCCATCGTGCTCCGCGACCAGCCGGACGGCATCCGCGGTCGAGGCACCGGCCAGCACACGAGCGGCGGGGAGGCGAGTGCGGATGAAGCGCGCGCACTGGGCGGTGGCTTGGGGGTGAGAGACCACCGTCTCGATGTCCTCGAGCTCCAACGCGGTCCGCGCCACCAGGCAGTGCCGGATCGGATGCACGACCTCGCCCACGATCGCCACGTCTTCCGTTTCCATCGCCAGCGCGTCGAGCGTGGCGTTGACCGATCCCTCCAATGAGTTCTCCATCGGCACGAGCGCGCGTTCCACGAGGCCATCGTGGACGGCCATCACCGTTTCGTAGATGGTCGGAAGCGCAACCGGCTGGAGCTCGACGCCGTGGGTGGCGGCAATCAGAGCCTCGTGGGTGAACGTACCCTCGGGGCCGAAGTAGCCGACGCGCATGTCTCCTCGATTTGCTGCCGCGGCGCCTATGCGCCCTGCGCTCGCTCGCCGGTCCTTCCGAGCGCGAGCCTGATTGCCTCGTTCTCCTCCGGTGAGAGCTCGTGCTCGCTGTTGCCGCTCGATACCTGCTTTGCATAGAGGCGAGCCTGGTCGCGGTGGTGGATCGAGGACAAGACCACGCCGGAGCCTGTCTCGTCCAGGAGCGCGATCGAGGTCGACTGGTGTCCCGACATCTCACCCCAGGCGTCGTAGTGGACCAGCGCCCGGTGGGCGATCGTCCGATCCAGCCGTGCCTCGACGGTGTCCATCCGGTCCTGGAGCCCTCGTGCCATGTCCTCCACGTAGTCGTGGAGCGCCTCGACCTGTCCCTGGAGCCGGGCGGCGTGGGCGACCAGGTCCTCCCGGCGCTCCCCCAGGACGAGCGTCTGGGCCGAGCGGACCCGCCTCAGCCTGATGGCGAGCGCCAGCGCGGCCAGGAGCGAGACCACCGCCACCGCCGCGCCGGCGATGGCCACGATCCCAGCCAGGCTCGTGAGGTTGTGGACAACCGCGGTCGTCGTTGGGTCACGCACGGCCGAGAGGATAAGAGACCTGCGGGCGGAGGCGAGCCCTCACGCGCCTCTAGTGGAACGTGACCTGGTAGGTCTGCGTGTTGTGGGTCGTCGTGGTCTCCCCCGGCACCTTCTGGACCGTGGCGGTGACGGTGTAGTTGCCCGCCGGTGGGGCGGAGCTCAGCTGCACCTGCGTCATGTACTGGTGGCCAGGCACCGTCTGGGGGGTGACAGCCTGACCGCTGATCGAAGTGCCGCCGACCTGCACCTTGACCACCACGTTGGTCTCGTTGTTCTGCCCATCATTGGTGAACGTGCAGTTGAACGTGGGCGGAGGATTCGCCGACAGCGTGTTGGTAGCGCCCGCGACAAGCGCGGTCCCGTTCACGCTGCAGGACTGCATGGCGTGACCGTGGATCCCCGGAGCTGGCTTGCCGTTCGGCGCGGCGGGCAGGGCCGCCCCGAACTTGGAGGCCACGAAGGTGGGCGTCAGCCACTGGATGTTCTGTACGAACTGGCCCGACGCGATCGGCTGGCCGTAGATGCCGGCGCCATGAAGTGCGGAGACAACTGCCGGGGCGGTGTAATCGGTATAGACCACGTCCGAGGAGTACAGCCTCGCCATCTCGGCGGCGATCGTCTTGGCGGCGTCGGCGCTCGCCGCCTTTGAGAGGGCCTGCTGTACCTGAGAAGCGATGTTGCTGACGCCGTCCCGGCGCATCTGGAGGGACAGCAACAGATCCTGTTGGGCGACCCTCATCTCATTGGGAACGCTCAGACGCCTCGCCTGGTTGAGCTGTGAGCGTGTGTCCTGCAGGGTCTGGTTGACCTGGGTCTGGAGGTTCGTGGCGTTGCTGGCCCCGCTGGCGCCCGAAAGCTCGTTGAAGAGGGTCTTGCCGGTCTGGTTGGACTTGGCGACCAGAGTCCCGACGCTGTTGGAGTAGTCCTTGAGCGAGCTATTGCGCTGTGAGACCTCACAGCTGTGGACGCCGAGGACGATCAGGATGACCACGATGACGATCCCTGTGAGGGCGATCGCGCGCCTGATCAAGAACGCCTGCTGATCGCTCGCAGGCCGCCTGCCCCCACCCGGCGGCCGCCGGCCACCTGACGACGCCCGGCCCCTGCGCGGCGTCGTGCGCTGCTCTGTCAGCGGCTCATCCGCGTCGTCGAAGAACGACAAGCTGTTGGCTCCTTGGACGATTCGGGAACCTCGCAGTATGACCGCATGAGCGGGCGAAAATGCAAGTCCGGTAGCGGCGCCGCGGCCCGATCCCGCAGGGACAGGGTCAGAAATGTGGAACAACTGGGCGTGCACTCAAGCCAACTCCCCACCGTCCGTCGGCGGGGGAATTCGACCGCCCGGACGAGACCTGCGGACGCGCTGGTGCTCGGGCGGTATCGCCTCGGGACGCGCCTGGGCGCCGGCTCGTTCGGCACCGTCTGGCAAGCGCGGGATGAGCACCTCGAACGAGAGGTGGCGGTCAAGATCGTGCCGCGCGAGCGGATCATGGAGGCGCGGTTTGAGCGGGAGGCGCGGGCCGCGGCCCGCCTGAGCCATCCCGCCATCGTGACCTTGTACGAAGCCACCGCGGACGACGACTCCGCCTACCTGGTGTCAGAGCTCGTCAGGGGCGCCACGTTCGGAACCCTGCTCGAGGCCGGCCGCCTGTCTGACCGCGACATTGTGGCGGCGGGGATCGCCCTTTGCGACGCCCTGGCCCACGCGCACTCGCTCGGAATCGTTCACCGAGATGTCAAGCCCTCGAACATCCTCGTACCCGAGCAACCGGCAAGTGCCAGCTACCCGGCCAAGCTCACCGACTTCGGCGTGGCGCGGGTGATCGGCGGTGACTCCCTGACTGCCACGGGCGACGTCGTGGGGACTGCGGCCTACATGGCCCCCGAGCAGGCCGCCGGACGGCCCGCCGAAGCGGCGGCGGACCTCTACGCGCTGGCGCTCGTGTGCTACGAGGCCTTGACAGGCGTGAACCCGATCGCCCTTGGTCCCTCAGGCCAGAGGGCCGCGCGCCTGGGAGCGCATCTGCCGGCGCTTCGCCGCCAACGGCGCGATTTGCCGCGGGACCTAGGCCAGGGAATCGATCTTGCGCTGCGCCCTCGTCCCCGGGAGCGGGGCACGATCGACGAGCTGCGGCGGGCCATGTCGGTGGCGCTGTCGGAACTTAGAGACGTCCCGGGTGTAGTCGAGGCGCCTTGGCGCCCACATCTGGGCCGCGCCACGCACCGCGACCAGGTTCGGCCTCCGGACGCGCGGTCTGAGGCTATGGGCGGATCGAGCGCCAAAGGTCAGGAGGGACTCGGGGCCCCGGCGGCCGGTGAAATCGATGCCGCGCGCGAGAGCCGGGCCCCACCCCGTTGGCAGGAACGCGCCATCGCATGCGCGTGCATGGCCCTGCTGGCAGCGTGGCTGGCGCGGCGGATGTTGGGGCCGTCCTCGGTCGCTCCCGCCGCGGTCGCGGTGTTGGCGGCCGGAATCGTCCTCGTTGTGCCTCGGTTGGGATTCCTCGCGGTGGCGGCCGGGCTGGCCACCACGGGCGCGCTGCGCGGTCATTCGGGAGAAGCTGTGCTGGTATTGGCCGGGACCTTGGTCCCGGTGGCAGTCCTCGTCCGCAGCGGCGTCGCCTGGCCGCTCGCGGCCGGAGCGCCTGCGCTCGGCGCGGTCGGGCTGGCCGGGGCTTGGCCCGCGTTCGCGGCGGGTGGGCGTGGCTGCTGCTGGCCACCCCGCTAAGCGGATCGACTCTCTACTTACCCCCGCCATCAGGATTGCCGCCGCATCCGGTGTGGAGCTCGTCGGCGCATGAGACCCTGCACCACGTGCTGGCGCCGTTGGTCAGCTCTGGCGCACTCGCAGGAGCTCCGGTCTGGGCGCTCGCGGCCGCTGCACTTCCATACCTGGTAAGACGCCGTTCGCTGGCGCTCGACAGCGTGCGGGTCGTGGGGTGGGCGGCATTCCTCCTATCCGCGACCGAGGTCGCGGTGCACGCCGCGGGGCATGGCGCGCCGCTCTCCACCCCCCACACCGCGGTGGTCGGAGCCGTCGCCGCCGCCGTGGTCGGCCTGTCTCCCTCCGCTGCTGGCGCCTGGCGACAGAGACCCCGCTCGAACGAACCTCAGGCCAGCATTCCGTAGCATCATCTTGCCGCCCCGCGGCGTCGTATGAGCGTGCTCAGAAACCTGGAGGAAAAGATTGCCGGCCTGGTGGAGGGCACCTTCAGCCGTGCCTTCAGGTCGGAGGTGCGCCCCGTCGAGATCGCCCGCAAGTTGGCGCGAGAGATGGAGGAGCACAAGTCCTTCTCGGTGTCGCGGACCTACGTACCCAACGAGTACCGCGTGTTCCTTTCGCCCCGAGACCGCCAGCGCTTCGCCGACTACGAGGAAGCCCTGGCGAGCGAACTGTCCGGATACCTGCTCGAGCATGCTCGCCGCGAGAGGCTGGTGATGCTCTCCCGGCCCACGATCGAGTTCGAGACCGATGATCGACTGGGGCTGGGGGAGTTCGGCATCCAGACGCGGGTCGTCCAGCCCGCGCAGGAGCCCGAGGCGGAGCCAGCTCCGGCTGAGCAGAGCGGACGGACGATGGTCTACAGCGCCGCCGGGCGCGTCGCGGAACCGCTCGAAGAACGGGCCCGGGAACGCCGCGTGACCGCGCTTCTGCTTCTGGACGGCAGGCGTCTCATCGTCGGACCGGCGGGCGTCACTCTCGGCCGCAGCAGCAGATGCGATGTGGTACTCGACGATGCGAACGTCTCGCGCCAGCACGCCGAGCTCCGACCGCGAGGCGGCTCCTGGGTCCTTACCGACCTTGGTTCCACGAACGGCTCGAGCGTCAACGGCCGCCGGATCGACGCTCCGACGGTCGTCAAGCCCGGCGACGAGATCGAGCTCGGCACGTCTGTGATGACGTTCGAGCTCGAGTGACGTGGAGGAGGCGGATGCTCGAACCCGTATCCGTGGGATTGAAGTTCGCGTTCCTGGTCGTGCTGTACCTGTTCCTGCTGTGGGTGGCGTGGAGCGCGCTGCGAGACCTGAGGAAGGGCCGGCAGGGGGCCTCTAGCCCAGAGCAGCAGCGGCCCGTGGACGCCACGGGGATGTACTCGGCGGCCGATGCGCTCATCGATGCCGGCCTCGACTCCGAGCCGAAGCTGCTGGTCGAGCGGGCACCGGGCCACCAATCCGGCGTGGCCTACGGGTTAGACGAAACCGTGATCCTGGGACGAGGGAACGTCGAGATCAAACTCGACGACCCATTCGCTTCCTCGCGCCACGCGCGCATCGCACGACAGGGTCCTGTCCTCGTGATCGAAGATCTGGGCTCGACCAACGGGACATACCTGAACGACGAGCTGTTGACCGGGCCGCAGCCGCTTCATGACGGCGACCGTATCCGGATCGGCGATTCGGAGTTCTCGTATGTGCAAGAACCGAGGGAAGTTGCTCCGAGCCGCTGACACGATCGCCAAGACCGACACCGGCCGACAGCGCCGTGAGAACGAAGACTCGGCGCTGGCCCAGGCCCCCGTCTTCGTGGTGGCCGATGGCATGGGCGGGGCTCAAGCGGGCGAGGTGGCGTCTCGGATCGCGGTAGAGGCGTTCGCGCAGGGCCTGCCGGCTTCCGGCACGCCCGAACAACGGCTGGTGACGCGGGTCCAAGAAGCGAACCGCCAGATCTTCGATGTGTCCCGCTCTGAGCGCGAGCGGGCGGGGATGGGGACGACGCTCACCGCTGCCTACCTCGACGACTCCAACCTGACGATCGCGCACGTCGGCGACAGCCGGGCTTATCTGTTCCGCGGCGGCTCGCTGAAGAGGCTTACGCAGGATCACTCGCTGGTGGACGAGCTCGTCCGGCGCGGCAAGCTGACCGAGGAGCAGGCGGCCGAGCATCCGCAGCGTTCGATCATCACGCGGGCACTGGGGCCCGAGCCCGAGGTGGAAGTTGATACCTGGACCTACCCGGTGCGGGCCGGTGACGTGTTGATGCTCTGCAGCGACGGCCTGACCTCGATGGTCTCCGAAGAGCGCGTCAAGGAGATCTTGGGCTCGAGCGACAGCCTAAATTCCGCAGCCCAGGGGCTGATCGACGAGGCCAACTCCGCCGGAGGGCGGGACAACATCACCGTCGTCCTGTTCCGGGTCGAGGACGTGGAGGGCGGCAAGGACGGCGTCGTAGACCAGCCGACGATGGTGGGAGCCCCGGCGGTGGCGGCGACGGAGGGTAAGGCTCCGGAGGCAAGGGCCGCCGAACCGGCGCCACGGATCCGCGCCGGACGCCACTCGGGCGAAGCCGCGGGGGCGTCCGGGGTGGTCCGTGAGCGACGGCATCTCCTTAGGCGGCACAAAGCCGTTGCGGTCTTAATCGCCGTCGTGATCGTCCTGGCACTGATCATCGGTGGCGGCTATCTGGCCACCCGAAACCTTTACTTCATCGGCACCAACGCCAACGGGATCGTCACCATTTACAGGGGGCTGCCGTACGACCTCCCGGCAGGGATCCATCTGTACGAGACGTTCTACGTCTCGGGGGTCCCCGCCTCGCTGGTGCCACCGGACCGCAGGTCGGCGGTGTTCAACAACAACCTGCGCTCGGAGTCGGACGCCGCCGGCCTCGTACGGGCCCTGGAGCTGGGACAGGTGTCGAAGTGAGCGATGCGCGCCCGTAACCGCGAGCTTCTGGCTCTGATTCCGTCGTCGCTGCTGGTGACCGCGGGGTTCGCCGGCGTCTTCATCCAGCGTTCCAACGCGCTCTCGAATGTGTCGCTCACCTACGGAGCGATCTTCCTAGGGTTGTGCGTCGCCGGGCACGTGTTCATCAGGGCGACGCTTCCCCACGCCGATCCCTACCTGTTCCCACTGGCCGCCGTGCTGGCCAGCTTCGGGATCGTGATGATCTACCGGATCGACTCCACCCAGGCGCGCCTGCAGGCGCAATGGTTCGTGCTCGGGCTGATCCTGTTCGCGGCCACGATTGTGATCTTCCGCGACTACCGCAAGCTCGAGCGCTACCGCTACGTGATCATGGCCGCTTCGCTGGCGCTGCTCGTGCTTCCGCGGCTGCCGGGGATCGGGTACTCGGCAAACGGCGCATATCTCGGCGTCCGGATCCCCGGAGTGTTCGTGTTCCAGCCGCCGGAGTTCGCGAAGATCGGACTGGTCATATTCCTGGCCAGCTACCTGCGCGACACCCGCCAGGTGCTGGTGATGGGGGCCCGCCGCATCCTGGGAGTCACCCTCCCGCCGCTCAAGCACTTCGGCCCCGTGCTGCTGATCTGGGGCCTGGCCATGGGGATCCTGGTCGTCCTCAGCGACATCGGTTCCTCGGTGATGTTCTACGGGGCGTTGCTGGCGGCCCTCTATGTCGCCACGAACCGGGTGTCATTCGTCGTCATCGGATTGATCGCCGCCGCCCTCGGCTTCTGGTTCCTGGGCACGCACATCACGCACGTCCATGCCCGCATCGAGACGTGGCTTCATCCGTTCAACTCTCATCTGTACCACGCCCCGCTCGGTAGCTACCAGATCGCCAACTCGGTCTTCGCCCAGGCGGCCGGCGGGATGTTCGGGCAGGGATTCGGGCAGGCGGTTCTCACCATCCCCGGTGGCGGCCCGCTGCTGCCCGCCCCCCAGACCGACATGATTTACGCGGTCATCACCGACGAGCTGGGCCTGTTCGGCGCCGCCGCGGTGCTCCTGACCTATCTGCTGTTCATCTGGCGGGGGTTCAAGGTGGCGATGCTGGCGCGCGACTCGTTCTCGACGCTGCTCGTCACCGGGCTGACGGCGATGTTCGCCCTCCAAGTGTTCGTGATCGTCGGCGGGGTGACGCGCGTTATCCCGCTGACCGGCGTCACGCTGCCGTTCATCTCCTACGGAGGATCGTCGATCCTGGCCAACTTCGTCCTGTTGGCGCTGATCCTGCTGGTCTCAGACCGAGCGCGGAGGCCGACGTGAACGTCCCGATCGTGCGTCTGTTCGCGCTGACTGTGGGGCTGTTCGCGGTGCTGCTGATCTGGACCTCGCGCTGGACGGTGTTCGACGCCAAGTCGCTCAACAACAACGCGCTGAACAGCCGCACGCTGATCGACGAGCTGAAGATCAAGCGCGGCCAGATACTTGCTGACGACGGGACGGTGCTGGCCAAGTCGGTGCCGGCGGTGGCGCACACCTGGAAGCGGACCTATCCCACCGGGCCGCTGTTCGCGCAGGCGGTCGGCTACTCGATCGCCACCGAGGGCCGCTCGGCCGGCCTCGAGCGCTCGCGAGGCAACGAGCTCCGCGGCCTTCAGAGCGGGCTGTCCTCTGTGTTCGGGCAGACCAGCTCCCGGCGGGTAGGCGACGACGTCTATACCAGCCTCGATCCGAAGGCCCAGCAGGTCGCGGTGCAGCAACTCGGCGGCCAGAACGGTTCGGTGGTGGCGCTCAACCCGAAGACGGGCGCCGTCAAGGTCATGTATGCCAACCCGTCCTACAACGACAACAAGGTCGACGCGCCCGGCGTATCCACGTTCAACCGCTCGACACAGGCTTCGTATCCACCGGGCTCGACGTTCAAGGTCGTCACCGCCACAGCCGCGATCGCCAGCGGCAAGTACACGCCGGATTCGACCGTGAACGGCAACTCCCCGATCAACGTCTCGGGCGTGCCGCTGTCGAACGATGGCAACCAGTCGTGGGGCCCCCAATCGCTCACGACCGCGCTCACATACTCCATCAACACGATCTGGGCTCAGGTCGCCCAGAGCGTGGGCCGGGGGGGCATGACCGACTACATGCGGCGGTTCGGCTTTTATGCAAGGCCGCCCCTCGATTACCCGCCGGATGAACTGAATCCCAGCCAGCCCTGGACGCCGACCAAGCCGTCGCACCCCTACCCGCCTGCCGCGGCGAACGAGGACATCGGCCGGATCGGCATCGGGCAGGGAGGGTTGCTCGTGACGCCGCTGCAGATGGCGATGGTCGCCTCGGCGGTCGCCAACGGCGGGAAGCTGATGACGCCTCATTTGACATCGCGGGTCGTTGATCAGACCGGTCGGACGGTCGAGACGATCAAGCCCAGCGTCTACAGCCAGGTGATGAAGCCTGCGGTCGCGGGCCAGATCACGCAGATGATGCGCAACGTGGTCGAGGAGGGAACGGGCACCCCGGCGCAGCTAGGCGGCATCAGCGTGGCCGGGAAGACCGGGACGGCCTCCATCGGATCGGCGAACTCGAACTTGACCCAGCCTTGGTTTATCGGCTTTGCGCCGGTCGAGAATCCCACGGTCGCCGTGGCGGTAACCGTCGATCAATCCCAGGGTGGATTCGGCGGGACGATCGCCGCGCCCATCGCCAAGGCCGTGATCCAGCAACTGCTATCCCAGGGCCACTGAGATGCCTGACGCCGTAATCGGATCATTCATCGATCACCGTTACAAGGTCGTCTCGCGTCTGGGCTCGGGAGGCATGGCGGATGTCTATCTCGCCGAGGACGAGCAACTCGGTCGCAAGATCGCGCTGAAGCTGCTGCACCGGCGGTTCGCCGAGGACCCGGGCTTCGTCGAGCGCTTTCGGCGGGAGGCGCAGGCCGCGGCCGGCCTTCAGCACCCCAACGTCGTGGGCGTCTACGACCGAGGCGGGTACGACGGCACGTACTACATCGCGATGGAGTACGTCCCAGGCCGGACCCTCAAGCAACTGATTCGCGACGAGGCCCCGCTCGATCCGGTCCGGGCCATCGACATCACGATCCAGGTCCTGAAGGCAGCCAGGTTCGCGCATCGGCACGGAGTTATTCACCGCGATCTGAAGCCGCAGAACGTCATGGTCGGCGAATCCGACGAGGCCAAGGTGACGGACTTCGGGATCGCCCGGGCGGGGGCATCGGACATGACCGAGACCGGATCGATCCTCGGCACGGCCCAGTACCTCTCGCCCGAGCAGGCCCAGGGGCACGCCGTCAGTGCCTCCTCCGACCTGTACTCGATCGCGGTCGTGCTGTACGAGATGCTCGCCGGGCGCGTGCCGTTCGATGGAGACCAGGCGGTGACGATCGCCATCAAGCACGTGTCTGAGGCGCCGACCGCTCCCACCACTGTCAACCCGAACCTGCCGGTGGAATTGGAGCAGGTGGTCATGTGGGCGCTGAACAAGAATCCCGCCGACCGGCCCGCGGATGCAGACCAGTTCATTGCGGCGCTCGAGCACGCCAAGGCGGCGATCGTCTCCGGCGCCACCGGACAGCGGACCGCCGCGATGGCCGCGCTGGCTGCGGGAGGAGTCGCAGGGGCCGCGGCCGCCGAGGGCATTGCGGTCCCAGCGGACCCGAACGCTGCGGCCGGAACGCCCCCGCCGGTGGCAGAAGAGGCCGCCGCCGTCGATGGCGGCGGGCCGCCGCCGGGCGGCCCGGAGAGGCCCGGCGAGCGCCGCCGGCGAGGCAGGAATTGGTTGTGGGCCCTGGTGGCGGCGCTGATCTTGGCCGGGATAGGTTTTGGCGTCTATCTGCTCACGCAGCCGGCACAGGTCGTGGTGCCGCCGGTCGTGGGCGAGCAGTTCGACGTGGCCAAGACGCAGCTGTTGAACAAGGGCTTTCAGGTCCATGAGCTCAGCACGACCAGCAACCATCCCGCTGGGTACGTGTTCGCCGAGAACCCCACCGGAGGCGCCAAGGCAGACAAGGGCTCGACGGTCACCCTCACCGTCTCCACCGGCCCCGGGAACACGTCGGTGCCCGCGGTGGAGGGGCAGCCCCTCGACGCCGCCCGGCGGGCGATTGAACAGGCCCATCTGAAGGCGGGACAAGTTCAGCAGCAGAGCTCGAGCCAGGTCCCGAACGGCGACGTGATCAGCACGTCGCCCACGGCCGGCCAGACGGTGCCGATAAACACCTCGGTCGAGATCTTCGTCTCCTCCGGCAAGCCGCTGGTTAAGGTCCCCAACGTGGTCGGTCAGTCGCAGGACAGCGCCAAGTCTGCCCTTCAGAGCGCCGGATTTCAGGTGACCACCAGCAGCCGGGCTGATCCTGCTCCATCGGGCAACGTGGTCAGCCAGGACCCGGCTGGCGGGAGCGAGGCCTCCTCCGGCTCGACCGTGTCGCTCGCGATCTCAACGGGCCCGCCGAAGACGACACCCACGGCCACGGTGCCGAGCGTCAAG
>DAIPIC010000072.1:0-2386 GCA_036771025.1 Solirubrobacteraceae bacterium
TCGGGCTCGGTGGCATACAGCAAAAGCATGTACTGGGACATCATCCCTCCTTGTTCGCTTTGTCAATACGACGCAGCATGGCCGCGCATTTGGACATACCTCCTGAAGCCGAACGGCGAACCGCACCGTCGGAAGTCTCTAGCCCTCAGCGCCGCCACGATTAGTTTTCCGCCGCGGACCGGTCCCAGATATGAGCACCCCGGCCGCCTACCGAGGAGGAACGATGAGCAAGCTCAGATGTCACATCTCGATCTCGCTGGACGGGTTCGTCGCCGGCCCGAACCAGAGCGAGGAGAACCCACTCGGCGAGGGGGGCGAGCGGCTCCACGAGTGGGTGGTTCCGCTGGCCGCGTGGCGCCAATCTCACGGCCAGGAGGGCGGCGAGGTCAACGAGAGTGCGCGAATAGTCGAGGAATCGCGCGAGAACCTGGGCGCCGGGGTGATGGGCCGAAACATGTTCGGCCCGGTCGGCGGCGGCCCGTGGGACGACGAGCAGTGGACGGGCTGGTGGGGCGAGGACCCTCCTTACCACTACCCCGTGTTCATCCTCACCCATTACTCGCGTGATCCTGTGCAGATGGGGGGAGGGACCACGTTCTACTTCGTCACCGACGGAATCGAGTCGGCGCTAGAGCAGGCGCGGGACGCCGCCGGCGGCAAAGACGTCATGCTTTGGGGCGGCGCCCAGGTCGTCAACCAGTACCTGGCAGCGGGACTACTGAACGAGCTTGAGCTCCACGTCGTTCCGGTACTGCTGGGCGACGGTGCTCGCCTTTTCGACAATGTTGGAGCCGCGAAGGTGGAGCTCCAGCAGGTCAGGGCGGTCGAGGCACCTGGCGTGACGCACCTCAAGTATGCGGTGGTGACCTGAGCCGGACGGGCATCTCGAAAACGTTCGGCTGACGCGCCGTGCTTGCGAGGCACTGGGAGGTCGGGCGGGCCGGCGTCGTCGTTCTATCCGGGCCTATCAAAGCCATCGATTTGGCCGAGGTTGGCTTGCGGCCCGCCAGCGATCACAAGTAGGGTCGTCCCGCCATGTCCGTCGCCTCGGGCGCCCGCCGTCTTGAGCTACCGCTGCCGGGTGGGCGCCCAGATGCGACTGTGCGAGTGCGCCCGCTTATGTCGGGCGAGGTGAAGATGCCGCCGGGGTGGGCCCGGAGGCCGTCGGGCCCTCTCGCGACGGCACGTGGGGTCGGGTTGTTCACGCCGCGCTCGAAGTTTTACTGGGCGCCGGTGCCGATCTTTCTGATCGAGCATCCCGGCGCGGGCCCGTTCCTGGTCGACACCGGACTCGATCCTCGGCTGATCGACCATCCGCGCAAGAGCGTCGAGCGCGACCGGGATCGCCGCGACCCGGTTCGCAGCCTGTAGCAACCCGAAGGCGATCGTGGACGGCTCTCCTGCGTCGCCCGATGCGGACGTGCGGGGCGTCGCCGAGGCAGTCGCCTGGCTCGATCAGGCCGCAGGACGAAAGCGATCGTGAGCGTGCGGCTTGGGTGGACGATTGCGTGTAGCCCGAACGAGAAGTCAAAGGGCCTGCCTTATTGGACGGCGAGCTGCTCGTCGAGGCCTCTGATTTGGTCACGACGCAGCCCGGCTGCGGCAAACGCAGGCTCCACCTCCCAGAAGTCGTGCTCACGCGCTACCAACCCGTTGCGCAGCTCGAGCAGCTGTGCGAACTCTCGTTCTATCGGGACCCCGCTCAGGCTTCCTGCCGCGCGTAGAACTCCGACGGTGACGAGGCGATCCCCGAGGTCGATCAGCGCCCGTGGAGAGAACTCCCATTCGCGCCACGCGTCCTTGACCGTCTGTATGTATGCCCGCGCGGCGTCGCGGCCTTGGATCCGACTAGCGAACCCGAGACTCTGAAATCCGGCATCAGCAACAAACTCCAGGTCTGGCGTATAGCGCACGAACATCAGCTTCAAGTCTCCGCGGCTGATCGCCGCCCATCCCGAACGAACCTCGCGCGCAATCAGCAGGTGGCGAAGCCGGGACTCCGGAGATAGAAACATCAGGCACCTCGCGAATACGCGGTAGACCCAAGGCATTGCCACCACCACGCGTTCCTCTAAGTCGCGCTGAGCACGGGTCCGCCTGCCCGGCCTACACGGTCTAGCGATCACCGTTGGCACACAGTCACTCTAAGCCAACAAACCGCCACGTCCCAAGTGCCGCTTAGATCGACGTGCAGTCGTTTGATTGGGTGCTCGGTGGTGTGGTGGGGACGATTGCATCGTTGGGGCCAGGAGCACCGCGTTTCGTATGCGGTGCTCCTTGACGATCATCGAAGCCCGGGCGGCGTTTCTACCGCCGAGAGCTTAGGGCTGCCGGAATCATCGGAGCGGGCCGTTCGTGGACGGCGTGGATGATTTCGGTGTTATCG
>DAIPIC010000072.1:2396-15606 GCA_036771025.1 Solirubrobacteraceae bacterium
GTTGGCACCCAGTCACTCTAAGCCACGAACCCGCCACGTCCCAGAGTGCCGCTTAGATCGAAAAGCGTAGCCGAGCCGCGACTTGCTGAAAGCGCCATTTCATCTACTGGCCCTGCGCCCTTTCACGAGCCGATGCGAACGTGTCGCGGTGTGCAGCGATCCACTGTGCGACGGTTGTTGGCGGCTCCCCGGTGAGCTCTTGGTAGGTATCGGTCCGCGCCTCGGCATCACCGTTGCGCCATGCTCGGAAATGGCAGACCACGCCGACCTCTGCTTGTTCACGCGTCATCCCGGCCTCCTCGACGAGAAGCGTTTCCAGCTCTTGGTCAGAGACGTCCTTGTAAGGGATGGAGCGCCCGGTCGCCCGCGACATGGTCTCGCAGACCTCGCCGAGGGTTAGGAGCTCGGGCCCAGTGATCACATAGTCGCGGCCATTTTCGTGTCGCTCGGCGAGGATCACGGCGCCCGCCCTCGTCACGTCGTCCGCCGCGACATGCGCGACCTTGCCCTCGCCAGCGCTTGCCACGACCGCGCCGACGGTCTCGATCCAGGGAATCATCGAAAGCAAGCTCGTCTCAAGCACCGAAGTGGGTGACAACAGCGCCCATTCCAAGCCGGACTGGCGAATCGCCTCGACGCTCGCATCGTGCAGGCTCCCCAACCGGTCCCCCCGATGCTGGACAGCCCCGTAGAGCTTGACGATTCGCCGCACACCTGTCCGTTGGGCAGCCTCCAGCACGTTACGCTCACGCACCTGGACCCGCTCGTCCATCGGCGACACCACAAACACTGTCTCGGCGCCCGCCAGAGCGGCGTCGAGCGTCTCCGGTCGATCCATATCCGCAACCACCGGCTCCACTCCCGAGCCCTTCAAAGCCTCCGCGCGCTCCGGGCTATGGGCCATCGCCCGCACCGGCACCCCCCGCTCGACCAGTCGCGCCAACACGCCGCCGCCAAACATTCCAGTCGCACCAGTGACAAGGATCATGTAGCGACCCGCACCGCAGGCTCCACGAGCCCGACTCTACTGAGCCGCGCACAGGTCCACTCGGATTGCCACAACGCCGCGCCGCTTCCGCTTTGATCGACCCTCCGAAGTTCGCTGAGCGGGCCCTTGCGCCGTGCGCGGGGCATCGCCCTTGCTAGCTCGTGACGAGCGCTAGCTGCGCGAGCATTCCAAGCTCGGGATCGTCGGGACCCCAGAACGCGACCTGTGCGTCGTGGCCGCCGACCCTGTAGCCGATCGCTAGCAGCGGCGCGAGCGGATCCCATGAGCCCACGTCGCGGACAAGCGTCTGCTGTGGAGTCGCATACATAAGAAGGCGGCTGATCCCACGTCCCATGAAGTGGCCCCGGTGGGTGGTCAGCTCGACGTAGGCGATTGGCTCGGCATCTGATGGCACGGCGGCCAGGTGTTTCGGGATCGCGGCGAAGGCGCTCTTGAGCCCGTCGCCCTCGAACTGGACCGCCGTACAGGTGACGTAGCCGCGGGTCGCCAGCAGTAGGTGCGGGGTGAGATGGGCGGCGAGGTGAATCTCGAATGTCTGACCGAGCAGCCCGCCGGCGCGTACGGGCGTGAAGCGTCCGCCGGCGCACGAAAAGTCCGGCCAGCGGGCCGGCTGGCTCAGGAGCTCCAGTGCGGCTTCTGGATTTTGCAGCTCGACCGGCGGGTACGTGGCCCAGGCCTGCCGCTCGACGCGCGCGCCCGGCGCAGTCAGTGGACCCAGGCGTGCGTGCTTCAGCCGCGACGCGGGATCGAACTTGTCCCGCTCCGCGCGGGTCGGGAACGCGATCCCGTACGCGCGGCGATCGGCGTCGTTCCATGCTTCCGGAAACCACTCTCCGAGTAGCTTTGCGCCACCGGCGTGCAGCGCGGCGGCGTCAAGTCTTCCGTGCAGGCGGCTCAACGCGCTGTCGCCAAACGCGCTTCGAAATTCCGCTCGGTCTCGGGCGCTGAGGCGGCGCCCGTGTCCCTGCCAGAAGGTGGCGAGCACGCCGTGGGCGAGTCGTAACTCCCCGACAGTCCGCTCGGCTCGCGGACGGCGGTAGAAGGCGGCGAGCAGGAAGGCCGTCACCCAACTCATGGCGCTCGGCGCAACGATCGAGGAGCCGACCATTCTGCCCACCCCGCTGATCAGCCTGCTCATTGCGTGATCATGGTCGATCCGTTTTCGTCCCGGCGCCGTGCATGCGGTTCCGCTCACAGAACTGATAGGTTCGCGCGCTACATAACGAGCCGAGTCGCAGCGCCACCAGTGGCATGCGAGCGGGGGACCCCACGCGATCGATTTGGTCGCCGGGGCGAATCGCCGGTAGTTCGGCGTAGCGCACCGCGCGAGCCCGTCAGCTAACTCCGCAGGCTTTCCAGTCGCCCCAAACGTCGCCCCAAGACAGGAGGTTTCGTGGACTCCGTCCGAGACCTTGGACGGATCGAGCCGTGGCAAGAATCGCTCGAGCGCTCGCGTGCGCGGAGGGCCAATTCGTCGCGCCCTTCAGGCGAGCGACAAGAGCCACGACGACGTCGTGCTCGTGTGCAGAGCGCGTCGCAGCGCCCGCCGCAGCGGCCTGCCCCGCAAAGCCCGCCGCAGCGGCCTGCCGCGCAAAGCGCACCGCAGCGGCCAGTTGCGCAGCCCTCATCTGGGCGGGCCGGGAAGCGAGCCCTCGCGCAAAGCGCATCTGTGCGAGCGCGGTCTGTGCGAGCGCGGAAACGAGCCCTCATGCGCACCATCTCGGCACCGCGGCGCCCGAGCCGCCATCGTCGGATCGGGCAGAGCCCACCCCGGCGGGCGCGGATGCTCGTCACGGGCGCGGGCGGGATCTTCGCCCTTGCATCGCTGCTCGTCCTCCTGCCGGGCACACTTTCGAGCCGAGGCGGCCAAGCATCGCTAACCGCCAAAAGAGGCAGCGGCTCCCCGGCGTCAGCGCATACGAGCTCGGACGGCGCAGGGCCCGCATCGCAATGGCTCGTTCCGCGTACCGGGGGGCCGGCACCTGGGTGTCGTGTGACGAGCCGCCCGAGCCACTATGTCAACCCGCTCGCCCACGCCAAGGTGAAGCCCGAGCGGATCGACCAGGGCGTCGACTACGCCGGCTCGGGCACGCTGGCGGCCATCGGTGCCGCGAGGATCACCTACGTGGCGACGTCCGGCACCGGATGGCCGGGATCGTTCATCGAGTACCGGCTCCTCGACGGCGCCTATGCCGGTTGCTACGTCTTCTACGCCGAAGGAGTGAGCCCGGCCGCTGGCCTGCGGGTCGGTCAGGCGGTGGCCGCCGGCCAACCGATCGCGAGCATCATCTCCGGCTGGGCGACTGGGATCGAGGTCGGATGGGGGGCCGGGATCAGCACCGTGACGTACGCGGCTAAGGCCCACCAGTGGAATTCCACGAGCGACGAGAACAGCAAGGCGACCGCCGCCGGCAAGAGCTTCTCGGCGCTGATCGCATCACTCGGCGGCCCGCCAGGAAAAATCGAGGGATAACTGCGCCGGGACCAGGGCGCGGGCGGGCGCCGGGTAACTTGCCGCAGCGGTGCTGGTCGTCGAGATCCTGCTCATCGCCGCCAATCTGAGGGCGTCGGTGACCGCGGTGGGCCCGTTGCTCGCGACCATCAGTGGCCACTACGGTCTCTCTGGAGCGCAGGCCGGCGTGCTGACGGCGCTCCCGGTACTCGGGTTCGCCGCCTTCTCCCCTTACGCCCTGCGTCTCTCCCGGCGGGTCGGCGTCGAGGGTTCCCTGCTGCTGGCGATGCTCGTCCTCGTTGGCGGGATCGTGCTGCGCTCGTTGCCATCGGTCGCCGCGCTGTTCGCCGGGACCGTGGTGCTGGCCTCGGCGATCGCAGTGGGAAACGTCCTGTTGCCAGCGCTGGTCAAGCAGCACTTTCCAACTCGCCAGAGCACCATCACCGGGCTCTACGCCACCGCGATGGGCCTGGTCGCTGCGATCGCCTCCGGTGTGGCCATTCCGCTTGCCGCGGTAGCGCCGGGAGGTTGGCGGACGGCGCTCGGGGTTTGGGGTGGGCTCGCAGCGATCGCTGCGGCGCTGTGGGTTGCCCGTGTCCGGAGGGCTCCCACACCCGCGCCACCAGCTCCTGCTAGCCCGATGCCGTGGCGTTCGGCCGTGGCCTGGAAGGTGGCAGCATTCATGGGGCTTCAGTCACTCGGGTTCTACGCAATGATCGGCTGGATGCCGAGCCTGCTCGAGTCGCACCGCATCAGCGCCCACGCAGCCGGCTGGGAGCTGTTCGCCTACCAGATCGGGGCCCTGCTCGCGAGCCTGCTCCTGCCGCTGGTCATTGGCCGCAGAGCCGATCACCGGTCGATGACGGGCGTCGCGGCGGCGTGTGCCGCCATCAGCTACGCGGGACTGGCGGCGTTGCCGGAACTGTCTTGGCTGTGGGCGATCGGTGCGGGCTGCGCCGCCGGCGCCACGGTGGTTCTGGCACTGTCATTCATGGGGCTGCGGGTGGGTACGTCCGAGCAGGCCGCCGCGCTCTCGGCGATGGCCCAGTTCTTTGGATATCTGCTGGCCGCCGCCGGGCCGTTCCTATTCGGCGTGCTCCACGACGCAACCGGCAGCTGGCTCCCGCCTCTGCTGATGTTGGTGGCGTCCGCCGGCGGACTGTTCGTCGTCGGCCTGGGTGCCGCTCACCCGCGCGCGCGAGCGGAGTAGGCACGAAGGGAAGTGGACGCGCGCGGACTATCCGCGCGTCCGGCGGCCTGCGGCCGCAGCTTCCGGGCCCCCGCAGCCCGACGGAGATCGAAGGCGCCGAGACGCTGGGCCCTGGGGTATTGCTGGCGGGCCCCCAGACACGCGCCCGCGGCAGGGCGATGTACTTCGCGGAATCCCGGATGTCGCAGTTCCTGGGGCAGCCAACCCTGCTGGTTGATGTTCTCGGAGGCCCTGGGGCGATCGCCGCGGGGCTCGATCAGGCCGTCGAGCGTCTGGGGTGCGACCTGGTCGTGCTGATCGATGTCGGCGGGGACGTGTTGGCGCAGGGCAACGAACCGGGGCTTCGAAGCCCTCTATGCGACGCCGTGATGCTGGCCGCGGCCGTACGACTAAGCCAGGCCGGACGCCGCGTGCTGGGAGGGATCTTCGGGATCGGCTGCGACGCCGAGCTCACGCCTGGAGAAGTGATGGCCCGGCTCGCGACGGTCGCCGGTTCCGGTGGGCTGTGTGGCGCCCGGGGGCTGACGGAGCCGGTAGCAACGCGGCTGGAGGACGCCATTCGGGTGGTTCCCACCGAAGCGAGCGCCCAGGCCATCCTCGCGTTCCGGGGCGCTTCGGGCATCAGGACCATCCGCCGTGGCCGCCGACCACTGGAGCTCAGCTCGATCGCCGCACTCACGATCTACCTCGACCCGGAGGTGACGATGCGCACCGTCGGCCGCCTCGCTCAGGCGGCGCTCGACGCCAACAGCCTGGAAGACGCGAACCGGGCCCTCCACCACCTGGGCGTCAGGACCGAGCTGGATCTCGAGCGCGAGGCCGCGGGTCTTAGGGCCTAATTCCGTCTTACGGCGTAACCGGTTCGACCCTCGCCGGGACGTGCTTGTGCCACGGGGTGCCTGCGAACTCGTCGCGCCAGTCCGAGGAGGTCAGTGAGTTCGGCGCGACTCCGGTGATCACGGTGTGGCCGTCCTCGCGCCTGGATTCCAGTCCAAAGCCGTTGGGAAGCGACGCGTGTCCCGGGAGCATGGCGCCCGAGACCTCAACCGTCGCCTCGGCGCTGCCCCGGGCCGTATTGATGATGGCCCGTCCTCCATCAAGCAGGCCGATCCGCTCCGCGTCGTCCGCGCTGATCCGAAGCCTGCCGTCCACGTCCTGCTTTCGCCAAGTCGGGTCACGAAAGATGTCGTTGGCGGTGAAGGAGCGGCGTTCGCCGACGGACAGCACGATCGGAAACAGCTCTGAGGTACGCACCACCGGCCCCCTCTCCAGCGAGGTGAGCTCGGCGAGCATCTCGGGGATCTCGAGCGCGATCCTCTTGTCGGGATGAATGATGCGGGCGAAGTCGTCGCCGTACTCGTCGCGAGCGAAGACGACCCCCGATGGTGAGGAGAGGATTGCCTCGAACAGCTCGTCGCCGTCGGCGTGGCCAGCGCGGCGGACGGCGTCCGGGTAGGTCATGGCACAGCGGTGGGCCAGTCCCCAAAGTGACGCTGCACTCTGGAGACCCTCCGGCAGCGTGGGACCGAGCGTCTCGTACAGCACGACCGGAGCCAGGGCCGAGAGCGTGGGATTCTCGGTCGTGGCCTTGATGAATGCCTCGGCGTACGCCTGTCTGCTCTCGCCGGCGGCCGCGCGCAGCGAAGCAAGCTCGGACTCGTCGATCAGGTTGAGCGCCCGGACCAGCCGCGCCCAGATCTCCGCCTCCGGCAGCGTGCCCGGCAGGGGCTCCAACAGCGGCCAGCGCAGGTGGAACGTGTTTTCGGGGAACTCGAAGTTGAAGAACGTGGCCTCAGGCTTCTCGTACTGGCTGGCCGCCGGGAGCACGTAGTCGGCGTGCCGCGCGGTCTCGGTCATCGCCACGTCGATCACGACCATCAGCTCGAGCGCGTCGAATGCCTCGGCGAACCGCTTCGAATCGGCGAGCGAGTGGGCCGGGTTGGAGCTCTCGACGATCATCGCCCGAAATCGCTTCGGGTGGTCGGTCAGGATCTCGTCCGGGATTACGTTGCACGGCACCAGCCCGCCGATGACGCGGGCGCCCGTCACCGGCGTGCTTCGGACGCGCGGATCGCGGAACAGGTTCACGAAGAACGTATGGAGGTGCATGCCGCCGGGGTTCCCGAAGTTCCCGGTCAGGATCCAGAGCATCCGCTCGATGTAGGAGGACAACGTGCTGTTGGGAGCCTGCTGGATCCCGAGGTCTTCGAACGCCGAGACGCTCTCGGCACGAGCGATTCGCCGCGAGGCCGCGCGGATCAGATCCTCATCCACGCCGCAGTGGCCCGCGTACCGAGCGACATCGATTCCTCGGAACGCCTCCAGCACGGGCTCTACGCCGCTGACGTGTTGGTCGATGAACGCCCGGTCCAGCAGACCCTCCTGGACGAGGACGCCCACCATCGCGGCCAGGCACCAAGCGTCGGTCCCCGGGCGGACGCGCAGGTGGAAGTCGGCCAGCTTGGCCGTGTCCGTCAGCACCGGATCGATGACGATCATCGACCGTTCGGGATCCTTCGCTATCTCCTTGAGCACCACGCGGGCCCGGGGGAAGCTCTGTGACATCCAGGGGTTCTTGCCGATGAACACCGCCACTTCGGCGTGCTCGAATTCCCCGCGGGTGTGGCTGCCGTACAGCATGTGCTCGACCCAGGCCTCGCCGGTCTTCTCCTGGGCTAGGGCGCCGGAGCGGTAGCGCGATCCGATGGCCCGGAGGAACGCGCCGCTGTAGCTGCCGCCCAGGTGGTTGCCCTGGCCGCCGCCGCCGTAGTAGAGGATCGATTCGCCGCCGTGCGTGTCGCGGATCTCCATGCAGCGGGCGGCGATCTCGTCGATCGCCGTACACCAGTCGATCTCCTCGAAGCTTCCGTCGTCTCGGCGGCGCAATGGACTACGAAGCCGATCCTTGCCGTTCTGGTAGTGGTCGAGGCGCATCGCCTTGTTGCACGTGTATCCCTGCGAAGCGGGATGGGCCTTATCGCCGCGGATCTTCTGAAGCCGTCGCCCGTCCAGCTGCACCTCGATCCCGCAATTGCACTCGCAAAGGATGCACGCGGTCTGCGACCACTCGGCTTGGGTAACGCTCATTTCGCTCCTTTTGCTTTGTTCAGCTCCTCGTCCACGCGCTGGCGAAGCTCACGCCGAACGCGCTCGAGCGGCTCGAGGTCCCGGTACGCGCGGCTGAGGACTATCGCCCCCTCGAACGCCGCGATCGTGTGGAGCGCCAGCTCGTCGGCCCGGGCCGCGTCGATCCCTGAGCGCTCCAGGGCGCGGGCCAAGGCCTGGCGCCAGCGCTCAAATGCGGCCAGCGCGGCGTCGCGGAGGTCTGGACCCTCCTCGGGGGACTCGATCGCCACCGCCACGACCGGGCACCCGGCGCGGAAATCCGTGTGGAGGAGCGTCGCTTGGTAGTCGTCGAATAGCGCGTCGAGCGCCGCCAGGGGATGCTCATCGGTGGCGCGCTCGAGCCGCCGGGCCAGGTAGTCACCCGCATATTGCGTGGCCTCTCGCAGGAGTTGTTCCCGGCCGCCCGGGAAGTGGTGATAGACGGACCCGCGGGGAGCTCCACTGTGTGCCAGGACGGCGTCGAGGCTGGTCGCGCGAGCGCCGCGCTCGCGAACCAGCAGTGCGGTGCTGGCGATCATTCGCTTGCGCGGGCCGGGCTCCTTTACCGCCATGGTTATGCAATATGTCATAGTCCTTGCTGAACTGCAACATTTGGGGTGTTGAGCACCCGATCACTTCGATAGGCGAGGAGGTCGCCGTGGCGGAATTTCCAGCGCCCAAGGAGGGCATCAGACTCACCCACTTCATCGTGGTCGCGGACGTGGCCCGGTCGCGGCGCTTCTACACGGAGGTGCTCGGCGGCGAGCTCCTGCGGGAGGAACAGCCCGCCATCGTCGCGCTCGCGAACGGATGGATCATCATCAACACGGGGGGAGGGCCGACCGACGACAAGCCGACCGTGACGCTGGAGCCTCCGGGTGACCCCGATCGGGCGAGCAGCTTTCTCAATATCCGGGTGGCGGACATCGAGAAGGCCCACGCCGAGTGGAGCGCGCGCGGAGCCGAGTTCCTGACGCCGCCGATCGATCGTGGTCAGGAGATCCGCTGCTACATGCGCGACCCCGACGGGCACCTGATCGAGGTGGGCCAGACCACGCTCCAGGTCTGAGCGTCAGCCGACGCTGTCCACGCTTGCGCGAGGGATCGCGTCGATCAGGGCCTCGGTGCCGATCGCGAACACGGTGTGAGGCGTGCCTGCAGCCGCCCACACCACCGAGAAGCGACGTAGCGACTGGTCGATTGTCGTTTCGAGCTCGGTGTCGTGACCAAGCGGCGGCACGCCGCCGATCGAAAAGCCGGTCGCCTGTCGTACCCGCTCAGCAGACGCCGGTGACAGGCCGAGTCGCTCGGCGTCGACCCGGCGGTCGCCGGCGCAGAGGATCAATACCGGTGCGTCGTCACGGAGGAAAACGAGCGATTTGACGATCTGGCCTACCTCCACGCCCAGGGCGGCCGCCGCTAGGGCCGCGGTGCGAGCCGAATTGCTCAGCGTCTTGACCTCGATCTCCAGACCCTTGGCCCGGAGTCGCCCAGCGAGCCGCGCGGCCGTGGGATGCATGCTTCTTTACCGCCAGTCCGCCAGCAGCGGATCGGCCGCTGCGGCGGAGCGCATCGCGTTCAGCGCATCTTCGCGTAGGCCCCGCTTGGTGCGCTCGTACACGGCGGCCGGCATCGCGCCAAGCCTGGCGGCCACCTCAAGCGCACGGGGGAGGACGCGATCCGGCGCCAGCGCCTCGTCAAACAGCCCAAGCCGCGTGGCCTGCTCGCCGTCGATCAGCTCGTTGCCCACAACCAGCTGACGCGCGGCGTGGGGTGCGAGCTCGGCGCGGACCACGCCGATTGCGGCCTGTGGATAGGGCACGCCCACCTTCACCTCGGTCAGGCCGTAGGAGCCCTCGGTCGAGGCGATCCGGAAATCTGCGCACAACGCGAGTACGAGTCCGCCCGCGATCGCGTGCCCCGTGACGGCGCCAACCACGGGGCAGGGGAGCCCGTAGCCCGTCAACACCATCCGGTTGATGCCCTCAACCATCTGCCGCTGCTCGTTGGGCCCGTAGTTGGGGACGGCCTTCAGATCGACGCCCGCCGAGAAGAAACCGGGCCGCCCGGCGATCACCAGGGCGCTCGGCGGCCGCTCGCCCACAGACCCGAGCGCCGCGACTAGCTCACGCAGCAGCCCAACGTCCATTGCGTTCGCCGGCGGACGGTCGATGGCCAGTACGGACACGCCACCCTGGTCCGTGATCGAGACAGACGCCATCGCTACAAGCCTATGTCGATCGCGCCAAAAGCATGCAGGCTCGCGGAGTTTGAGTATGCGGGACTGGAGGCTTGCGCTGGTCTCGGCTGGCGAGGATTTCCCGCCGGCGCCACCCAAGGCGCGGTTGTGGCCCGGGCGGGCTCGGGCGCTCTTCGGCGACCCCGCTAAGTTGGTAATAGATGACTGGGCGGGAGCGAAATCAAAACGGGGGCGCGCGCTGATGCGGCGGGGTCCGCTAGCCGGTCGCTACCCCGTGTCGGCGGCCATGGTGATCTTCGCGCTCGTGCCCTACTTGGCGCTGTCCGCCGCGCTGCAGCCGCTGACGCCGATCATCGCCCATCACCTCCATATGGGCCTGCAGACGATGAGCCTGGCCACGGGCATGGCCAACGCCGGCTACGCGGTGGGAACCGTGCTGGCGGTGGCCCTGGCGCAGCACCTGCCTCAACGGCGCATGATGGTCGTCTACGCCGCGTTGCTGGTGATCGGTTCCGTCCTGACCGCAGCGGCCCAGGGTCCGTGGATGTTCATCACCGGCCACGTGCTGCAGGGGCTGTGCACCAGCCTTCTGTTGATCGCGGCCGTGCCACCCCTGGCGCTGGGCTTTGGAACCAGCCGGTTGCGCGACACGGCCATGATCATGAACCTGTGCATCTTCGGGGCGGTCGCGCTGGGCCCGACGATCGGCGGAATCCAGGCCAATTCGGGCGGCTGGCGGCCCCTGTTCTTCGTCGTGGCCGCCATCTCGCTGGCGGCGCTGGCGCTGTCGATCCTGACGTTCGAGGACGCTCCGCCGGCCGACCGGAGCGCTCCCTGGGGTTCCGCCGCGATCGGGCTCGCGGCCGCGGGCTCCGCGGCCGCGTTCTATGGCGCGTCCGAGCTGCTCACCCACCGCTTCCTGGCTCCCGGCACGTTCGGGCCGTTGGTCGGCGGCCTCGCGGTGATCGTGATCCTGGTGACCTACCAGTCTCTGGCCAAGCGGCCGCTGTTGACGATCGGCAGCATGCTGCGCAGCACGATGCCCGTCGCCGGGATCGTCGTCGCCCTGTTCGCGGCTGCAGCATCCGTATCGGCCACGGCGCTAACCGCGACCCTGCTCGCGGGACGCTACGGCCCGCTTCACGTTGGGCTGCTCTACCTACCGGAGCTTGCCGGGGCGGTCCTCACCGCGTTCGCCCTCGGCGTGGTCATCAACAAACGCTCGATGCATTACCTCCCACTGGTGGGGATGGCATTCCTCGCCGCCGGGATCGCGGTGTTCCGCATACAGCTCCCGCCCACCCAGGCATTGACGCTGGTCGCCTCCGGGCTGACAGGGATCGGGCTCGGCGCGACGGTGGCTCCCGCCCTGTTCGTAGCCGGTTTCTCGCTGTCCGCCGCCAATCTGCAGCGCGTGTTCGCGATCGTCGAGCTCTTGCGCGCGGTGGCGGCTTTCATGATCGCCCCGGTATTCGCCCACTTTGCCGTCACCGTCGCCGGTAATCCACGGACGGGCACGGGAATCGCCCTGTGGATCGGGTTGGGGCTCTCGATCGGCGGCGCGGCGATCGGGGTGTTGCTGTACGCGCTCGGCGGGGCACGCCCGCAGACGCCGGATGTGGAGCGGTTCATGGGCGGGGAGGGGCCTGCGTGGTACTCGCCGCCCCTGCTGGCGGGCATCCGCAAGCGCGCCGCGGCTCGCTCGCTCGCTGAAGAACCGGCGCGACCATGACCGCGGAAGTCAGCGCCTCCACCTCGGGGCCAATCGTCTTCACCTACGACGGTTCCGACCTGGCCCAGCTTGCCATCGAGGAGGCCGGCCGGCTGCTTGGCACGAGCCGCGATGCGCTCGTGGTCACGGTCTGGCAGCCGTTCGACGTCGGATTCGTTCCCGTCAGCGGGCTCCAGATCGACGCGAAGGAGATTGCCGAGGTCAGGAAGGCCGCCGAACAGACCGCAGCCCAGGGACTCTCGCTTGCCGAGGCCGCTGGATTTCGTGGCCGGAGCGTCGCAGTCGAGGCCACGCCAACCTGGAAGGGCATCGTCGAGATCGCCGACGAGCGTGACGCCAGCCTGATCGTGCTCGGCTCCCACGGCCGCACGGGCCTGGCCGATGCTCTGCTCGGCAGCGTCGCCAGCGCTGTGGCGTCTCATACCAAGCGCTCCGTGTTAATCACGCATCGCCGCTCCTGAGCTGAGCCCAGTCCGCTCACACCGGGCGGGAGCTGGTATCTGTCGTGCATGACGCCTCGGGCCAAGGCCGCCGGGTGGGCTGCGGCGCAGCTCGAACGGGTACGCGACGACCCGGCGGGGCGTCTGGCGCTGCTCTCGCACACATATCGCGGCCCGCTAGGCCGGGCGCGGCGGCAGCTGCCGTTCAGAAAGGCGGCCATGTCGTTCATGCGCTGGCAGGTCGCCCGCGGCGTCCTGCTCCCCGTCGATGGAACCCCAGCTGGAAGCCCCTGGTGGCGGGCGGTGAACGACCGGCTGCTACTCGACGGCTGCGAGGCGATGGCCCGCTCCGGGGGCCTCCGCGGCCCGCATTCCAGCCCGACTATCGATCTTTGGATTCGGTTCATCGCCGCGCCGACTTCTCGCAACTGGTACCGAGCGCACAACGCCAGCATCGTTTCTGCGTACCTCGAGAATCGCTCGCTCGCCGAGCAAGAGTCGCTGCCCGAGCGCTTCTTTCTCAACGTCGCCCTCCTCCGCGTGCTCTACGCCCATGCGCTGAATGGCGCTCCGCGCCTGGCTCTCGGCCGGTTTGCGCCGTTCGGCCGGGTTCTCGGTGATCCGCGGTTGGGGATGGCCGGCGCGTTCCTGTCGCTCGGTCGGGTGTTGCCGAATCGCTATCCGCTCACCGGCGACTTGGAGACGTACCTGCACAATGAGCACGATCTCGGGCGGATGCTCGACTACGGGGTGATCGGCCCGCGGCTTCAGCGGCTCTACGACTGGTCTGCCTCAGAGCTCGGGATCCCGCAGCTGGCTGGCCTCATACGGGACGGCGTTCCCATCTATGCCTGGTCCTACGGCGACAGGCACGCCTGGCGACAGACGAGGGAGACGCTGCCGGTCCGGCTGCTCAGGGTTGCCACCGCGCCGCGCGGTGAACCTCGGCCTCAGCGGCTGTCCCCAGCCACGAGACCTGCTGGCCGCGCTAGATTCAGTGGCCTCCGCGGTGGGCGTAGCTCAGCTGGTAGAGCTCCGGGTTGTGGTCCCGGCGGTCGGGGG
>DAIPIC010000073.1:0-15245 GCA_036771025.1 Solirubrobacteraceae bacterium
GGCGGCCTGTCCACGAACGCCCACCCGCAGACCGGCGGCCCGACGATCTTCATCTATGACGGCCACCCCGGTGGGGTGGGCCTTACCCGCCGTGGTTTCGATCAGTTCGAGCGGCTGACCGCCGATGCGCGGCGGCTGGTGGGCGAGTGCCCATGCCGTTCCGGCTGCCCGTCGTGCATTCAGTCGCCAAAGTGCGGGAACCTGAACGAGCCGCTGTCGAAGCGTGGGGCGCTCGAGCTGTTTGATCGGATGGTGCGGGCCGGCTGATTCCCGGTTGCGGTCTGCCCCGGTCGCGACCGGCAGCGACGCTTGCGGCACCTGTTCAAGAGCGCATTCCACGCACCGGAACCCCGGTGCGCGCTCTCGAACAGGCCTGACCTGTTCGACAGCGCTCTATCCGCCCCGGCGGGCCAACGTGCGCCATCGAACAGGTCGCCGCCGGCAGCGGTGGCCCCGGGGCTCTATTCGTGCGCGATCGCGCTCAGGATGTCGAGTCTCGCCGCCCGGGCGGCCGCGGGCACCGCCGCCAGCACGCCTACCGCCAGCCCCACGACCAGGACCAGGACCAGCGGTAGCCAGGGAACCGCGAACACGATCCCCTCTGCGGTCAGCGCGCGGGTCACGACCCAGGCGATCACGATCCCCAGCACGGCGCCGATGACGGTGCCGATGGCCGCGGTGATCAGGCTCTCGTCCCGGATCAGCCTGCGTGCCTGCGCGCGCGTCATGCCCATCGCCCGCAGCACGCCCAGCTCGCGCGTCCGCTCGTGGATCGACAGAGCCGTGGCAGTGGCGATTCCCAGGACCGCCATCACCACCGTGAGCGCGAGCAGGGCATAGAACAGGGCCAGAACGCCGCCCGCCTGGCCCGCGGCCTGGTCCTTGAACTGCTGCTCGGAGCGCAGGACGACGCCCGGCACCCCGCCCAGCGTGCTCCGGACCTGGGCGAGCGTGGAGGCCTGATCGCCCTCGGGCGAGAGCTTGATCAGCACCTGCTGCACCTGCCCCTGGTTGAACAGCTGATCGAATTCGGCCGAGGCCAGTGCCATGCCTGGCAGCAGCGCCCGATCGCTGTAGATGCCGCGCACCACCAGGTTGGCTCGCAGCCCAGACGGGCTGGCCACCTGGACCTGCTGGCCGACGTGCAAGTGCGCGGCCCGTGCCGTGTCGCGCTCAAGCAGCACGTCCGATGCCCCCAGGTCGTCGAGCACCAGGGGCTGGGAGCCGATCCAGTTGAACCTGTACACCTGCCCGACGGAGGACGGATCGATCCCTGCCGCCGTGGTCTGTCCGACCCCGGACACGTCGGCGGTTGCCCGCTTGATGCTCGACACCGCGAGCACCCCGGGCACGCCAGCGACGGCACGCGCGCTCACGGCCGGAATCGAGCTGGTGCCGTCCCGGTTGACGATCGCGTAGTCGGCATTGAACGTACGGTCGATCGCCTGCCGGGTCGAGGTGCGGAGCCCACCCACGTAGACCGAGACGAACAGGACCAGGGCCAAGCCGATCATCAGGGAGGACGCGGTGACGGCGGTACGCACCGGCGTGCGGGTCGTGTTCTCTCGAGCCAGACGGCCCAGGATCCTGCCGCGCCGCTCGAGCGGCCATCCCGCCGCCCGCCCGAGCGCGGGGACCACGAACGGAGTAAGCAGCATCGCCGCCAGTACGAGCAGCACCGCACCGATCGCGCTCACCGTCAGGCGATCCCGCCGGGATTCGACGCCGGCGAACGCGAACAGCGCGCCGATCAGGGCCATGAATAGGACCGGCCCGATGAGCACCGCCGAAAGGCGGGGCGTCGCGGGCCTCCTGCTCTCGCGCAGCGCCTCGATCGGGGACAGGAACGTCGCCCGAGCCGCCGGCACCAGCCCAGCCACTACGGTGACGATGAGCCCGACAGCGATGGAGACGAGCACGGTGCGCAACTCGAGCACAAGCCCGGTCGTCGGCAGCTGGACGCCGCCGGCCCGGAGCACGGCGCGGATCAGATATGCCGCTCCCAGCCCGGCGAACAGCCCCGCCACGGAGGCGAAGGTGCCGATCACGGCCGCTTCGACCAGCACCGCATCCAGGACCTGGCGCCGAGTCGCTCCGAGCGCCCGCAGCAGCGCCAGCTCGCTCGTGCGCTGCGTGAGCGTGATCGAGAGCGCGCCGGCGATCACGAACGCTCCCACGAATGCGGCCAGAAATCCGAACGCTTTCAGCCCGCCGGTCAGAACGCCGAGCTGATCGTCCACCTGGCGCACGTCGGCGTTGGCCTCCCGTGCCGTCGTCTGCACGGCGATACCCGGCGGAAGCAGCGGAGCGATCTCGCGCTCGAGGGTCGCCGGAGGGGTTCCCCGCTTGGCGGCTACATAGATCGTGTTGAGCTGCCCACGTTTGTCGAACAGTCCTTGCGCCGTCTTCAGGTCGAATACGGCGAACGTGGCGCCGCCAGTGGACGCGCTTGCAGGCCGGACGATGCCGGAGATCGCGAACCGCCGGGCGGGTTGGCCCGTGACGATCGAGATCCGGTCTCCGAGGCCATAGCCCTCGTGTGTCGCCGTGGCTTCGTCCAGTGCAACCTCATCTGGCCGGATGGGGGGGTTGCCTTGCACGAACCGGAGGCCGGTGAACGGCGGCGGCAGGTATGAGAGGGCCAGCGTCGGCGAGCCGGAGTTCTTCAGGACCCTGCCGTTGCGCCCGACGATCGTCGACACATCGGATACCTGTCCGTGCGCGGCGGCCACGCCCGTCAGCGAGCGGATCCGGCCGGCGAGCGACGCCGGCACGCTCGCCGGCTGCGCGTTGGCCGAATAGAGTCCCTGGCGGCTTCCGACGACGAGATCGGCCCCCTGGGCTTCCCCCGCAAACAGCCCGCGGTATGCGGCGTTGATGGTGTCGATGAACACGAATGTGCCCGACACCATCGCCACCCCCAGCAGCACCGCCAGACCAGTCAGTGCCGCGCGGCGGCGTCGAGCGAGCAGGCTTCGGAGCGCGAATGTCAGCATCCGGGCCGCTCAGCGGACGGACGCCACCGTCTCGACAACGTCGGAAGCCGACAGCCTGCCCGTTTCGTGCACGATCTGGCCGTCATTGAGGAACAGAATCCGGTCGGCGTAGCTGGCGGCCAGCGGATCGTGGGTCACCAGCACGATCGTCTGGCCGATCTCCTCCCCGGCACGACGAAACATGTGCAGCAGGATCTCGGTCGAGTGGGAGTCGAGGTTTCCGGTCGGCTCATCGGCGAAGACCACGGCCGGACGAGTGATCAGCGCGCGGGCCAGGGCCACGCGTTGCTGCTCGCCGCCGGAGAGCTCCGCCGGCCTGTGACCGCGACGCTCGTGCAGGCCGACCGCCACCAGCAGCCGCTCAAGCCAATCCTCGTCGATCTCCTCGCCCGCGATCTTCAACGGCAGCACGACGTTCTCGTCGACGGTCAGCATCGGCAGCAGGTTGAACGTCTGGAACACGAACCCCACCCGCGTCCGGCGCAGCCTGGTGAGATCACCATCATCGAGGTCGGCGAGCCTGGTGGGCCCTAGCCACACCTCCCCGGCCGACGGGCGGTCCAGTCCAGCAAGCACATGCATCAGGGTCGACTTGCCCGAACCGGAGGGACCCATGATGGCCGTAAAGGATCCGGGCGGGAGCTCAACCGAGACGCCTCGGAGTGCGTGGACTGCCGCTGGACCTTGCCCGTAGCGCTTCTCAAGGTCCCGGCCGACGACGACTGGGCCGTCCGCATCCGTGAACACGGGGTGCAGGCTAATGCTCGCCGAGGTCCTTGGGTCGCACCAACCCTGTGAGGACCGCCCCGCCCGGCCCCAGCTCGGACCACGGAGCGTCTAGCTCGAACGTCGCGAGCGCGCCCGTTGAAAACTTCTGGGCGGCGCCCCGAAGGCGCGCTTGATCCGAGGAGTCCACGTCCGCGAGCTCGAGAACCAGTGCCTGCATTGCCGGGTTGTGGCCGATCAGCATCACGGACCCGATCTCCTCCGGAACCCTCCTCAGCCGCTCGAGCAGGTCTGTCGCGGTGGCCCCGTAGAGCTCCGGCTCGACGATCACCTCGCCGTCCGGTGCCACGCCCTCCAGCGTCTGGAGCGTGCGCTTCGCGGGGGAGACGAGGACCTGCTCCGGTCGGATCTCGTTGGCGCGAATGTGATCGGCCAGCAGCTTGACCGCCTTCCGCCCCCGGGGTGCCAGCGGCCGGTCCCTATCGTCCAGGCCGGGATCGCTCCAACTGGACTTGGCGTGGCGCAGGACGAACAGCTGCCGGGCTCCGGGCACGGAGCGATTTTGCCGCGTCGCAGCCGCTAGCATCGGCGCGCCAGGGCGAGATAGCTCAGTTGGTAGAGCACACGACTGAAAATCGTGGTGTCCCCGGTTCGATTCCGGGTCTCGCCATCGACGAGGGGAGCCTCGCGCCGGAGGGGGCATTCGGTCTCCAGGCGTGATGCCTACGGCTTCGTCCAGCCAAGGACGGTGGCCGTGCCGGCATGCCTTGGCGCGCGACCCGCTGCGAGGTCCTCCCGTAGTCGGGCGAGGCCCGCGCGCAGCTCGTCCGAGTGGTGTCGCTGCATGCGTTCGAAGTAGCTCGTGTCTCCCCGCTCGGCCGCTTCGAGCAGGCTCTCGGGTTCGCTCGACAGCGCGGCCAGCGACGCATCCTCCATGTCCTTGAACTCGAATCGCACAGGTCGAGCGCCCGGCAGCTCCTCGAGGAACGCGGCCAGCGGCGGGTGGGTTGCCTTCATCCAAGAGCGGCTGCTGGGGAAGTAGTCGAGAACCCAGAGCGTGGCGGCGTCCTCACCGGTGTAGCCCATGAGCACCAGTCGCCCCCCGGGCCGGAGGATCCGCCGCCCCTCGGACAGCGCAGCGCCCCGGTCGTCCACGTGGTGCAGCATCGAGATCATCAGCGCCGCGTCAAACGTCTCGTCCTCGAACGGCAGCTGCTCGGCATGAGCCTCCACCGTCTCGAGGCCCTTGGCGGCGGCCCGAGCCAGCATGGCCCGCGAGGGGTCCACCACCACCGGCTTCCATCCCTCGCGTCTCAATGCGAGCGCGTAATTGCCGGTGCCGCCTCCGATGTCCGCTAAGCGGCGGCCAGGCACGCCCTCGAGCGCCTCGCGCAGCGCCGCCAGCACCGAGGGACTCGCCGAGCGCCTCTCGTCGTAGCGTTCGGCCTGGCGGGAGTAGTCGGGCAGCAACCCCACCTGAGGGAGGTTGCCACCCGATCACTCAGCGCAGCTCGACCACCATCAGGGAGTGGCCGGTCGGATCCCGGAACCAGAACATCGGCGGGACCGGGTCGCCCATGCGCGACACCTCGGCGTCGACGTCAACGCCTCGGTCCTTCATCTCGGCGTGGGTCGTGTCGATGTCGTCGGTCGTCAGCGTGATCCCGGTCTGCGCCGGGGCGACTTCCCCCTGCCCGGGGGGCGGCGGGGCCAGCGCGATGCCGGCGCTGCCCTCGGGGGGGTAGACCTCGACCCACCGGTAGCCGCCACCGAAGGGTGTGTCCGTGCGCTTCTCAAACCCGATCGACTCGTAGAACTCGATCGCTCGGTCCTGGTCGGGGGTCGGGACGCACACCAGATTGATCTGGCGTATCCCGGTTGCGGTTGTACTCATCCGAGCCTCCTGGCGTCGTGGTTTCCAACACCTAAGACCCGCCCGAAGGACAAAACTAATCGACCACTCGCGGAAGCTCCTCGCGTTCCGCAGCGACGCCGGGCGGAGGGCCGGTCAGGCCGCCGACGCGACGGCGGCCGACGGCCGTCCGCGCTCGTCCTCGCGCTTCCAGCGGGCGATCGTCGAGCGCAGCGAGGGCAGCGCAGCGATCGCCACCGGTGTCGGCAGCCACACGGCGACCGTGCGGTAAGCCAGCACCGCAGGCAGAGCCAGGCCGACCGGGACTCCGAAGGCCAGCAGCACGCCTGCGATCCCGCCGCTGACCGTGCCCGGGAGCGGCAGGGTGTTGGCGACCTGCCCCACGAAGTACGCGAGGATGACAACTGGCACGGCGGGGGGAGCGCCGAACGCGTGAAGCATCGACCACAGCACGGCGGCATCGAACAGCCAGTAGACGACGGCGCCCGCCAGCCGCGGCTCGCGGCCTCGGACCAGGCGGAGCGCGTCCGCCACGCCGTCGCCCAGTAGTCGCGTGGCTCGCGCCAGCCGGGAATGCCGCCCGCTTTCAGGATGTCCAGCGCTACGCCCACGCGATCTCCTTCCGAGGGCCAGAGCCAGGCCAATGCCGCCGGTCGCCAGCGCCGCTGGGACCGCGCTCAGCACAATCGGCCCATGTCCGCTGGTCAGGCCCAGCGCCAGGGCCGCTCCGGCCAGTGCGATCGAAGCCAGGAACACGGCGTAGAGGAGCACCAGGAACACCAGCAGGGTGGTCCCGGCAGAGCGCGCCCCGAGGCCGGCTCGGCGCAGGGCCCACAGCGTCAACGCGGCGCCGCCGGCGCCGGCCGTGGGCAGAACCCGGGTCGCTGCGGCGCCAGCCAGCGTGATCTGGGCACTCTCGCGCAGGCGAATCCGCGACGTCGCGTGACCCGCCACGAGCGAAAGCAGCGCGACGTAGCCGGCGATCGAGATGCACTCGAACGCGATCGCGGCAACGGCCCAGCCGGGGTCCACCCCGACCGCCCGCTTGAGTGCGTCCGCGAACGCGTGCACCCGGCCGCCGAGCAGCAGCAGGGTGGCGAGGGCCGCGGCCGCGACCATTGCCGGCACAGCCGCGCGCCGTACCAGGCCGCGCACGTCGATGGTCGGAAGCGCGAAGTCTTGGATGGTCTGGTCGGGGGCGAGCATGATCCGTCAGGCTGGGAGGGGCGGCATCGATCAGTTCTACGCGCCGTGGCGCGATTTGGATGTGACATTTGCCGCAGGTCTTGCTGTTAGGACCCCAAATCGCGGTCGGACTCATCGGTAGCGCGCCAGCAGGTCCCGCAGCTCCCCGGCATTTCGCACGGCGTAATCCCGGTAGCAGTTGTTCATCAGCAGATGGGTCTCCCCGGCCTCCTGTGCCACCTCGGCGATCGGCCGCACCAGCTCCTGGAGCTCATCACCGGAGTAGAGGTATCTGAACCGCTCGGCCGCACTGCGTGAGGTGTCGGCCCAGGTGCGGTCGGACCGCCCGTGGAAGCGGACGACCATCAGCTCTGGGTTGGTGACGGCCATCAGCCGAGGCAGCTTGGAGGCGGCCGGGGCATCGAGGCCCACGAGGATCAGCTGATGCTCCTCGAGCAGGCGCAGCGTTCGCTCGCGATCGCGCTCCTCGCTCAGCCACATGGGCGAGCGAAACTCGACGCTCACGCGGTAGTCCGGCAGGCGCTCCTTGAGCGATTCGAGCTCTTTGCGCGTGTCGCGACGGGGATGAAACCAGGGCGGGTACTGGAACAGGACTGCCCCCAGCCTGCCCGCATCGTGCAGCGGCCGGAGCGCGGACTCAAACCGGGTCCAGGCCTCATCGAGCGCTTCGGGGTCGAGGTGGTTGGGGTACAGGTTGCGCTTCTCGGCCACATCGGCCGGAAGCTGCTCGCGCAGGTCCTTCCACAGGCTTCGGGGCCGAGTGGGGTGCCCCGTCAGCAGCGAGTACGCCTTGACGTCGAACCGAAAACCTTTGGGAGTGCGCTCGGCCCAGAGGCGAGCCTGCTGCTCGGATGGAGGTGCGTAGTAGGTCGAATCGACCTCGGTCAGCGGAAACTGCGAGGCGTAAAAGCGCAGGCGCTCCTCGGCGCTCATCGTCCGCTGCGGGTACCAGTCCGCCTGCTGGACGAGCGTCTTATCCGTCCAGGAACAGCTGCCGGTCAGGACCAGGTGCTTATCAAGCCTGACGCTCGGCCCGAGCTGCAGCTCATCGCTCACGCGCTGAGGTTCGCAGACCTCCGTCGCCAGGCCCGGTCGATCTCGCGCATCATCGCCGGATACACGATGAGATGCCGGAAGGGCTTGATCACGCTCATATAGCCCGCGCCGAGAAGCCCGTTGCGCTTCACCAGAACGGCCATCTGGCCGCGATAGCCGTCCCCGTCACGAACCCAGCCCAGGTGGAGGATCCCGTGCATCGTGCGGTTCGCGATCTCGGCCGCCCATTCGTCGTCGGTCAAATAGAGGGAGCGGAAGGAAGCTCCCCGGACCGGCGGACCGGGCGCGTCGCGCAGATCAGAAGGAAGCCGATCGCGGAGCGTCGACACCCGCGAGTCGAGACCTGTGTCCGCGTCATCCCAGCCGAGCAGCTCCCCCACTCTCCATCGCAACGAGAACAGCAGCCGGACGGCCCGGTTCGAGCTCCGCGAAGGGTCGAACGAGGCCGTCTGCTGCACCAATTGGGGAAAGTCGTCCGGACCGCCCGGCGTGGGCAGCGCCCAAACGTCCTCAAGCTGGAAGTCGGGGGCCACGTCGTGGATGCGCCAGGGGTGGGCGGTATGCGCTGTATCCGGCAACCTCATGATTCGCGTCGGCCGCTTAGCTGGCAAGAAGCGGCGCCAGGCGCTCCTCCAGGGCTGAACGGGGCAGTGCGCCAACGATGCGGTCGCGCTCCTGACCTTCCCGCATGACTACGAGGAGCGGGATCGACTGGGCACCCGCCTGCGCGGCCAAGCCGGGATTGGCGTCGACGTCGACCTTGACTACCTTGAGGTGTCCGGCGTGACGCCGGGCGAGGTCTTCAAGGACGGGGGAGATCATCCGGCAGGGCCCGCACCACGCCGCCCAGTAGTCGACCACCACCGGCACCGAGGCGTTCGCCTCGTCGGCGAACGTAGCTTCGTCCGCGTCGACAACCCAGGGAAGGGCGTGCTTGCATCGCGGACAGCGCGGCGTGCCCTTGCCGATGGGGCTTACTCGGTTGCGCGCGCCGCAGCTGGGGCAGGAGATGATGGCCATCGGGCATGAGGGTAGACCTCTGCACCCGCGTGGGCGCGGCGGGCGGCCTATGTAGGTGTGCCCTACTCGCGTGCGTATTCCTCCGCAGCATGCGGCTCGAACTCGAACGCGACGAAGCGCTCGTCGCCGATCACCGAAGCATCGTGACCGGGTTCGATCACGTAGACCTCGCCGGGCCCGAACTCCCCTTCGGACCCATCCTCATGCCAGACCCGCAGCCGGCCGGTCTGGACGATGCCCACGTGCCGTGCCTGGCAGCTATCGGTGCCAGCGACGGGCTTCACGCACTCCGACCAGCTCCAGCCGGGTTCGAACGCAAACCGGCCGATCGTCGTATTGGCGGCCCGCACGATGTCAACGCGCGTCCTGTCAGGAGTACGACTCTCCTGCGGAGAATCGAAATCAAGCTTTTGAACACCAGCCATCCGAGCCTCCTCGCTCGCTGTTCAGCAGTTACCTACCAACGCTAATGGGCCGCAGCCCGTCGGATCAAGTGGTACGTGGGGCGTCGGCCCGGCGGTTGACTCGGACCGCGGGGCCCTGGTCCGCGGACGGTATGGGAGAGTCCAGCTATGGATGACCGGCCGCCGCTTCCCGAGGGCTTTTCAGTCGGGCACTGGACGCGGGCGGATGGAGGGACTGGCTGCACGGTCGTCATCCCGCCTGTCGGAGCTCGGGGCGGCGTGGACGTGCGGGGCGGCGGGACCTCCACGCGCGAGACCGAATCGCTGGCGCCCCTCGCCAACTCCGAAGGCCCGACCGCGGTGCTGCTCACCGGCGGGAGCGCGTTCGGGCTGGCCGCCGCAGACGGCGTCGCCCGCTGGCTCGAGGAGCGCGCGCTCGGGCGCCCGACGCTCGCCGGGATCGTGCCGCTGGTCCCGTCAGCGGTGATCTTCGATCTTCAGGCCGGGGGCCAGAGGCCGGGGCCGGACCAGGGGTACGACGCGTGCGAGGCAGCCACCGGAGGGATACCGGAACGGGGGCCGGTGGGGGCGGGCGCGGGCGCCGCCGTGGGCAAGGCGCTTGGGCGCGAGCGCGCAACGCGCGCGGGTATCGGCTACGCGGCCCGGCGGGTGGCGGACGGCTCGACCGTGGCCACGCTGGCGGTAGCGAACTCGGTCGGCGACGTCATCGGAGCGGACGGGCAGGTGATCGGTGGACCCCACGGCGACGGCGGGGAGATGCTGCGAAGCGCGGAGCTGATTGCGGGGCTGAGCGAAAGGCAGATATGGCCTGTGCAAGCCGGGGAGAGCACCACCTTGGTGTGCGTTTGCACGGACGCCTCGCTGGACAAGCGCGACTGCGGAATCATCGCCCGGATGGCGGCCGCCGGTCTGGCCCGCGCCGTCGATCCCGTCTTCAGTCCGATGGACGGCGACGTGATCTTCTGCATCGCATCGGGCCACGGGGAGGCGCGGCCGCCGGGACCCGAGAAGTCACTGCTGCTCAGCGCCCTGGGAACTGTGGCCGCCACCGCCACCGCAGAGGCGATTCGCGACGCGGTCGCGCCCTGAGCCGTGAGCGTCCCGCCGGAGATCTTCGACGAGAGCTACGAGCACTTCTATGGGCGGCTCCTTGGTCCGGAGGCGAGCGAGGGCGACGCCGAGGTGATCGCCCGGCTCCTGTCGCTCGGTCCGGGGATGCGGGTGCTCGATGTCCCGTGCGGGGAGGGCCGGATCGCCGGGCGCCTCGCGCGACGCGGGTGCGATGTGGTGGGCGTGGACGCCAGCGCGCGGTTTCTGGAGCTGGGCCGAGAGCGCTGGCCCGAGGTCACCTTCCGGATGGGCGATATGCGTCAACTGGCGTTCGAGTCGGAGTTCGACGCCGTTCTCAACTGGTTCACGTCGTTCGGATACTTCGACCGTGCCACCAACGACGCGGTACTGCGATCGTTCGGGCGCGCGCTGCGGCCTGGCGGCCGGCTGCTTCTGGAGCTCGTCAACGTGGGATGGCTGGAGCGGCTGGTCGAGCTGGGCGGCGGCACCAGTGCGTCCGTTCTCGAGCGGGACGGCGATCTGCTGGTTGATCGCGTCACCTATGACCGGGCGGAGGGGTTCTCGCGCACGGAGCGTTTCGTTGTGCGCCACGGAGGGGTTCGACGGCTCGAGTTTCGGCTCGAGCAGATCCCCGCCGAGCAGTTGGTGAGGAGGCTGCGCGATGCGGGATTCGAGGAGGTGCGCCTGTTCGGTCAGGGAGGGAAGGAGTTTGAGCCCGAGGGGAGGCGTCTCATCGCGCTCGCTCGCCGCTGATCGAGATCTCCACGGACGGCGTTCCACGTCGCCTCGGCCAACTCGCGCTCGGCCCGGCGCAACGAGATACGGACCCGTCCGGCAAGCCACACGCGCGCGAACTCCTGGCTCGGCCCGAGCAAGAGCGGCTCCCACAGATCTTCGGGTACCTGTCGCAGCTCGCCGGTGCTCACATGTCGCTCTATCCACTCCTGGACCCGTGGGAAGAAGTCGCGGTTCAGCTCGCGCACCCGCGCCTCGGTCGCCAGCCGGAGCTCGGTCTCTCGACGACCCATCAAAAACTTGGCCAGCTTCGGGCTTCTCTGAAGCCAGCGAAGGTGATGCCGCACCAGCGCGCGGATCGATGCCTCGGCGTCCGGCTTTTCCTGCAGGGCCTCGAGGAGTCCCGCCTGGTATCCGCGAAGGCCCTCGACGTAGAGCTCCGCCGCCAGCCCTTCCTTACCCCCGAAGTGGTGGTAGATCGAACCAATGCTGGCCCCGGACCGCCCGCGGATCTCATCGACCGTCGTGGCGGCGAATCCCCGCTCGCTGAAGCAATCGAGCGCCGCGGACAGAATCGCTTCCTGGCGCTCGCCTCGCGCGGCTCTGACTGCTGACACTAGAGCAATATTCTAGGACGTAGGGCGGTTGGCCCTGTCTATGATCCCCGCCCATGGTCCAGCTCGAGGGCGCGACCGTGGCTATCACCGGCGGCGCCCGGGGCATCGGGCGGGCCACTGCGCTCGAGTTCGCCAGGCGCGGCGCCCACGTCATAACCGGCGACCTGGACCCGCACGAATCTCCTGGCCAGGCGCTCGAGCTCGACGTGACCAAACCTCGCTCCTGGGCCAAGTTCGCAAAAGCGGCGGGCGCGATCGACGTGCTCGTCAACAACGCGGGCGTGATGCCCTCGGGACCGTTCGTCGAGCAGTCGCGCGACCTGCTCACGGCCGCGATGGACATCAACTACTGGGGTGTCGTCCACGGATTACGGACGGTGCTTCCGGGAATGATCGAGCGCGGGCGAGGGCACGTGGTCAACGTGGCCTCGATGGCCGGCAAGGTTGCCATCCCCGGGCTGGCCCCCTACTGCGCCAGCAAGTTCGCCGTCGTCGGGCTGACCGCCTCTCTGCGCGACGAGCTGCCGGCGGGCGTCACCTGCACCGCGGTCCTGCCGGGCGCCGTCCGCACGAGGTTGAGCGCCGGATTCCCGCTCGGCGGGATCGGGGTGGTCGAGCCCGAGCACGTGGCTCGAGCGATCGCCGCCAGCTGCCGCGACGCCCCAGCCGAGGTCGCCGTCCCGGGTTGGATCGGCCTCTACGAGCAGGTCAATACGGTCCTGCCCGGGCCTGTGATGCGGCTCGCCAGGCGCGCCATGCGAGCCAATCGCGTCCTGACCGCGCGGGACGACGCCGTGCGCTCGCGCTACGAGCAGGAGATCCGGCCCGCTCGGCCGCATCGCACGCGCGGCTCAGGGGTCAAGCCCCAGTAGCGACGGCAGCTCGTAGAGCGAGTGAATGATCTCCGCGCCGGCGCCCCGAAGCGCGGACTCGTCGCTGTCGGCGGCGTAGCCGAAGACGCGCATCCCCGCGGCCACGGCCGCCGTCACCCCCAAGGCCGTGTCCTCGATCACCACGCAACCGGTCGGGTCAGCGTCCATCCGCTCCGCGGCGTGGAGGAAGAGGTCTGGGTGGGGCTTGCCTCGCGGAACTGAGTAGGCCGAGAACACGGCGTCGGCCGGAATCAGCCCGTCAAGGCCGGTGAGCCCCAGCGTCATCCTTGTCTTCGCGAGCTTGCCTTGCGAGGCGACGCACACCGGGATTCCGGCGGCCTGTATGCGGCTCACTGCGTCGGCCGCACCGGCAACCGGCTTCAGCTCCCGACGGAACTCCTCGGCCCTTTCGGCCTGGAAGCGGTCAAGGAAGTCAGCGGGAAGGTGATGTCCGAACCGGCGCTCGGTCACGGCCGGGATCTCGTCGAGCAGGAGACCCTGGTAGTCGCGACGGGTCTCCGCCAGCGTCATCGGCAGTCCGCTGCCGGTCAGCAGCCTGGCGAGGACCCGGTTTGAGATCACCTCGCTGTCGACGAGCACGCCGTCGGCATCGAAGATCACGAGCTGAGGGTCGGCCATCGGGCTGATGTTCTCAAGCGTGTGGCTGGCGGCGATGACGTAACTTCGCGTTTCACTCGACCAAGGAGCAGTCATGAGCTTCGAGACCCTGAGGTACGACGTAGCCGACGGCATCGCGACGATCACGCTGGACCGGCCCGATCGACTTAACACGATCGTCCCGCCGATGCCAGACGAGCTCGAGGCCGCGGTCCATCGAGCCACGCGAGACCCCGATGTGAAGGTGATGGTGCTCCGAGGCGCGGGGCGCGCGTTCTGCGCCGGGTTTGACTTCGGAGGCGGCTTCCATCACTGGGATGCCGGGATCACCACGGAGGGCCGGTGGGATCCGGGCAAGGACTTCGCGTGGGCGACCTCCGCGCACGGACCGGTGCCGAAGTTCATGAGCTTGTGGAGGGCTCCCAAGCCGGTTGTCGCCCAGGTCCACGGCTGGTGCGTGGGTGGCGGCAGTGACCTGGCGCTGTGCGCCGACATCGTCGTCGCCAGCGAGGATGCGCAGATCGGGACCCCATATTCCCGGGTGTGGGGTGCGTACCTGACGGGCATGTGGATCTCCCGGCTCGGCCTGACGCGAGCCAAGGAGCACGCTCTGACCGGCAAGCCGCTGTCTGGGGCCGAGGCGGCGGACATCGGGTTGATCAACGCGGCCGTCCCGTTCGAACGGCTGGAGGACGAGGTTGCCAGAAGAGCCTCGGAGCTGGCTTCGATCCCGAGCTCACAGCTGGCGGCCATGAAGCTCATCATCAACCAGGCCTACGAGAACATGGGGCTGGCCTCGACTCAGCTGCTGGGCCCGGTGCTGGATGGCCTGATGCGCAACACCCCGGACGCCAGACAGTTCATCGACAGAGCCGCCACCGATGGTGTCCGGGCTGCGATCGAAGATCGCGACCGCCCGTTCGGGGACTACAGCGCGGGCGGGCCAGGACAGAGACCCGACCCCGCCAACATCATCCGCTGACGGGGCCGGCCTCTGTACGCCGCGCTCGCTAAGCCAGGTGGTTTGCCACCAGGAAGGCGTGCGCCACCGCGGCGGGCGACTGCTTATCGAGCGCCACCGCGGCGTTCATCTTCTGGAGTGCAGGGATCGTCAGCAGTGCGCTCACGGCATTGATCGTCTGGGTGAATGCCGGTCCCTCCGACTTCACCAGGCTCTGCTTAACCACCGGCGCCACATTCTGGAAACCGAAGATCTTCTTCGTATCTGTGAGGACCGTGTACTTCCCGGTCGTCAGCTGTGGGTCGGTGGTGAACACGTCCGTCACCTGGACCTGGCCGGAGTCAAGCGCCTTGTAGGTCAGCCCGATCGCTATCGGCTTGAACGTTGGGTTGAGCCCGTAAACCTTCTGCAAGCCAAGGAGTCCCTCCTGCCGGGTGGCGAACTCCGGGGCGCCGCCCAGGATCAGCGAGTGCCCCAGCTTCTTGAGGTCGGCGTCCGTCACCAGGTGGTACTTCTTGGCGAAGGCGACCCGCGTTCCAATCGCGTCGGAGTCGGAGAACGGCGTCCTGTTGAGCAGCGTGAAGCCGTGCTTCTCCGCGTAGGCCTTCGCCTGGGTGTAGGCCTGCTCCGAGCTCGTCGGAAGCGTTTTCTGACCGGCGATCGCCGAAAGCAGCGTGCCGGTGTACTCCGGATACATCTGGATCTGGCCGGAAGTCAGCGCCTTCCAAGTGATCTCCGAGCTCCCGATGTTGGGCTTGAGCGTGACCTTGAAGCCCTTGGCCTGAAGCGCCTGCTGGTACAGGTCGCCGAGGACGTACTCCTCCTCGAAGTTCTTGTCACCGAGCACGATCGTCGGCTTGCCCGCGCCCGGCCCACTCGCGCTCGTCGTCGAGGCGCCGGTAGACGTCGGCGTCGACGTCGAGGTCGACGTCGTCTTCTTCGAGCTGCCACACGCCGCTACCACGAGCGCGGCTAGGGCGATTAGCAGGCCTACTCGGAACGTTCTCATGCTTCCTCCTCTGTGGTTTACACGGCGTCGGTGGCCGCCAGCGGTGCAAGGGCCATCGAT
>DAIPIC010000074.1:0-14608 GCA_036771025.1 Solirubrobacteraceae bacterium
CGCGACCCGGCGATGGACGGATGTTTTAGAGTCGGACCATGACCCTCGTGGTGATCACCGGGGCGACCCGCGGGATCGGCCGTGCCGCAGCGGTGGAGCTGGCGAAGCGGGGGTTGGAGGTGGCCGTCGTCGGCCGCGAGCGGGAGCGCGTCGATGCTGTCGCGGGCGAGGCGGAGGCCACGGGCGGCGGTGCGGCAGTCCACCGTCACGTGGCCGACCTGGCGCTCATGGCCGAGGTGCGAGCGCTGGCCGAGGAGCTCCGCCAGCGCCACAAGCGGATCGACGTGCTGGCCAACAATGCGGGAGCGTTGTTCGCCACGCGCAAGGTCACCTCCGAGGGGTTCGAGCAGACGCTGGCGCTCAACCATCTGGCGCCGTTCCTGCTGACGAACCTGTTGCTGGATCGCCTCGAAGGCGGCAGGGTCATAACCACCACCTCCGACGCCCACACCAGCGGAAGGCTCGATCTCGACGATCTGCAGTCGGAGAAGTCCTATTCCGCGATGCGGGTGTACGGCACCACGAAGCTGTGCAACATCCTGTTCACCCGGGAGCTCGCGAAGCGCGCGCCGCAGCTGAACGCCAACTGCTTTCACCCCGGGACCGTGCGCACGGGATTCGGCAAGAACGACAATGGGATCTGGAAGGTGCTCACCACGCTGGGATCGCCGTTCTTCCGCTCCCCGGAGCGCGGCGCCCGCTCGCTGGTGTGGCTGGCCACCGACGAGGAGGGCGGGATGCTCGACGGCGAGTACATCGTCGATGAGAAGGTCGCCGAGCCGAGCGCCACGGCCCAGGACCCCGAGCTGGCCCGGGCGCTATGGGAGCGGAGCGCCTCGCTTGTCGGGCTGCCGGCTGACGCCGTCGCCTAGCGCTTGGTGGCGCCGCCTCGGATACGGTCCCCCCTCAGCGCGCGGCAATCCAGCTCACAGGCCGACCACGCCGAGCGAATCCAGGTCGTCGATCGCGGCCGCGATCCGCTGGATCATCGCCAGGCTGACCTCGTCGGGCTGGAAGCTGGGCTGCAGCCGGGAGCGCCCGATGGTGTAGATCCACGCGAAGTACGGATACAAGGTCGCCTGCCGATAGGCCGTCCAGGCGTGCTCCCGGGAGGGGGGATCGCAACCGGCGGCGGCCAGACGCTCGAGGTAGAAGTCGAGCAGGTCGCGCTCCAGGCGGCGGCGGTCCTCCACCTCCAGCGCGGTCGCCACCAGATAGGCGTAGTCATGGGCCCAGCAGCCCCGAAGCCCGACCTGCCAGTCGGCGATCCCCATCCGTCCGTCCCGCGTCGAATAGGTGTTGGCGATGTGCAGGTCGCCGTGCAGATAGGTACCGGGTCCCCGGCTCAGGATGTGAAGCGACCGGCGCATCCCGTCGTAAAGGTCGCCCGCCCGTCCACGAAGGGCAGCCGGGATCACCGTCTGGGCCCGCTTGAGGCCGACCCGTGTCCGGTCGGCCAGCGCGATCAGCGAGTCGATCACCCGCATCTGATCGGCAGGGGTCTTCAGCCACCGCCACTCGCCGAGCCTGGCGCTTTCCCACAGCGACCCGTGCCACGCTGCGGTGCTCGTGAGCAGATCCTGGATCTGCTCCACGCCGGTCGCGCTCGAGTGCTCCCAGAACCGGGCGCCCCGGGTGCTCGCCACGTCCTCCGTCAGCACGACCGAGCGCCATGAGCGCGGATCGACGGCGGCGAAGTAGCCGATCGGCGCCTCGATCTGAAGTGTCGGGCGGACCTGCGTGTAGAAGCCGGGCTCTCCGTCAATCAAGCCCCCGAGGCCCAGCATCAGCCGCTGGCCGATCGTGGTCGTGCACTTGACGAACAGCCGGGTGGGGAGCTCCGCCGCGGCGCCGGCCTCGTTGTAGGTGACCTCGAGCGCCGCGCGGGCAGTCGTTCCGGAGCTGCGCGCCCCCGTGGCTACCGAGAGCACGCGAGCCCCCGGAACGCCGGCGCACAAGACGGCCGTCAGCCACTCCACGCCCACCTCGTCTGGTGCGCGCGGCACGTCGCTGGCACTCGACGCTCGGACCCCGCAAAGCTGCTCGCCGGCACCGGCCGCGAGCACCCGTACGACGCGCTTGAGCGCCCACGGCTTGGTCGGCGCGTCCACGGGCCAATCTTCGCAGCGCGCGCTCGCTAGGGTCCCGATTGGTGAGCGATGCCAGCCCCCACCGCGTGGTCGTCGTCGGCGGAGGGTTCGGTGGCCTGGAGGCGGTCAAGCGGCTTACGAAGGCACCGTTCGAGGTGACGCTCGTCGACTGCCGCAATTTCCATCTGTTTCAGCCGCTGACGTACCAGGTCGCGACCGGGGGACTATCGCCCGGCGAGGTCGCCTATCCGCTTCGCACGATCTTCAAGCGGGACGGCAACGTCCGCGTGATGCTGGCTCGCGTCGCCGACTTCGATCTCGACGGACATCAGGTCCAGCTTCGCCCGGTCGACGGACTGCCGGCGCCCGCCGCGATCCCGTACGACACGCTGATCGTCGCGGGAGGGTCGGAGTACTCCTACTTCGGCCACGACGAGTGGCGCCAGTACGCGGCCGAGGTCAAGTCGCTCGAGAGCGCGCTGGGGGTGCGGAGCCACATCCTGGCCGCGTTCGAGGCGGCCGAACTGGAACCGGACCCACAGCGACGGGAGGCGGACCTGACGTTTGTTGTCGTCGGCGGAGGCCCGACCGGAGTGGAGATGGCCGGGCAGATCGCCGAGCTGGCCCGGGACACGCTCAGGCACGACTTCCGCGCGATCAATCCCCGAGAGGGACGCATCTTTCTGATCGAGGCGACCGATCGGCTTCTCCAGGCCTTCCCGCCGTCGCTATCCAACAAGGCCGCTCGCTCCCTGCGGAGGCTGGGAGTGACCGCGCTCATGAGCTCGCCGGTGGTCGCCCTTGACGCCGGCGGCGTGACGATCGGCACTGAGGACGGAGGCCAGGATCGTATCTCCGCCCGCACGATCATCTGGGCGGCGGGCGTGACCGCCTCGCCGCTGGCCGCACGGCTCGGGGAGCTGACCGGGGCCGAGGTCGATAAGGCGGGACGAGTGACCGTCGAGCCGGACCTCACGCTTCCCGGCCACCCGGAGGTGTTCGCGATCGGCGACATGGTCCGCGTGCGCGGCGCCGACGGCGTCGCCGAAGCCCTCCCGGGGCTGGCACCCGTGGCCATGCAGCAGGGCCGGTACGTGGGGAAGGCGACCCGCTCCCGGCTCCGCAACCGCGACGTCAAGCCCTTCCGCTACATCGATAAAGGCAACCTCGCCACCATCGGACGCGGCGCCGCCGTGGCGGAGATCAAGGGCCTGAGGCTGAGCGGCCTGATCGCCTGGGTGATCTGGGTGGTCGTGCACCTCTGGTACCTGGTCGGGTTTCAGAATCGCATCTTGGTCTTCACCCGATGGTTCTTCAACTTCGTCACCTATGGCCGCGGGGCGCGGCTGATAACGAAGGAGCCCGAGGCCCGGGGTGGCGGCTCCTAACCGCGGCCGTACAGCCCCACCACGTGGCCCTCGGGGTCGGCGAGCAGCGCCCACTTGTGACCGTCGGGCATGTCCGTCGGACCGGCGACCGGAAGGCCTCCCAGCTCTTCGGCTCGCGGTCTTTGCCCTGCACCTCGAAATGGACCACCGGCTGTCCCATCGATCCTCCCTAAGCGCGTTCACGCGCATGGCGCCGTGGGGCGCTCGCGCCTACCGATAACGATGACGCCCGCCCGAAGGCGTTTCTTCCCGAGACGCTCCGTCGGCGTGGCCGCAGCCGCCCTGTTCGCACTCACGGCCTGCGGCAGGGCAACCGTGCTGCCCCCTTCCCAGACGCGCCCCCCGCCCCGGGTTCATCTGGCCTCCGGTCGGCCGGCGCACGTCGCCGTGCTGGTGATGGAGAACAGCGAGTACGGCGACGTGATCGGGGCGGACGCGGCCCCGTACATCAACCGCCTGGCGCGGACGTACGGACTGGCGACCGGGTCCTACGCGATCGGTCACCCCTCGCTGCCCAATTACCTGGCGCTGACCGGAGGCTCGACGTTCGGCATCTCGAGCGACTGCACCGACTGCAGCGTCCCCGGTTCCGGTCTGGGCGGTCAGCTTCAGTCCCGGCACGTCTCCTGGAAGGCATACATGGAGGGCCTCCCCCATCCCTGCTTCACGGGCGCGGGAGCGGATGACTACGCCTCCAAGCACGACCCCTTCGTCTATTACCGGGCGCTCATCCGAAATCCCGCCGCCTGTCAGAAGGTGGTGCCGCTGAGCGCGCTCTACCGCGACGAGGCCCGCAGCTCACTGCCCACGTTCATGTGGATCACGCCCAATCTCTGCCATGACGCACACGACTGCGACCTGCGCCAGGGCGACAGATTCCTGGCCCGACTCCTGCCGCCGCTGATGCGCTCGCTTGGGCGCAACGGGCTGCTGTTCCTGACCTGGGACGAGGGCACCACGGACAACGGCTGCTGCCGGCTGGCCCGCGGCGGTCACATCGCCACCATCGTCGCCGGCCCGGGGTCGAGGCGCGGCGCCCGGCTGCCCACGCCGGTCGACCACTACTCGCTGCTTCAGACGATCGAGGATCTGCTCGACCTGCCGCGCCTGGGCGGCGCCGCCTGCGGCTGCACGCCGTCGCTGGCGCCCCTGCTCGCCTCCAAGGCTGGGGCCAGCGGCTGATCTGAGTCCAGCTCGAGCGGGGGTCCGAACCCCACGCGGAGGATCGCGCCGCCGTGGGGAGCGTTGGCGGCCTCGGCGAACCCGCCGTGGGCCTCCGCCGCCTGGCGGACGATCGCCAGGCCCAACCCTGACCCCGGCTTGGAGCGGGCATCGGGTGAGCGGTGGAAGCGGTCGAATACGTGCGGCAGGTCCTGCTCGCGGAAGCCCGGCCCCCGGTCGCGCACGGTCAGCGTGCCCGCGCCCAGATCTACGTCGATCGCGGTACCCGGCGGGCTCCACTTGCGGGCATTGTCGAGCAGGTTGGCGACCACCCTGGCGATCCGGTCACCGTCGCCGTGCACCAGGGTCGGTTCGAGCCGCACGTTCACCGGCAGCTCCGGCGCCCGTCGCCGGGTGCGTTCCACTTCGCCTGCGACGATCTCGTCCACGCGTACGTCGCCCTGCACGACGCTGGGCTTGCTTCCTCTGGCGAGCTCGACCACGTCGCCTACCAGGCCGGTCAGCTCGTCCAGCTCCCTGATCATGTCCTCCCGCAGCGCCTCGCGGTCTGTCTGGGACAGCCGCTCCTCGTCGCGCAGCAGCTGGAGGTTGGCCCGCAGGGTGGCGATCGGCGTGCGCAGCTCGTGCGAGGCATCGGCGACCAGGTTGCGCTGCGCCTGGACCGATCGCTCCAGCGCGTCGAGGGTGGCGTTGAAGGTGCGTCCCAGCCGCGAGAGCTCATCGCGTCCCGTGGCCTCGACCCGTTGGTCCAGCCGCTCGGGGGCACCGGCGATGGCCTCCGTGCGCCGGGTGAAGCGGGCGATCGGGGCCAACGCGGTACGTGCCACCAGGATGCCCAGCAGCGCGGCCAGCGCGATACCTCCGGCGCCGATCCCGATCAGCAACAGCAGCTGGTTGTGCAGGGTCCGGTCGATGTCGGTCATCGGCAGGGCCACCATCAGCGCGCCCTTGGGGCCGATGCCGATCACCGAGACCCGGATGTGCGTCCCGGCGACCGTCATGTCGGTGGAGTACAAGCCCCTGCCGCTGCGGGCGACGGACTTGGCTCGGGAATCCGCGGGAATCCCGTACTGCTGGTTCGGGGGGCTGTAGGTCGCTCCGTTCGTGTAGATGAGCGTGAACGTGCCCGACGGCCCGCCGAACGCCTGCGGACCCTGGCTGTCGAGCCCCAGCCCCTCGTCGGGATCGGCGGGCCCCGAGCGGGGGCCGCGTCGCCCGCCCCGGTCAGCGCCTGGGGGCTCGGGCGTGAACACGCCAGGCGGTCCGGCAGCTCGGCCCAGCACTGGTTGGGCCAGGCGATTGATCGAGTTGTCGAGCTGTCCGATGAGGTCCGAGCGGGTTCCCGCGTAGGCGGAGACCACCACCGCGATGACCGCCACTGCCACCGCGACCCCGGCGGCCAGCCCCAGCCGCGCCCGCAGCGTCATGCCGCGGACTCACGGAGCGCGTATCCGACGCCCCGGACGGTGTGGATCACCGGCGGGGCCCCGGCGTCCTCGAGCTTTCGCCGCAGGTAGCCGATGTAGACGCGCAGCGCATTCGAGCTCGGCCCGAAGTCGTAACCCCATACCCGGTCGTAGATGACGGAATGGGGCAGCACTCGTCGCGGGTTGAGCATCATCAGCTCGAGCAGCTGGTATTCGGTGCGGGTCAGCTCGATGAACTGCTCGCCTACCGACACTCCGTGGCGGGCTGGATCGAGCCGCAGCTCGCCGAAGGACAGGGCACCGTCGAGCTCCGAGTCGCCCCGCGCCCGGCGCAGCAGCGCCCGCAGCCGGGCCTTCAGCTCGTCGATGTCGAACGGCTTGACGAGGTAATCGTCGGCTCCGGCATCCAGGCCGTCGATTCGATCGGATACCGCGTCCCTGGCGGTCAGCATCAGCACCGGCACGCGGTTGCCCTCCCGACGTAGCATGCGGCACACCTCAAGCCCGTCGATGTCGGGCAGCCCGATGTCGAGCACGACGGCGTCCGGGACGCTGCGGGCCACCTCGGCCAAAGCCTCGGCACCGTCTCCGCTCAGCCGCACCTCATAGCCCGCCAGGGACAGTGCGCGGCGCAGCACGTCGCGCAGCCCGGTGTCGTCTTCCACCACCAGCAATCGCACGACCCCGAATTGTCCCCCCTCCGGGCGACCGTGCCCGTGGTTCCTACGTACCTCTTACCCTGGCCTCCCGCAGGACGGCTGCCAGTATCCCGTTGACGAACGCGGGGGCCTCCGCGCCGCAGAACCGCTTGGCGGTCTCCACCGCTTCATCGATGGCCCCCTCCGGCGGGATCGGCTGCTCGCCCGGAAGCTCATCTGCGTACAGCAGCTCCGCCAGTCCCACCCTGAGGATCGAGCGCTCGAGCGGCGCGATGCGGTCAAGCGCCCACCCTTCGGCGTGCTCGGAGATGAGCTCATCGAGTTCTCCCTGGCGGCGTCGGACGAGCTGCGCCAGCTCCCGGGTGAAGGGGTGCGCGGCAGCTCCGAGCGTCTGCTCCAGTGGCCGGTCAAGGAGGTCGCTCTGGTAAAGGGCCCAGACTGCGGCGCGGCGCTGATCGGTCCTACGCACGGGAGACGTACTCGCCGGAGCGCGTGTCGACCCGCACCATGTCGTCTACGTTCACGAACAGCGGGACCTGGATTCGCGCCCCGGTCTCGAGCACGGCGGGCTTGGTGCCACCGCCCGAGGCGGTATCGCCACGCAGTCCCGGCTCGGTGTCTGCCACCTTCAGTTCGATCGCGCTGGGGAGCTGGACATCGGCGGGCTTGTCATCGATGTACAGCACCTCGAGCTCCTCGGACTCCTTCATGAACCGCAGGGCGTCGGCGATCGCCGACTCGGGGATCGTCAGCTGATCGTAGGTCTGGGTGTCCATGAAGTGGGCATCGGTGCCGTCGCGGTAGAGGAACTGCATCCTGCGGTTCTCCGCCCGCACGGAACGGAACTTCTCCCCCGCCCGGAATGTGCGGTCGATCACCGCGCCGTCGCTCGCCCGCCGCAGCCGGGTGCGCACGAACGCGCCACCCTTGCCTGGCTTCACGTGCTGGAACTCGAGGATCTTGAAGACGGTGCCGTCGACCTCGATGTGATTGCCGTTGCGGAACTGGTTCGTGGAGAGCATGGCGACGGCTGAGGGTAGCGGGGGTCGGGGCCCGGATCCCAAGTCGACCTAGTCGATGCAGATGATCCTGGATGTACGGCGGGACCAGGAGGCCCGTTAGACGGCCAACCTCGCGGCGCGCGCGCTAATCGACCACGAGCAGCTGCTTGGGCACCGAGGTCAGGATCTCGCAGCCGTCGTCGGTGACGACCACCAGGTCCTCGATCCTGACGCCGAACTGGCCCGGGAGATAGACCCCAGGCTCGACCGTGACGACGTTTGAAGGCTCCAGCTGATCGTCCGAGCGGGTGGAGAGCGTCGGACGCTCGTGGACGTCGAGGCCCACGCCGTGACCGAGCCCGTGCCCGAACTGCTGGGCGTAGCCCCCGGCGGCGATCATCTCCCGGGCCACCCCGTCCACGTCCCGTCCGCCCCGGCCTGCCCTAACGGCCTGCAGCCCGGCAAGCTGGGCGTCCAGGACGAGCTCGTACACCTCGCGGACCTCGGTCGCCGGGGTCCCGGCGGCGATGGTCCGGGTGCAGTCCGAGCAGTAGCCGTCGAGCTCCGCGCCCCAGTCGAACACCACCACGTCTCCCTCGCGGATCTCGACGTCCCGGGGCTGGGCATGAGGGAGAGCGCCGTGGGCACCCGCCGCGACGATCGTGTCGAAGCTGACCCGTTCGGCTCCTCGCCGGCGCATGTCGTTCTCGAGCGCCAGGGCCAGCTCGCGCTCCGTTCGGCCCACGATCCGCTCGCGCAACAGGCCCTCGAACGCGGCGTCGGCCAGCGCCGTGGCCGCCTTGATCCGTGCCACCTCATCCGGTTCCTTGACCGCGCGCAGCGTCTCGACCAGCCGGGTGGTCGAGACGAGCTCCACGTCGTCGGGCAGCTGCGCCCGCAGCCGCTGGTGCTGATTGACCGACACGTGGTCGGCCTCGAAACCCAGCCGCAGCCCACCGCTTGGCAGCGCTCCGCCCACCAGGTCCATCAGGCCCTGGGGTGCCGGCGCGATCCGGCGCGCGAACGAGTCGTCGACCTCCTCGGCTGCCTGCTGCTGGTAACGGAAATCGGAGATGAATATGAGCTCATGGAGGCCGATCAGCGCCAGCCCGTTCGAGCCGGTATAGCCGGTCAGGTAGCGGACGTTGACCAGGTCGGTGACGAGCAGGATGTCGATCCCCGCTTCCCCGAACTGATCCGTCAGGCGCCGGGGGCGGTCGCTCATCCCTCGCTCAGCTCCGTGTGCAGCCGCTCGAGCGCTTCGCGGTAGCCGCGTGGCCCCTTCCCGCTCACGCGAGCGATGCAGAGCTCGGAGATGACCGAGCGCCGGCGCCACTCCTCGCGGGCGTCGACGTCCGAGAGGTGGACCTCCACGGCCGGCAGCGCAGCCAGTTCGAGCGCGTCCCTGATGGCATAGGAGTAGTGGGTCCAGGCGCCCGGGTTCAGCACGATCCCGTCGGTCAGCCCCTCCAGCCGGTGCAGATGCTCGACGAAGTCGCCCTCGTGGTTGGTGTGAAAGAAACGGGCGACGAAGCCGAGCTCGTCGGCGTCGGTTGAGATTCTGGTCTCGAGCTCGGTCAGGCTCATCTCCCCGTAGTGCTCGGTGGCGCGCCGCCCGAGCTGGTCCAGGTTGACGCCGTGCATCACCTCGATCCGGTTCCGGGGGGTGGGGGTCATCGCGTTGCGAGCAGGGTAGGCCTCATGGCGAGGTCAACTCTCTCACCGCTGCCAGCACTTCGCCAGCGGGGACCGGGCAGCCGGGCCGCGGCGAGCCTGGGGCTTCGAGCAATACGAACGGCACGGGCTCCTGGCCGCGGCGCTTCTTATCGCGCGCGGTGGCGTCGACGACGTCCTCCGGCTCGGCGCCGTCGAGCGTGGTCGGCAGCCTCTTGGCCGCCAGCAGCCGTTGCACCTCGCTCCGCAGCTCGTCCTTACCGGAGAGGCTGAGCGCCACCAGGAGCCCCAGTCCGACGGCCTCGCCGTGGCGGTAGCGGGCATAGCCGGTGACGGTCTCGAGCGCATGGGCCACCGTGTGCCCGAGGTTGAGGACCTGCCGCAGGTCGGCGTCCCGCTCGTCCCGGGCGACGATCCGCAGCTTGGTGCGGGCGCAGGCGGTGATGATCTCCTCATCCGTCGGATCCGCGCCGCCGCGCACCCGCTCCCACAGCGCGCCGCCGGCGATCAGCGCGGTCTTGACCACCTCCGCGTAGCCGGCCGCCAGCTCCGGCTCTGGAAGCGTGTCGAGGACCGCGGGGTCGGCGATCACAGCCGCCGGTTGGTGGTAGGCGCCGACGTAGTTCTTGGCCTCGGAGAGATCCACTCCCGTCTTGCCGCCGTATGCGGAGTCGACCTGTGCCACGAGCGTGGTGGGAACCTGCACGTAGCGGACTCCCCGCTGGTAGGTGGCGGCGCAAAAGCCGGCCAGGTCGCCGACCACGCCCCCGCCCAGCGCTACGGCCACGTCGTCTCGGGTCATGCCGGCGCGCGCCAGCTCGGTCCACACGATCTCGGCGTGAGCCACGGTCTTTGACTGCTCCCCGGGCATCACGGACACCCGCTTGACCACGGCTGGCACCGCGTCGCCGTACAGCCGGCCTACGGTCCCATCGGTGACCAGGAAGCGCCGACCCGCAACCCCGGGCGGCCAGAAGTGCTGCGCCGTCAGGAGCGCCCGGCCGATGTAGGCCGGGTAATCGGCGGAGGCGCTAGCTGCCCACAACAGCCGAGCGCCGGCGGGGAGGCCCTCGAGCGCGCCCAGCACCGCGGCCATCTCCTTCGAGCGCTGGGCTGGCACCGTGACGTCGGCCAGGGCGGCGTAGCTCGGCTCTCGCTCGGCGTACAGGCGCTCGAAGGTCCGCCGGTCGGAGGCGAGCGGACGTCCGCTGTCCTGCACCCGGGTCCAGGCGGTGTCGGGATCGACATCGATCCAGATCAGAAGCTGGCGCGGGCCGAGCGCCTCGCGCACGCGAGACGAGCCCAGCGCCCCGCCACCCAGCGACACGACCGGCTTCGCCTGATCGCCTAGCAGCTCGAGCGTGACCGCCTCCTCCGCGGCGCGAAAGGCCGGCTCTCCGTCCTCGGCGAAGACCTCGGCGATCGGCTTGCCGACGCGCCGCTCGATCTCTCGATCGGCATCCACCGCCTCGGCTCCCAGCAGCGCGGCGGCGCTTCGGGCCGCGGTCGTCTTGCCCGAGCCCATGAACCCGATGAACACCAGTTGCCTAGGACTACTCACCGTGCCAGTCAATGCGCTTCTCGTAGGCCGCCAGCGCGGCGCGGACGTCCTCGATGTGGTCGCCGCCGAACTTGTCCCGATAGGCCTCGGCGACCACGAACGCGACCATCGCCTCCCCCACCACCCCGGCCGCCGGCACCGTGCAGGAGTCGGTCCGCTCCCGCAGGGCCTCGGCGGGCTCGTGGGTGGAGATATCAACGCTCTGCAGCGGCTTGGTGAGCGTAGGCAGCGGCTTCATCGAGGCCCTGACGACGAGCGGGGAGCCATTGGTCATTCCCCCCTCGAGCCCGCCGGCATGGTTGGTGTTCCGGTAGTAGCCCCGCTCCGGGGAGTAGAAGATCTCATCGTGGGCCTGCGAGCCCGGCAGCCCTGCGACCTCGATCCCGTCGCCGATGGCCACCGCCTTGATGGCCTGGATCGAAAGGAGCGCCTGGCCCAGCCGCCCGTCCAGCCTCGACTCCCATGACACATGGGAACCGAGGCCCGGCACGAGCCCGAACGCCACCACCTCGAACACGCCGCCGAGCGACTCGTTCGCCTTTCGCAGGCGGTCGATCTCGGCCACCATCGCCTCGGACGCGGCCGAGTCGAGACAACGCACCGGCGACTCGTCCACTCCCCGGAACTCCTCGGGCCGGCGGTCGCCCCCCCGCGGGGCGACCACCGAGGCGATCTGGATCACGTGGCTGTGGACGCTGACCCCGAGCTGACCGAGGAACGCCTTGGCCACGGCACCGCCCGCCACCCGAGCCGCTGTCTCGCGCGCGCTGGCCCGCTCAAGGATGTCGCGCACGTCGCTCAGCCCATACTTCTGGGTGCCGACCAGGTCGGCGTGACCGGGCCGCGGGAGGTGGACCTCGGGTAGCTCCTCCTCGACCGGCCAGGGGTTCATTCGCTCATCCCAGTTGGCGTAGTCGCGGTTGACGACCTGAATGGCGATCGGTCCCCCCAACGTCCGGCCGTGCCTGACGCCGCCGGTGACCTCCACCTGGTCGCGCTCTATCTTCATCCGCCCCCCGCGCCCGTAGCCCAGCTGCCGTCGTCGGAGCTCCAGGTTCAGCGCGTCGCGGTCGAGCGCCAACCCGGCCGGCATGCCCTCCAGGATGCACGTCAGGCCGGGACCGTGCGACTCTCCGGCCGTCGTCAGGCGAAGGGTCACCGCGCGTCCTGCTCCGCGGGCGCGCCGGGCTCGGCCGTCGGTGGGCGGGTGTCATGCTCGGCCGGCGATTCCTGGGCGTCACGCCCGGGCTGAAAGCGGCCGCTTCCGCCACACCAGGGGCAGGTCACCTCGTGCTGCTCTCCGCCCAGGGCCGAGCTGACCTTGCCCCTGCCCCGGCAGGGGGTGCAGGTACCGCGCTCCTCGGTCTTGTCCTCGCCGGCGCTCACCGGCGTACCGCCACCAGCACTCCGTCCCCCACCGGCGTCACGGTCCCCACCAGCTGCTCGTGGTCAAGCAGCCGCCGGTTGAACGCGCGCGCCCGGTCGATCTGCTCCTGGCTCCAGTGCCCGTCGCTTCGCCCCTCGGCCACCGTTCCCGACATCAACACGTTATCGACGGCCAGCACGGCCCCGCTGCCCAGCAGGGGTAGAAGGGCGTCGAAGTACTGACCGTACTCCGTCTTTACGCCGTCGATGAACGCCATGTCGAACGGACCCTCGAGCGACTCGAGCCCCTGCCGGGCGTCCTGCAGGCGCAGGTCCGTGCGCTCGATCACGCCCGCACGCTCGAGATAATCGCGGGCCGCGGCGTGGCGGTCGGGATCGATCTCGAACGAGACCACGACGCCAGCCTCGGGGACGGCCCGCGCCAGATAGAGCGTCGAGACCCCGATCGCCGTTCCGACCTCGACGATCCGGCGGGCCCCATGGCAAAGCGCGAGCACCTGCAGCAGGGCTCCTGTCTGGGGCACGACGATCGGGACCCCGTTCCGGGCGGCGTGCTCCTCCATCTCCGCGAGCACGGGGTCGGGCCCCTGCCGCAGGTTGTAGAGGTAGTCAGCGACTGCGTTTGTGACGATCATCGGGTTGGCACGATAGCCGCCCGCTTCCCGCGCACCGCCTGGCGCATGACCTCGACCGGAGCCGGGTGGCCCGTGAACTGCTCGAAGCTCAGCGCCCCCTGGCGGACCAGGAGGTCGAGCCCGTCGACGACGGGAATCGCGCGTTCCCGCGCCGCGCGCACCAGGACGGTGTCGCCCGGGGCGTAGACGAAATCCACCACGCAGTCGTAATCGGACGCTCGCACGGGCAACTCACCCGTGGCGTCCATGCCAACCGGAGTGCAGTTGACCAGGATGTTGGCCGGCACAGGCCGTTGTACCGGCGTGGCGCCCAGCTGCTTGCACAACTGACTGGCCCGATCCGGCGTCCGGCCCCAGACGAGCACCTCCTCTGCCCCGGCGTCGAGCAGAGCCCACACGGCGGCACGAGCACTGCCGCCGGCGCCCAATACCAAAGCGGTACGCCCCGCCGCCTTCAACGGAAGCGCCTCGATCAGCGCGGGCGCGTCGGTGTTGTCAGCCTCGGTCGCCGCGCCCTCCGTGAACACGAGCGTGTTGGCGGCGCCGATCGCCGAGGCGCGCGGCGTGGCCTCGTCCGCCAGCTCCAGCGCCGCACGCTTGTGCGGGAGCGTGACGTTGGCGCCCCTGAAGCCCGCCGCCGGCAGCGCCCGGACCGTCTCTGCGAACAGCTCCGGCGGCACCGGCAGGAGCTGGTAGCGCCAGCCCCGGAGGCCCACCGCCTCTAACGCCGCGTTCTGCAGCGCCGGTGAGAGGCTGTGAGCGACGGGCCAGCCGAGCACCCCGAGGCGCGTCGAGCGCGGCAAGGCGGCCCTAACAGTGCGCGGGGGAGCGGCCGCCGTTGCGCGCGCGGGCCGACTGATAGCGCTGCGAGTCGCGCTGGAACCGGGCGAGAGTCGAGTCGAACACCTCCTTGCCGTTCCCGCAGGGAAGGACCACGAAGTACAGGTAGTTGGTGTGCGCCGGGTGCGCGGCGGCCTGGATCGCGGCCAGACCGGGGTTGTCGATCGGGGTGGGCGGCAGGCCCTTGTGGATGCGGGTGTTGTACGGCGAGGGGGAGTTCAGCAACGACTGCGTCAGCCGGCACGGGTTCGTGTTCGTGATGTAGCAGGTGGTGGCGTCGATCTGAAGCGGCATTCCCAGTCGGAGCCGGTTGTAGATGACCGAGGCGACCAGCGGCCGGTCGGATGCCTTCTGGGCCTCCCCCTCGATCATCGAGGCCACGGTCAGGACCTCGTATGCGCTGATGTGATTGCTGCGCGCATAGCGCATATCGACCGTCGCGAACTGACGCTTGAAGTCAGCCAGCTGGTGGGCGATCAGCGCGGAGAGGCTGGGAGGCTCGGTCAGCTGGTATGTGTCGGGGAACAGGAACCCCTCCAAGGAGTTCGTTCCGTGGGGCGCCCCGTACGCCGTGGGGTTCAGTAATGGGGAGCTTCGGGTGGCGGAGTAGTAGCTGCCGCTCACTCCCTGGGCTCGCAGCAGCGAGTCGATCTGGCGGCGGGTGCGGCCCGGGGTGATCGTGATCTCGGAGGCAGGGGGCGCGGCCGGCGCCTTGGTCAGGATCGAGAGCACGCTGCCGTAGCTCATGTCCTTCTTGAGGTGGTA
>DAIPIC010000075.1:0-14272 GCA_036771025.1 Solirubrobacteraceae bacterium
AGAGAGTGGCGAGCCATGCAGCCGAGATACACCGTCTCGAGATGGGCGAACAGGCTGTAGTCGCCCTCGATCGTCATCACGGTCTCGAGCGGCGCGATGCGGTCACCTTCGTGCAGCGCGTGGACTTCGAGCTCGTCCCATCCAGGGACCCAGTGCCCGTCCGGCGCCTGGTGGCCGGAGCAAAGCTTCAGCACCGCGATCGCCTCGTCGACTCCACCCAATAGCGAGTCGCGCTTCTGAAAGACCTGCATCGTGACCCGTGGGTGGTGATCCTCCGCCTCCAGCAGGCTCTTGGTGTGGACGAAGTACGCGTCCGAGTAGTAACCCTCGCGGATGCGCTCGACCGGGAGACGGAAGATCGCCGGATCCAGCCGGGTGGCCACTTGCGTCGACATGGAGCGAGTTTATTTGTCCCGCGCGGCCGCATACATCCGGGGAGCATGTTCGGGTAGGGTCGTTTCGGATCGTGGCTGAACGCGATTTTCCACACGCGTCGGTGATAGAAGGCGTGCGCTTCACCGCGCAGGTCGCTCTGCCAAACCTGATCCAGGGGTTGTTCAGGCGCAGGAAGAGCGCCTCGGCCATCGCCAGTCGAACCGGAGCGGATGGCCTCGCAGTTGGATTTCTGGCCGGCCTGAAGCGAAGCTACGGAGAGGGGCCAGTGTGGATCCGGGTGGCCAAGGACGAGTCGCTGCTTCTGCTGGGCCGCACACCGATCCGGCGCGTGCTCGAGGGGTCGCCGGAGCCGTTCGCCGCGGACCCCGAGCCCAAGCGCTCCGCGATGTCGCACTTCCAGCCCCATGCGCTCACGATCTCCCGCGGCCGCGACTGGGAGGATCGGCGCAAGTTCACCGAGGCGGTGCTGGATACCGGCATGTCCTCGTTGGCTGACCGATTCGCCGCCGTGTGCGCCGAGGAGTCGGCAGCGCTGCCGGAAGACCTCGACTGGGATGCGTGGAACCGAGCCGTCCGGCGCGTCACCCGGCGGATCATCCTCGGCGATGGAGCCGCCGACGATGAGTCAGTCTCGGAGATGCTCGGGGAGCTGATGGACAAGTCCAACCCGCCGGGAGGCGGGGACTCGGAGCTGTACGAGCGCTACGTCGCCGCGCTGGCGCGCTACGTGGACGCCGCCGAAGCAGGCAGCCTGGTCGCGCTGTTCGGCCAGGCGCCGGTGACCGAGCGCACCGACCCCACCGGCCAGGTCACCCACTGGCTGTTCGCGCTCGGCGACACCTTGGCGATCAATGCCTTGCGCTGCCTGGCGTTGCTCGCCGTCTTCGACGAGGAACGCGAACGGGTGGCCGGGGAGGTAGCCGACGCCGATCTGCGCACCGGCGCCGGCGTGGATTCGCTGAACCGTCTGGAGGCCTGCCTTCAGGAAGCCATGCGGCTGTGGCCGACGACGGCCATGCTCTCCCGCGAGGCCGCGCGTGATGTCGAGTGGGACGGGGTCACGATTCCGGCCGGAAAGCAGGTCCTGATCGTCAACACGTTCAACCATCGCGACAAGGACTCCCTGCCTAACGCCGATCGCTTCGACCCCGATGCCTGGCTTTCGGGCGACGCCGCCGGGGACTGGATCTTCAACCACTTCAGCCATGGGCCGCAGGGCTGTCCCGGCACCGCGCTGGCACTGTTCGTGGGCAAGGCGATGCTGGCCTCGTTGCTCGGCCCGGGCGCCGAGGTCCGGCTCCTCTCGCCCACCATCGACGCCGCGAAGCCTCTTCCGCACACGCTCGACTTCTTCGGCCTGTCCTTCTCGCTGGGGTAGGGCGTCGCTAGGCCAGCAGCTCGCCCGCGATGTCGGCGTAGAACCCGGCCGCGAAGCCCAGGTCGCGGACATCGATCCGCTCATCGGCGTTGTGAACGAGCGGGGCCACGTCGAGGACCGTCATATGCCGCTGGGGAAAGAACCCATACGCGATGCAGTCCGGAAAAGCCTCGCGAAACCAGCGTGAGTCCGAGAAGCCCGGCAGGATCACCGGCACGGTCTGGGCCCCCTGGTCGTTGCTCTCTACCCAGCGAGAGATGGCGTCCATGAGCGGAGACTCGACCGCCGACGCGTTGCCCGTGACGGTCTCGGTGAACTCGATCTCGAGCGCGCCGTCGGTGCCGAGCAGCTCCTGGATACGGCGTTCGGCCAGCTCTTGGCCGAGGCCCGGGGGAACCCGGCAGTCAACCTTCACGTAGGCGCGCGAGGGAATCACGTTGACCTTCTCCGATGCGTGGGCCATGGTGGGCGTCATCGTCACCCCCAGCATCGGCTCCACCAGCGTCAGCAGCGCCGGCTGGGCGGCGCGGATCCGTGCCACCGCGGCCGCCGGGTCCGCTGGATCCTCGCCCAGACCGCGCAGCAGCGCCGCCGGCGCCTCGGTCACGTCGTACGGCGGCTGGCCCTCGGCCAGCGCGGCCAGCACCGGTGCCAGCTTCAGCAGGGCATTGTCTCCGGTGCGGGGCAACGACGCGTGCCCCGCTGCGCCCCGTGCCGTGACCTTGAAGCGAAAGATCCCCTTCTCCGCGCAACAGACGCCGTACCGGCGCCTCCCGCGGTATTCGAACACCTCGCCGCCGCCCTCGTTGAGCAGCATGTCGCAGCGCACCTTCTCCGGGTGATTTTCGGTCAGCCAGCGTGCGCCATGCTCGCCGCCCGTCTCCTCGTCGCAGACGAACACCAGCTTGAGCTGTCCCCGCGGGCGCCACCCGTCCCGCGCCAGTGCCGCCGCCGCGACCGCTTCCGCCGCCACCTGAGACTTCATGTCCAGGGCGCCCCTACCCCACAGAAAACCATCAAACACATCGCCCGACCACGGATCGTGCGTCCACTCCGATGGGTCAGCGAGCACCGTGTCGACATGGCCGAGGAAGCAGAGCGACGGCCCGTCTTCGGCACCGTCCAGGTTGGCCACGAGGTTTGGACGCTCCCCCCTGGCGCTAAGAAGCTCGACCGCGAAGCCGGCTTCCTTCAGATACAGGGCCAGGAACTCGATCGCGGGCCGCTCGTTGCCCGGAGGGTTGACCGTGTTGAAGCGGACCAGCCGCTTGAGAACCTCGGTCGTTTCGGCTTGCAGGTCCATCCTGGGCGGCAGCCTAGCGTTGCGCCGCGGGCCGCCTGACGCAAAGAGCGGTCAGCAGCCCGGCGACGATCGTCGCCGCTCCCCAGCCGGGGAGCTGGTCGGCGACTGGACACAGCGCGAACAGGATGACGGCCACCGCCAGGCGCCCGCGCTCGACGACCCCGAGCATTCGCAGCGCGAAGCCCACATGGCCAATGAGATAGGTCGCCACCCCGCCGAACAACGCCAGTGCGCCCGGGCCGGATCCCTCGATCACCAGCTTGGCCCCCACGGCGAAGATGATGATCCCAGCCACGATCACCAGGTGGATGTAGCTGTAGGCATCGGACGCCGCCAGCACCGGATCCTCGTGGACCCGCAGGCGCTCCTCCGCCGCCCGTCCGTGCTCGTCGAAGTACGTCCACCACACGCCGACGGTCGCCACCACGCAGAGGGAGAAGAGGACGAGGATGTGCGCGCTCGCTGTCGAGCTGGCCTGAGCGCCGATGGCCACGATCGACTCCCCCAGGCAGATGATCACGAACAGGCCGTAGCGCTCGGCGAAGTGCGCGACTGCCACGCGCTGAATGCCGCGCAGGCGCTCGCGCGTCAGCCCCGCGGGCCCCGCATAGTCGATCGCCGCCGCCATGACCCACAGGGCCGTCCGGGGGCCGAGCGAAAGGAACGACCCGGCGATCAGGAGTGCCATTCCCACCACTACCGTGACCGCGAAGCCGGCGATCGCGCTCCACTGCGCTCTGCCGGCTCTCGAGGCCTGCGCGTACAGGGCCAGGTGCAGGAGGCGCACCACGGTATAGGTGACCGCGAACAGGGTGCCGCGCTCCTCGAACGCGCGCGGCAGCGCGAGGCCCGCGACGAAGATGAACCCCATCGCCACCAGCAGCACCACGCGCAGCTCGCGCGACTCGTCGTCGAATGCGTTGGCCACCCACACGAACGCCGACCATGCCCACCAGACGAGCGCCAGCACGAGCATCGAGCGTCCGAAACCTCCCCACGTCGGCTGCCGCGCCAGCAGTGTGACGACCTGCGTGACCGCGAACGCGAACACCAGATCCCACAGCAGCTCCACGGGGCTGGTGCGGCGTTCGCGCGGAGCGGCTCGAGTCCCTTTATCGGTAGCTCCTGCCACGACGAGAGCGTACGATCAGCCGCCGTGGGCAGCCGCGAAGACGACCTCGAGCTCGCGGTCGAGCTGGCCGACCTCGCGGACGCGATGACCCTGGAGCGGTTTCGGGCGGAGGATCTGGTGGTGGAGAGCAAGCCCGATCTAACCCCCGTGACCGAGGCCGATCGGGCGGTGGAGCGGAGGATCCGGGACGCGCTGTCGGGGGCCAGACCCGGCGACGCGGTGGCCGGCGAGGAGTACGGAGCCAGCGAGGAGGCGACCGGCGGCCGACGATGGATCGTCGACCCCATCGACGGAACCAAGAACTACGTCCGCGGGATACCCGTGTGGGCCACGCTCCTGGCACTCGAAGAGGGGGGCGAGATCACGGTCGCGCTCGCATCTGCCCCCGCGCTGCACCGTCGGTGGTGGGCGGTACGCGATCGCGGCGCATTCACAACCGACGCCGCCGGCGAGCCGACGCGCCTCCGGGTGTCCGGGGTCGGCGAGCTCGCGGATGCCCAGCTGTCGTTTGCGGGCTTCGAAGACTGGGAGGCAAAGGGCCGGCTCGACGCGCTGCTGGAGCTCGGCCGGCGCTGCTGGCGGACGCGCGCCTTCGGCGACTTCTGGGGTTACATGCTCGTCGCCGAGGGGGCGATCGAAATCTCGTGCGAGCCGGTTGTCGAGCTCTGGGACCTGGCGGCGCCGCAGCTGATCGTGGAGGAGGCGGGGGGCCGATTCACCGACCTGCGCGGCGAGCCCCGCGCCGGCGGCGGCAGCGGACTCGGCACCAACGGGCTGCTGCACGCGGCGGCGCTGGAGATCGTGGGGTTATAGCCGGGCGTCCGAAATCGGCGCATGCAAAAGTCCCCAAACCGCAATTCGGCATCCGGGCTTGGGGAGATCAGCATTAGATGGATGGCGTTTTCCCCCAAACGCGCGGGCGCCCGGCGGGTTTGGGACGTTACGCAGGGGTGCTGGCCGGCCTGGGGCGGCCGGAGGCCTCGGGGCCCCCGTCACCCCGGCCCTCGCCGCTCGGCGCCCGGCCCCACCTTCCATACTTCAACTATGCAGCGCCTGTTCGGCGACGACGCACCGCCGCGTCCCGGCGTGGTAGCGGCCGCGGATGCGCCGCTCGCCACTCGCCTGCGGCCTCGAGCGCTGGAGGAGTTCGTGGGGCAGGATCGGCTGCTGGAACCCGGATCCGCGCTGCGCACCGCGATCGAGGAAGGCCGTCCCCATTCGATGATCCTCCACGGGCCTCCAGGAAGCGGGAAGACCACGCTGGCCCGTCTGGTGGCAGAGGCTTCGGGCGCCGCGTTCGAGGAGCAGAGCGCGGTGCAGGCCGGTCGGGCGGAGGTCAGAGCGGTGATCGATCGGGCGCGCGAGCGCCTGAGCACCACAGGCACCAAGACGATCTTCTTCCTCGACGAGATCCACCGGTTCAACAAGGCCCAGCAGGATGCCCTCTTGCCGGCGGTCGAGGATGGGCTGATCACGCTCATCGGCGCGACGACCGAGAACCCCTATTTCGAGGTCAACTCGGCCCTGTTGTCCCGCACCCAGGTGTACGTGCTCGAGCCGCTCAGCCCGGCCCAGATCCGGACCCTGCTGGACCGGGCCGTGCACCGCGGCGAGTGCGGCTCGCGTGTGGTGGAGCCCGAGGCCCTCGAGTTTCTCGCCCAGCGCTCGGGCGGCGACGCCCGGACGGCGCTCAACGCCCTGGACCTCGCCTGTCAGGCCGCGGGAGAGGACCAAGAGACCGTCGCGCTCGCACACGCCGAGGACGCTCTCCAGCGCCGCGCGCTGCTCTACGACCGCCAGGCCGACTACCACTACGACACGATCTCGGCCTGGATCAAGGCCACCCGGGGGTCGGACCCCGACGCCTCGCTCTACTACCTGGCGGTCATGCTCGAGGGGGGAGAGGATCCGCGCTTCATCGTCCGACGGATGGTGGTGCTTGCCTCGGAGGACATCGGAAACGCGGATCCTCAGGCGCTGGTGGTCGCCACCGCGGCGGCGCAGGCGGTCGAGCACGTGGGGCTGCCGGAGGCCCAGTTCGCGCTGGCGCAGGCCGCCATCTACCTATCGCTCGCCCCTAAGTCCGACGCGGCCAAGCGGGCGATCGTGGCCGCCAGGGACTTGATTCGCGAACGGGGGGCGGACCTCCCGCCCGGCTACCTGCGCTCCTCCACCCGTAAGGCCGGCGATTACGACAATCCTCACAACCGGCCCGGCCACCTCTCGCCGCAGGAGCTGATGCCCCAGTCCACGATCGGGCGCAGGCTGTACGAGCCCGACGAGGCCGAGGCCCAGCTGAGGGCCCGCCTGGAGGAGATCCGCCGGGCGCGGGGAAGAAGCGGCTGAGCCGGGACATCCGCGCCTGGTCCGGGGGCGGACAAGGCAGGAGGACCTATTACAGGACGTTCACAGCCCCGTTAGGTCGTCTCACTAACGTCGAACGCATGGACTCCGGCTTCAGAGGGGGGCCGATGATGGCCCAAAGCGCCACGCTTGGGGGCGGAACCCGGGTGCGGCTGCGGCTGGCCAGAGCGCGAGACCAGTCGTCAGTGAAGGCACTCATCGAGCGGACCGGCGCGGAATGCAGCGAGCTCGAAATCACCAGGCTCGTGCGGTTCGACCCCCGCGAGCGGATGGTGATCTGCGCGTTGCTCGACACCACCGAGATCGTGGTCGGCGTGGGCGCGATCTCCTTCGATTGGGACCGGCCAGAGCTGCTCGTCGTTGACGAGCAGGTGGGCGAGGAGCTGGGTGAGCTGTTGAGCAGCTCTCTGCACGAGCTCCGGCGCGCTCGGGCCGCGTAGCGGCAGCCTGCTGGTCCCAAAGCGGCGGACCGCGGCGATTAGCCTATGGTGATCGGCCCCGCGACCGCCACCGAGCAGCTCGAGTCTTTCAGCCCCGCCACCGGCGAGCGCATTGGGGCGGTGCCGGTGACCGCCCCGGAGGGCGTCCAGACGGTGGTCGATGGCGTGGCCCAAGTGCAGCCGTTCTGGGCCCAATTGACGCTCGGCGATCGGGCCCGATACCTCGAGCGCACGGCGCAGGTACTGATCGATGAGACCGACGCGATCCGGGATCTGATCGTGCGCGAGCAGGGAAAGCCCCGCAACGAGGCGTTCACGATGGAGCTGCTGCCCACGATCGACGCACTGCACTGGCTGGCACGCTTCGGCATCGAGGTCCTGGCCGATGAGAAGCTCGACATGCGCCAGCTGTACCTGAGGACGAAGAGCGCGGCCTTCACCTACGAGCCGCTGGGCGTGATCGGGGTCATCTCGCCGTGGAACTACCCGTGGAGCATTCCCTTCTTCGAGGTGGCGACGGCGCTCGTGGCCGGCAACGGGGTCGTTCTTAAGCCGGCCTCGCTCACGCCCCTGATCGGCGAGCGGATCGCCAGGGCGTTCGAGCGTGCCGGCCTCCCGGAGGGGCTCCTGAGGGTGGTGCATGGAGGGCCAGATATCGGCCAGGCGCTGGTGCGCTCGAGCGTGGCAAAGGTGTTCTTCACGGGCTCGGTGGAAGCCGGCCGGTCCGTAGCCGAGCAGTGCGCGCGGCTGCTGAAGGGCTCGGTGCTCGAGCTGGGCGGCAAGGATCCGATGATCGTGCTCGAGGACGCGAACCTCGAGCACGCGGTCGCCGGAGCGTTGTGGGCGGGATTCGCCAACGCCGGGCAGACGTGCTCGGGCGTCGAGCGCGTATACGTGATGCGCGAGGTCTCCGACCGCTTCATCTCCGGCGTTGTCGACGGAGCCCGGGGCCTGCGGGTCGGGGATCCGATGAGATGGGAGACCGAAATCGGGCCGATGGTCTCCCGCCGGCAGTTCGAGACCGTCTCAGGGCTGGTCGACGACGCGGTGGCCGCCGGTTCGTCGTTGCTGTGCGGCGGTCCGGTCGACGCGCCCACCGGCCTCGAACGCGGCAGCTTCTACGCCCCGGCCGTGCTCACTGACGTCAGCCACGAGATGCGGATCATGCGCGAGGAGATCTTCGGCCCCGTGCTGCCGATAGTGATCGTCGACTCCGAGGACGAGGCGGTGGCGCTCGCCAACGATTCGCCCTACGGCCTCGGCGCTTCGGTCTGGACGTCCGATCGCAGCAAGGGCGATCGCTTCGCGCGGGAACTCGAGTCCGGCATGGTGTGGATCAACGACCACATGTTCAGTCACGGCGCCTGCCAGTGCTCGTGGGGCGGGGTCAAGCACTCCGGCTTCGGCCGCACGCACTCCAAGTTCGGCCTGTACGAGTGCGTCAATGTCAAGCTGCGGGTGTGGGAGCCGTCGACCGTCCGCGACGCCTGGTGGCACCCGTACGACGAGACGCTCGGCAAGGCGTTGCGCCAGACCTCCCAGGTCCTCTACGGCCGTCCGTCGATCCGCGCCAGCGCGCTCCGGGCCGGTGCTGCCCCGTTGCTCAAGGTCGGCGCCAGGCTGGCGCGCGACGCGCTACGGCGGTGATGGGTACCCCGCAGCGGGCTACCCTTTGAGGTCGTGCCCGCCCAGGCCTATACCGGCAAAGAATGCGTCTGCCAGCTGCGTAAGGGCATCTGCGACCAGTCGTGCGTCGAGGGGATGCTTCAGACGCGGTTCTATATCGCCTGCCTGCGCCTGACCGGGCGCCGGTGCGTGGTTATCGGCGGCGGTGACGTGGGGCTTGAGAAGGTCGAGGGGCTGTTGGCCTGCGACGCCGAGGTGACCTTGGTCGCGCCGCAGGCGCATCCCGAGCTGACGCAGCTCGCCCTGGAGGGAACGATCCGCTGGGAGCAGCGGGAATACGCGTCCTCCGACCTCGACGGCTGCCTGATCGCCATCGCCGCGACCTCCGACACGGACGTCAACATCCGCGTGTTCGAGGACGCCGAGGCGCGGGCGATGCTCGTCAATGTCGTCGACGTACCGCCGCTTTGCAACTTCATTCTCCCGGCGATCGTTCGCACCGGCCCGATCGCCATCGCGATCTCCACCGCGGGCGCATCGCCCGCTCTGGCCAAGCGGATGAAGCGCGAGATCGGGGAGCTGTTCGGCGAGCCCTACGCGATGCTGGCCGTGCTTCTGAACGAGGCCAGGGGGTGGGCCAAGGCGACCCTCCCGACCTACCAGGACCGCAAGGAGTTCTTCGAGTCGATCGTCGGCGGCGACCCCGACCCAGTCCAGCTGCTGCGGGAAGGCCACTTCGAAGAGGTACGCCAGATGGTCGAGGGCGCGATGCGGGAGCACGCTCCTGCGTGAGCGCTGAGCCGGGCGACCGCCTGACGCACCTCGACGAGCACGGACGGGCCCGCATGGTCGACGTGTCCTCCAAGTCAGCCACCGAGCGTCGCGCCCTAGCCCAGGCGGTGGTCCGGGTATCGCCCCAGACGGCGCGGGCCGTCGAAGCTGGGGATGCTCCGAAGGGAGACGTGCTGGGCGTCGCCCGGATCGCCGGGATCCAAGCCGCCAAGCGCACCGCCGAGCTCATCCCTCTGTGTCATCCCCTGGCGCTGTCCTACGTAGGCGTCGACGGAGCCGTCGATCCCGACGCGGGCACCATCACCCTGCACGCCGAGGCCAGAACGACGGGCCCTACCGGGGTCGAGATGGAGGCTCTGACGGCGGCGGCGGTCGCCGGGCTAACCGTCTACGACATGATCAAGGGCATGGAGCGGGGTGCGAGGATCGAGGAGGTCGTGCTCCTCGAGAAGGCCGGCGGGCGCTCGGGTCAGTGGCGGCGAGACGAGGACCGGGGACCGTGAGTGTCAACCTGAGCGACGTCCTGGGGCGCGCGCAGGTCATCGATCTGAGCCATCCCCTGACCGCCGACTTCCCGCTGTTTCCGGTCTATGACCCGGTGCGGGTGGCCAGGAAGTTCAGCTGCGAGGAGGATGGCTTCTTCGTAAAGACCTGGGCGTTCGATGAGCACTCGGGCACGCATGTCGACGCTCCCGCCCATTTCGGCCAGGGAGCGGCGACCGTCGACTGCATCGCCCCCCAGGAGTTGATCCTTCCCGTGGCGGTGATCGACATCCGCCACCGCGTCGCCCACGATCACGATGCCACCGTGACCCCCGATGACGTCCGGGCCTGGGAGGGACGTCACGGCCGCCTTCCCGACCGCTGCGCGTTGTTTGCCCTCACCGGGTGGGGCAGTCGCGTGCACGACCCAGCTGCCTATCTCAACGCCGATGCCTCGGGGACCATGCACGCTCCGGGCTTCAGCGAAGCGCTCACCGAGTTCCTCAAGGACGAGCGTCCTGGCGTCCGGGCCATCGGTCTGGACACCGCCAGCCTGGACATCGCTGCCAGCTCGGACTTCCCGGCGCACGTCAGCTGGCTGCCGAGCGGCCGCTACGGGATCGAGAACCTCGCCAACCTGGACCGGCTGCCGCCCACAGGCGCGGTGGCCCTCATCGGAGCGCCGGCGCTGGCTGGCGGAAGCGGCGGACCGACCCGCGTACTGGCGCTCGTGACATGAGCCGTCCGCGCGCCACGGGCGGCCAAGCGATGGCATGAGGGCCGCAGTCATAACGATCTCGACGTCGGTCGCCGCCGGGCGCGCCGAGGACCGCTCCGGCCCGGCCCTGGCCGAGCTGGCGGAGGAGGCGGGCGTCGAGGTCGTGGCCAGAGAAACCGTGAGCGACGACCGTCGCCAGATCGAGGAGCTGCTTCGCCGTCACGCGGCTCCCGAGGCCGAGACGCCGCTCATCTTCACCACCGGCGGCACCGGCCTCACGCCCGATGACGTCACGCCCGAAGCCACGCGGGCGGTGATCGACCGGGACGCGCCGGGGTTTGCGGAGGCGATGCGAGCCGAGTCGCTCAGGCACACCCCGATGGGGATCCTGACCCGGGGCGTGTCCGGGATCGCGGGCCGCACCCTCATCATCAACTTCCCCGGGAACCCCAAGGCGATCCACGAGCTGTTCGGGATCGTCGCCCCGACGCTCGAGCACGCGGTCGCGACGCTGGGGAGGGCCAACCACGGTGCCCGACACGCCGGCCATTGAGCTGCGCGGCGTCGTGCGCCGTTTCGGCGAGCGGACCGCTCTCAAGGAGATCTCGGTGTGCGTGCCGAGAGGCGCGACCTTGGCCGTGCTAGGGCGCAACGGGGCTGGGAAATCGACACTCCTCCGGATCCTGGCCACGCTGCTGCGACCGCATGGAGGCGACGTGGAGGTGCTCGGCGAGTCGCTGCCCTCCAGGGCCTTCGCCGTCCGGCGGAGGATCGGGTTGCTGGGCCACGAGCCGCTCCTCTATCGCGACCTGACCGGACGCGAGAACCTGCGGTATCACGCGCGGCTGCACGGGTTGCCCGAAGAGAGGGCTGACCGCTTGCTGAAGGATGTGGGAATGGACGGTCGCGGAGATGATCCCGTCCGCTCCCTGTCCCGAGGAATGGTGCAGCGCCTCGCGGTTTGCCGCGCCGTGCTTCACGAGCCCGAGCTGCTGCTGCTCGACGAGCCCAGAGCGAACCTCGACCCGGCTGCCAGCGAGCTGGTGGAGCCACTGATCGGCGGCGGTAACGGGCGCGCCCGGGTGCTCACCAGCCACGACCCGGATGCGGTCATAAGGGAGGCCGACCTTGTCCTGGGGCTCAGAGACGGCCGCGCGGCATTCCTGGCGGAGCCCGCGGAGCTTGACGCCCGGCGGGTCAAGGAGCTCTACGAATGAGCACGGTGCTGACCGTCCTTCGCAAGGACCTGCGGCTCGAGCTCAGGACGTTCGAGACATTGCCGGCCATGGCCCTGTTTTCACTCTCGACGTTCGTGATCTTCCACTTTGGGCTCAACCAGGCGGCGATCGCCGGCCAGCTCGCTGCTGGAGTGCTCACGGTCACGCTCTTGTTCGCGGCACTCCTGGGCGCGGGGCGGCTGTTCGTGGCCGAGCGCGAGCAGGGCGGCTTCGATGCCTTCCTGCTCGCGCCGGTGGACCGCAACGCCCTCTTGGTGGCCAAGACCGCGGCCATGCTCATCTTCCTCGCCGTGCTCGAGGTGATAGCCGTGCCCGCTTTCGGACTGTTGCTGCTGGGTCCGCCTCTCGGGCCACGGCTGCCTGGGCTGATCGCAGTGCTGGCGCTGGCCGATCTCGGGCTGGCGGTGATCGGCACGTTCGTCTCGGCGATTGCGATTCAGACGCGGGCGCGCGACCTGATCGCGCCAATCGTTGGCCTCCCGCTTCTGATTCCAGCGCTGATCGCCACGGCCCGCGCGGCCGGCCCCCTGCTCGCGGCCCACGGCTCCGGCTCGCCGCCGGCCAAATGGATCGCAATCCTCGCTCTTTATGATGTGGTGTTCGCCCTGATCGCCTACGCGGTATTCGACTACCTTCTGGAGGAGTGACTCCTTGACCACGTTCGGCCGCGGGCTTCGCACCCTCGTCCTGGCCACGATCGCGACCATCACCGTCGCGTTGGCGCTGGCCTTCTTCTACGCCCCGCTCGACGCCGACCAGGGCTTCATCCAGAAGATCTTCTATCTGCACGTGCCGCTGGCGATCGTCTCGCTGTGCGGGTTCGTGCTGGGAGGACTGCTGGCCATCGGCCACCTGCGCACCGGCGATCGAGCATGGGACATGCGCTCCTACGTGGCGATCCACATGGCATTGATCTTCGGCGTCGCCGGTCTCATAACGGGATCGATTTGGGCCAAGGCCTCCTGGGGACACTGGTGGCAGTGGAGCGATCCCACCCTGACCTCGTTCCTGATCGTGCTGCTTCTGTTCGCCACCTACCAGCCCCTGCGGTTCTCGATCGAGGATCCCGAGCGCCAGGCGCGCTACGCCAGCGTTTTCGCGGTCGTGGCGGCGGCCTTCGTGCCGCTCAATTTCATCGCCGTGCGGCTGGCGCAGCAGTTCGTCCATCCTCGGATCCTGACCCTGGGCGGCGGCAACCTTCCAAGCTCGATGCGGCTCACGTTCGTCATCTCCCTGCTGGGGATGGCGCTCCTGTATGCCACGCTCTGGAAGTACGAGATGACCGCCAAGAACGCCCGCATCCAAGTCCGCCGGCTGCGGCGCTCCCTGCTCGGCGACGATTCCGTCCGTCCCCTGGGACGGAGCGCAGCCCCGTCATGAGCCTGCTGGCGACCTCACCCGCGCTGGCCCCCGGCAAGGCGGCCCCTTACGTGATTGCCGCCTATGCCGTGTTCCTGGCGATCGTGTTGATCTACGTGGTGATCATGGCCCGGCGGCTGACGCGGACCGAGCGCGACCTTTCGCAGCTGAAACGCGACCTCGACCAGCGCGCGGCACAGGCCGAGCACGAGGACGATCGGGAGGTGGTCGGCGAAGCCGACCACCGGTTAAGCGAGGCGGGAGGCCGAGCGACTGTGTCAGAACGCGGGGCGGGACGCCCCGCGGAGGAGACCCGATCATGAGCGAGCTGCTGGCAATCGGCGCCTCGCACAAGACGGCTCCGGTCGAGGTTCGCGAGCGCTTGGCGCTGACCGACCGCCAGGCCGCGGAGTTCCTGCGCGACCTGCGTGGAGCGGCAGACGTGCAGGAGGCGGTCGCGATCTCGACCTGCAACCGAACCGAGCTGTACCTGGTCGTGGGGGACCCGGTCGAGGCCGAGTCGAGCGCCCTGACGATGCTCTCCCGGCAAGCCGGCATCAGGCCCACGGCGCTGGCCTCCGCGATCTACGCCCACCGAAATTGTGAAGCCGCGCGACACTTGTACAGGGTGACCGCCGGCCTCGAATCGATGATCGTGGGCGAGAACGAGATTCAGGGGCAGGTCAAGCGGGCGTACGACGCCGCGCTGGCTAAGGAGACGACCGGGCCGCTCACCAACCGCCTGTTCAGGGCCGCGATCGAGACCGGCAAGCGGGTTCGCACCGAGACCGCGATCGGTGAGCGCCAGCTCACGTTGCCCGCGGTGGCGGTGGCGCTGGCGCGGGAGCTGCTCGGAGAATTGAGTGGGCGGGAGGTAGTGATCCTGGGCACCGGAGAGACCAGCGAGCTGACGGCCCGTGCCCTGGCCGATTCCGGGGTGCGGGCGGTGTTCGTGGCCACCCGCAGGCGCGACCGGGCGATCGGGCTGGCGCACCGCTATGGCGGCTCCAGCGTCAACTTCGACGAGTTGCCGCGGGCCCTGC
>DAIPIC010000076.1:0-14243 GCA_036771025.1 Solirubrobacteraceae bacterium
GCATGTCCACGTACTCGACCATCTGCTCGCTGGAGAACATCGTGGCCTCGAGCCGATTCAGCAGTTGGCCACTCGGATAGCGGTCGTTTCGGACCCGCTCCATCAGGATGTCGTAATAGCGCTGTTGCAAGGGCATGTCTTCCTCCTTCCTTGCTACATCAAGTCGCCCAGTGGGCCCAGGTTGAGGTTCAGGTCTTCGTCTGAGAGGTCAAAGGCCTCCTTGAGCTCGTCCATCCGCTCCGAGAGGGCCATGAAGGTGCGGCCCAGCCGCTCGATCTCCTCCTCGCTGAGCGAGCCGCCATCGATGCGCCGAAGCGCCTGGCGCTCCATCAACTGCCGCAGGAGCTCGATCAATGTCAGCACCAGCTGGGCCAGTCCCTTCTCGAGCTTCTCGTCGTCGGTGTCCACCCGTCGGGCCAGAGCGCTCTGGGTCCGCTCGAGCTTGCCTAGGAAGGGATCGGGCTCGGTGATCCAGCTCATTGCCGTTCTCCTTGGACGTCGCGATCGAGCCACGCGGCTTGGACGAAGCTGTACGGCGGCCACGGCCCGGTGCAGACGAGTTGCCCGTCCTCGAACGAGGCGTCGAGCTCGTCGGCAAGCGCGATGAACTCTTCCGTCCGGTCCCGGTCGACGAGGTACGCCGCGAGCAGCGGGATCGACGGACGCGGGAGCACCTTCACCTTGCTGCTCCGGGCCAGCGCCCGAAGCGGGGCCACCAGGTCCGCGACGCGCTGCGCTCGGCGGCGAACTTCAAGCTGGCCGAGCATGTACTCAGTGCCAGAGCGGGCAGGCGGTGGGGTTGGCGCCTGCGCCCAGCACGCTCTGATCCCAAGCTCGACCGCGCCTCGCACCCTGGCGAGGCCTTGGCGCAGCTCGTCGCGGCGGCTGCGCAGCGCACGTAGAGCCTCGTTCTCATCCGCGAGGACGCTGCCGAACCGAGCCGGAAGGATCGCCTGGCGGGCCATCAGCCGCTCGACGATCTCCTCGTAGCGCCACAGGGCCTCCGCAGTGGGCACGGGTGGCCGGGAGGCGTGGCGGCTAGCGACCAGAGCCACGCCATCGTCCTCGATCGCGATCAGCGGCTCCTCGTCGAGGCCCACGCCGTCGATCACATCGGCGTCGCGCTCGGCGAAAGCGTAGGCGAGCAAGCTCATCGCCCCATCACCTTGTCGGTTGCGGCGAGAATGATCCCGAGGTCCAGCTCGACCAGGTCAATGTCAGCCACCGACAGGGTGATGTGGCCACCGATCACCACGCCGCCAGCCAGCAACCGGTCGAGCACATCGATCAGCGTCACCTGGCGGCCGCCATACGGAGCGCGGGAGGCGGAATCCGTCGTGCGCGATACAGCGCTCGTGTCGGCTCGAGAGATGACCTCGCTCACCACGTTGCTCCGATCCTGTCGGGCAGGAAGTTGTAGGCCGGCCACGGCCCCGTGAGCACCAGCTCGAGCCCGTTCTCCGCAAACCTCGACTGAAGTGTCCGAATCTCCTCGTGGAACGGCGACTCGTTCTCGCGCTCGACGAGGTATGCGCCGTTCAGAACCATCTCGCCGCCATGGGAGCTGACCTCGGGCCGCTGGGGTTGGTTCAGGGTGCTCTCTTCCGATAGGGAGTCCAGCTTCTCGTGGATCGTGGCCACGACCGATTCGACCTGCTCGTCGAGCTGCCTGGCGCGATCTCGTTGTCGGCGTCGGTCATCCATGTACGCCGCTCCGGAGCCGCGCTCGCCGGACGCAGGCTCTCGCGTGGCCACGCGTGACTCGCGCGGACGCTCGAAAAACACCTTCACTCCCCACTCGGCCTTGCCGTCCAGGTGATCCAGGGCCTGCAGGAGGGACTCCGACTCGCGAAGCAGCATCTCCCGGACGCCGCCCTCGGTCTCGTAGACCGTGCAGAGGCGCATGGGGATGACAGTGGTCCGCGTACAGATGGCGTCGAGCACGCGCTCGTGGTCGCGGGCCACGGTCTCCACCCAGTCCATATCGTTCAGGTGAGCTCGGAGTTCGTTCTCGGCGAACTCTGCGGCTGGGACCGGGCTGACCATCGCGGTCAGCTCGCCCTCGGTCACGGCGGTCAGCGACCGTCGGGCGTCGGCGAGCTCCCCGGCGGCCGGAGCCTCGTGGGCTCGGACGACGCCGTACACGTACCACGCCGGCTCCGTGTCCGGGTCGGGATCGCCGTCCCCTCCCGCCGCTGCTCCAGGCGCGAACTCGCGCTGGGGCTGCGGGCGCTCGACCGCCCCGCCGCTAGCCGGCGGCAGCTGCTCCAGGGCTTGGGCCAGCATCGACTCCGTCAGCGCGTCGGCGAGCATCGAGCGAACGCGCGTGCGTGCCTCGGTCCGCGCCTCGGCGAGAACCTCGGCCACGTCCTGGCGGCCGAGCTCCTGGACGGCGTCGGTCAGGTGCTCGATCGCTTCTCTACGTGCTCCCACGTCTCAACGCTCTCGGCGGATGTTTCTGTCGATTCGCCCTCCGCTTCCCCTTTCCCGGCGCTCGCCGCCGGTAGGAGCCGCTCCAGCCGCTCGAGGCGTTCGCGCAGATCGCGGTTCTCGCGTTCGAGCTCCTGGGCGCCACCAGACAGCGCAGGATCCGACTCCCACCAGTTGATACCCATCTCGCGCGCCCGGTCGACGGACGCCACGAGCAGCCTCAGCTTGATGTTCAGCAGCTCGATCTCCAGCAGATTGATCTGGATGTCCCCAGCGATCACGATTCCTTTGTCCAGGACCCGCTCCAGGATGTCGGCGAGATTTGCGGGACCTGATTCGCGGGGACGAATCTCGGCGCGGTTGTAGTTCGCGGCCGGCAGGGGGTGGCGGGAGGAGAGGGGATCTCGGGCGGCCACGGTCTATTCCCGATCGGTCTGGTTGCGGTGGTAGCGCCGATCGCGGCGATATCCGAGCAGCTCCCCCTCCTCATCGAGCGTCACCTCATAGGACGCCAGCACGTCGGTCGTGCTCGGGATGCGGGAGAGCTCGACGACCTGCACGGTCACCATCCAGCCGTTGTCGTCCTCGCGCTGAACCCCGAGCACCGCTTCTATCGGGCGGCCGAGCAGCTGCGGGAGGTCTCGGCGCACGCGCTCGATCGCCTCCCGCCCGGACAGCCCATTACGACTCGCGCCGTCCTTCCGCCGCTCAGCCATTGCCCTGCACCTCCTCGTCGGAAAGGTGCATCTCCTCCCACGCGCGCAGCTCCTCCTCCTCAGCCGCGCGACGTGCCTGGCTCACCGCCAGACGCTCAAGCAGCTCCTCCTCCTGGCGCTCACGCTCCTGGAGGTCGATCTTCCCATCCTCGTAGTCGAGTTCCAGTTGCAGCATCTCCCGCCGGATGCTCCCCTCGTCGTAGAGCTGGCGATCCGCCTCCTCGGCCACCTGTTCGGCGACCCACGCCACACCCCGGACCGGGGCGAGGGGCAGGGTCGCCAGTGCGGTAAACAGGCCCATGTCAGCTCCCGTCCGAGAGCTCGACGAATGAGTGTGGTGGCAGCGGACCGGTGTACTTGAACTGCAGCCGACCGGCCTGTGCTTCGGCGAATCCTTCAAGGGCCTGATCGAACTCCGGCAACCGTCTGCGCTCGACCAGGAATGCCGAGCTCAGTGCCACCCGCTCGTGGGCCGGTGGCGCCACCTGGACGTCTGCGGCGAACGGCCACAGCACCTCCAGGATCCGGGCCGAGTCGGCCTCTCGCTTCTGTTCCACGGCCTTTGAGACAAGCTCCCCGAGCCTGATGCGTTCGTAATAGGTGGCGTCCTCCGGCTTCCCCTTCACGGAGTCCCGGAGGCGTTTTACGTCTGCGTTCTCGGACACGACCTCTCCCATCAGCCGTTTCTCGTCGTAGCTGGCTCGAATGTTCACCTCGACCTTGTCGGCAAACCGCTCGAGCTGGATCCGCAGCTCATCGGCGTGTCCTCGCAATAGGCGCTGGCGCACCGCGTCCTCGCCCTCCATCACGATGCCGAACCGCATCGGCAGCACCGTGCCGGATGAGATGGCGTCTTCGAGAACGCGCGCGTGTGCCAGCAGCTCCTCTCGCCCCAGCGCGATCTCGTACTGCTGGAGCTCGCTCACCAGGGCCGCGGCGCCGTCGTCTGTGATCAGTCGCAGAGGAGAGTCGCCGATGCCCTTGCCAGACGGCACCGGGGCTTTCCCCTCGACGATTCCATACACGTACTCGGGCATGGCCTCGCTCACCTCCGTCCGGGGCTAGCGCCCCCGCGAGGAGCTTGCAGACTTCGAGCGCTGGCTCGAGCTGGACCGTCGCGAAGACCGGGACCGAGAAGAGCTCTTGCTCTCCTCCTCGCCGTCTTGCTCCTCGTCGTCAGAGCTTCCGAACAGCGACTCCTTCGCGCCCTCGAGCACGCCCTTCGTCTTGGACTGCGCGCCGTCCGAGGTCATGTCCTCGACCAGCTGGGGCAGCCCTTCGTCGCTGCTCTGGCCAAGGTCGAGTCGGTTTACGGCCTCGGCGAACCGAAGGTACGTGTCTACGCTCGCGATCACGATCCGGGCGTCGACGGTGAGCAGCTCGATGCCTACGAGCGAGACTCGCAGGAAGACATCGATCACTAGCCCCTTATCCAGCAGGACGTCTAGGACATCCGCCAGCCCCGAGGAGCTTGACCGCTGAACGTATCCTGCGCCGGGCCCTCGGGCCATTGCCATTGTCGACATCTCGCGCGTCTCCTTACTCGTTGTTGTCGCCCTCAGGCGCGTTGTCGGCGTCCCCGTCGGGTACGTTGCCGTTCCGGCTCAATTCCGCCTCGTAGACGTCGGGATTGATGAACTCCACCCGCGCCTTGAAGCGGCGAAGATCGTTGGTCACCCGGTGATGGGCCAGGTGAAGCGATAGGGTCAGGGTCTCGGCCGGGTTCGTCGGCAGGACGTCGAGATCGACCTCGATTCGCGTCAGCCGTTCGCTCAGCCGGTGAAAGGTGATGAGTCCGGCGCAGTCCGATCCTTCGACCGAGCGCCAGGCGAAGGCTTCCTGCTCCCGCTCGTCGACGATCTCCGCGCGCCAATCGACCGCCCGCGGCCCGGCGATCGTGCCCACCAGCTCCTCGCCGTCCCGCTCGACGTCCTCGATGCGGTGTACGCCCTCGGTGAAGGGGTCGAACGTCATCCACTCCTCCCAGGCCACGAGCAGCGGAACCGCCACGTCGATCGACGCCTGGATCGGCAGCCTGGCGCCGAAGCCGTTTTCAAGCGCGTCTTTCGAGGCGGTCGTGGCGCGGTCGGCGGCTGAGCGGACCCCGCGCGCGGTCATCTCCGCCGCCTTTCCGGCGAGCGCCTTCAATGCCTTCAGGGCAGCGGCACGCGCCATCGTCTTTGCTGGCTTCTTAGCGGCTTTGGCGGCCGTCTTCGCGGGATTCTTCGCGGCTTTGGCGGCCGCCTTCGCGGGCCGCTTCTTGCCCGATGCCGCGCTGCCGCGCGCGCGTCGCGCAGCGTTCGACCGTTGCTTGGTGGCAGTGCGAGCCATGTCTCAGCCGGATCAGGTCAGGATGCGGCCAACTTGCTCAGCCTTCTCGCGGACGGTCCGTACCTCGTTCGCGAGCTTGCCGAATTGCCGACCGGCATCTCCAATCTGCTGGCCAACGCCTCCGAGGTCGATCTTCTCCGGGACCGGAACGCCCAGGACCTTGCGACCCCGTTGCGCGGTGTTTCGACCGAGCAGGACGCCGCCCGCGATTCCGATCGCCGCGCCCAACGCTCCGATGCCGGCGTTGGTCAAGACCTCCCGGCCGGCGTGGTTGCGCTGCGAGGAGCTACGCGCGCGCTGCGAGGCACTCTGGGTCTTCTTCGACGCCGAGCCCTTCGCGCGACTGGAGCTGTTTCTAGTTGCTCGGCCGGAGCTGTTCTTGGTCCGGGCGGAAGCGCCGGAGGATGACCGCGCGTTCCGCGAGCCGTTCGACGACGAACGGCCCCGGCTGGTCGTTCGCCTTGCCTTGCCCCGTTCGCTGGCGACAGACATGTTCAACCTCCCTGATTCGGGTTCGCCCGCCGTGGCAGGCTGAACCCAAGGGCTACCCCTGTCCGTCGCGTTCAGCCCGGCCTGGACAGATGTTCTAGGGGCGAGGGGGCCGCAGACCCCGGGGTGGAACGGCGCAACTCCCGGGCGGCAACCGCGGTTGCCGCCCGGGAGTTCTGACATGCGTCCGAATCGGACGCGCGCGCGCCTCAGTGCACGATCAGAGTCCGCGTCCGGCTGCTATTCGGCAACCACCCACCGATGGACGGGACGAAGCGAGCACGCCACGTACCGCTCCTGGAGATCGTGAGCCGCTTGAAGTACGCCGAACGCGGTCCAAAGCTATTCGGGGTAGTGGCGAACAGCGTTGCGAACGCCATCGTCCTCCAATGGCCGGTGGCCGTCCTCCGCTGGAGCAGGACGGTGCCGCCATTGAAAGCCGGAACCACGATGCCCGAGAACCGGACCTTCTGGCCCTTCCTGGGGTGAGTGGTGCCGACACTCAGCCCGACTCGTATGCGAACGCCGATGAACACCGAGGGGCTCGTGGCTTGGGGCGACGTCTTGGCGACCACTCGCACCGACGTGTTCCTGGTTGGGAAGTACCGGAAGCTGTAGTTGCCGGCGGAGTTCGCAGTGGTGCGCGCGACATTTACGAACGAACTCACCCCGAAGGGCTTCGCCTGCAGGAACACGGCGGCCCCCGGAGCCTTGGATCCGCTCGCGTGGCCTGAGATCGTGGTCGACGACCCCAATGTGAGGGTCGTCGGCGCCACGCCCATCGTGACGCTAGAGCTCGGCTTGCCGAGCGCGGTGGGAACCCCGATTAGCAATGCCGCGAGAGACGCGGCCAGAACTGCACGTTTCACAGGACCTCCTCCTGGCTTTAGTGATGCCGGCTTTCCGCCTAGCAAGTGAACGAAACCGCGAGGCAGAAGTTGCGCGTTTTCGTTATCGGACCCCGTCAGGCGGCGCCGACCGACCCGCTGGCGGCATCGAGCCATTCGACTTGTGTGGGGACCGCGTCGAACATGGCGGCCAGCTGCTGCTCGAGGCTGCCGTGGAGATGCCACTCGTCGCCATGGGCGGTCACCAAGCCCGACTCCGACAGACGAGCCAGCGCGTGCGAAACCGACGGCCGCTCCGCCGCGATCAAGCGCCCAAGCATCTGGTGGGTTAGCGGCACAGGCAGGCGCACGCCACCCGGCGCGACCTTCCCCCAGCGTCCCGCCAAATGCCAGAGCAGCAATGCCAGGCGGACCTCCAACCGCGGCTGGGCGGCGATCGCACGCTGCACGTTGAGCCTGCGCGTTCGCCGCCCCACCCGTCGCAGCAGCGCGAGGCCGAGCTGGGGCCAGCGTCCCATCCGCTCGGCAACCGCCGCGTCCAGCAGCGCGAATCGCGCCGGGACGAGCGCGCGCCAGTCCACTGCGCAGGCGAGCAGCTCTTCGTCCTCACCCCGCCAGGGCTGAAGGAGATCGCCGGCGCCGACCAGCTCCGCGGCGATCCGATCACCCACGTGGACCCCTGTGGCCACAACTCCCTCAAGCACGAGCACGCCGGGCCCGGAGCCCGCCATCGCCAGCCAGTCGGACAGCCTGACTTCGCCCGGGTCGGCCTCGAAGACGACCGCCGTGATCGCAGAGCGAGCCAGGAGACGAGCCCGGGCGTCGAGCTCCTCGCAGAGCTCGACGTCGAAGTCGAGCAGATACTGATGCGAGCTTCGCTCGGCGGGCGCGCTGTCGCGTTCCGCCCAAGGGGGATGGGCGGGGGCAGCCTTCTGAGACTTCACCTCAATCCTTCCTGAATTCTGGGGCAGGCCAGCGGACTCCGATCCACTACGCGAGGAACATCTCTGTTGAGCCAGTCTACGCCGGTTCGCCGCCGGTCAGGCGACGGTCGGCTGCGAGCTCAAGACTGGCTCGCCAGCCCTTCGTCATCCGGGCGGTGGATCTCGCCGCCTGCTGCTGCCGGGCGCCGGCGCGCTCCGCGCCAGCCGGCGGGCGCGCGTACCGCGTCCGCGTACGCATCCCAGGTCGCGGCGGCTGCGTCTCGCCAGGTCCAGGCCGGCGGCTTGGGCGCCGGGCGCCGCAGCGATTCTGCTGTCTGGATCAGCGCATCGAGATCGTCGACCTCGGCGAGCTCCGCCCGGCCGTCGAGGACCTCGCGCAGGGCGGGGACGTCGCAGGCCGCCACCGGGGTTCCGCACGCCAGCGCCTCGACCGGAGGCAGCCCGAATCCCTCCTCGTCGCTCGGGAACACCAGAGCATGCGCGCCCGTGTAGATGGCGGCCAGCTCGTCGTCGTTCACGGCGCCGGTGAGCGTCACGTCGGGCAGCTCCCCGGCCCAGCGCGCTGCGGGGCCCACGAGCACTAGCGGCATCATCCGCTTGGCCCGGGCCAGCGCCGCGACCCGCTTGCGCGGATCGGGTGTGGTCATCCCGCCGACCCACAGCAGGTACTCCGGCGGTAGCGAGTACTTCTCGCGCACGGTGTCGACCTCCTGCTCCGATCGCCTGTACAGCGCAGGAGCCGGGGCTTCGGGAATGACCGTGATCCGGTCGGGAGGGATCTCGAGCGCCTGGGTGGCGTCCTCGGCGACCGCCCGGGTCGGAACGATCACCCTCACCGCACGCTGCACCGCCAGATAGCGAAGCTTGAAGCGGATGCCTGATCGCAGATACTCGCCCCGTCGCTTGAGGGGAACCAGGTCGTGGAGGGTCACGACCATCGGGACCGGGGAGCGGAGCATCGCTCCCTCGATCCAGGGGGCGTGGAAGAGGTCACAGCGTCGAGGTCGGTGCGACTCGATGATCTCGTGCTTGCCATCGGCCGACTCGCGCAGCGCCTGGAGTAGGCAGCGGGTGTAGCGCCCGACTCCTCGGGCGTCCTTGCTGGGACGGCTGTCGTAAGCCACCTTCACGCGCTGACTCCCTCCAAGGTGGTCGACCTGAAAACACCCGAACGGCCGTCGATCCGCGACGGCACGACGCACTCTAGACCTCAGCGCCGATCCATGTCGTGCGCCCGAGGGCCGACATGTGTACGTTCACATGATCAGGGAGTACTACGAGGAGCTGTGGGACGGCCTGCCCGATCATCTCGAGCTTCCCGACTACGAACTTCGCCTCCAGTTCCTGCTCGAACACGTGTCCGCGGGCGACCGTGTGCTGGACCTGGGCTCTGGCGATGGCACGTTCACGGCGGGGCTCGTGGGCGCCGGGGCGCATGCGGTGGGAGCAGAGGTGGCCGAGGCGGCTGTGAGGCGAGCTCGCGCCTCTCACCCCAAGCTCGATTTCCGCCTGGTCACCATCGGCGGGCCGCTTCCCCTCCGGGGTTTCGCGTTCGACGTCGTGTGGGCCAGCGAGGTAATCGAGCACGTAGCCGACACGGCCAGATGGCTCTCCGAGGTCAGGCGCGTGCTGGCCCCGCGGGGGAGGTTGCTGCTGACCACGCCCAACCATCCGCGGCCGTTGCTCCTGGTGCACGGGCTCGAGCGTTACTCAGAGCCGCTGTCCGACCACCTCCACCTCTACACACGCCGATCGCTGGGCGCCCTGCTGCAGGAGTTTGGCTTCGCGCCTGTGGAGGTCCGCGCCACGGGTGGGCCGCCGCTGTTCAGGCGGGTCCTGCTCGCACGGGCCGTGCGCAGCTAATGTGCGGCGATGGCCACGTGGGACGACGTGCGCCGGATTGCGCTCGCGCTTCCTGACACCAGCGAGCAGCTCTCCCACGGCCACGCCTCGTGGCGTGTTCGAGACAGGGGCTTCGTCTGGGAGCGGCCGCTTCGGCCCGCCGACGTGCGGGCGCTCGGGGACGCCGCGCCCCCCGGCCCCATCCTGGGAGCGCGGGTCGAGCACCTCATCGCAAAGGAAGCGCTCTTGGCGGACAACCCCGAGGTGTTCTTCACCACGCCCCATTTCGACGGCTATCCGGCGGTTCTGGTCCGCCTGGAGGCGATCGCCACGGACGGGCTCGAAGAGGTGATCGTGGAGGCATGGCTGGCGCGGGCGCCCAAGCGGCTGGCGCGCGAGTATGCCCACGCGCGCTGGCCCGAAGGCCGCGCGTGAGCATCAGTAGGTCGTGCTTGCGAGCGCCCAGAAACCCGGCGTCGGCTGCCACGTCTTGCTGACCAGGGCGAGCCCTAGTTCCAGGTCGCGCTCGGTCACGGATGGCTCATAGCGCGGATCGCCATATCGGAGTTGGAAGAAGATGACGGCGCCGATCCACGGCCAGGAGCGGGTCATCGCCCCCACCTGGCGCATGTATACGGCCCGCTCGGCCTCGCTGACCAGGTACGGGTATTTCTGAGTGCTCCACCCCATCTCCGTCAGCCACAGTTGCTTGTCTCCATCTCCGTGCTCGACCATGATTTGATGCAGCCACGGCACTCCGCAGGCGAAGCTGTGGCCGCAGCCGGCGCCAATCGAGTAGGGCGGCGCGTTGTCCGTGTATGGGTGGGCGCTGAGCGCGTCGAAATAGCCGCGCAAGCCGGCGGCGTACATCCGTTCGAGGTCCGTGCCACTGGCGTAGGCCAGCGAGCCGCCGATCACCGGCAGTCGGGGCGCCACCTGCTTGATCGCCGGGTAGGCTGACCGGAGCACGCGCACGTAGCCGACGTCCGTGCTCGCGTTGTCGTTCGGCTCGTCGGCGACCTCGATCGCGGCGAGATACGGCCGCCAGAGCTTTGCGACGCGAGCGCAGTCCGCGGCGAACTGCTGCGGGCGGGCGATCATCTGGGCGGTGTCCTGTTGCCAGACCGTCAACAGCACCCGGACCCCGCCGCGCGTGACCGTTCGCAGGTAGCGGGTGAAGTAGCGGACATCTCGCGCGGAGCGGAGCTCCCGGGGCTGTATGTAGAGATGCAGGATGTCGAGGTGCGCGCGCTGGGCCCATTTCAGATCGCGATAGAAGCCCTGGTGGGGCGCTGGTAGACCCGTGTAGTTGTCTTCGAGCGTGACCCCTTTCCAGTGCGCGAATGCGCCGGCGGGAAGCATGAGGCAGCAGACGGCGACCCACCACCCCACGGTCCTAACGACGCAACGATGGCTTATCTGGCCCACGCTCTCTCATTCGGACGCTACGAGCGCCGGCCTTAATACTCCGGAAAATTGTGGTCGAAAAGCTCCGGATGCCGGCTGGGCGAGCCCCGCGTACGCTCACGTCCCGATGCGGGTGCTGCTCGACACGACCTATGCGCTCCGCGCGCCGTACTCCGGTACCGCGGTCTACCTGGCGGCGATCGAGCAGGCGCTCAACAGCGGCGGTCTCGTGGAGGTGATCCCGGCGGCGAACCGACGCCGCCGGCTTCCCGCCGGAGGCGGGCTGGGCAGCGTCCGCAACCTGCTCGTCGACCAGTGGTGGGCGACGTCTGAGCTGCCGAGGCGGGCACGGAAGCTGGGCGTCGACGTGATCCATCATGCGTTGCCGGCCCTGGCCCCCGGTGCCTCGGCAGCGCAGGTGATCACCGTTCATGACCTGGCGTTCGAGCTGCTCCCTGATCGGTTTGACCGCGGCTTTCGGACATACGCCCACCTCGCCCATCGAGCAGCCGCCCGGCGGGCGGGCGCCGTGATCTGCGTGAGCCAGACCACGGCGACCGATGTGCGCGAGGTGTGGGGCGTCCAGGCCGAGCGGATCGTCGTAGCGCCACACGGTCCGGGCCAGGGCCTGGCGGTCAACCGCCACCGTGCCCCTACGCATTTCCTGTACGTCGGTGACGACGAGCCGCGCAAGGATCTGGGAACGCTTCTGGCGTCCTACTCGCGGTACCGGGAGCACGAGCGCTCGCCGCTTGGCCTGGTCCTCGCCGGCTCCGTGGAGGCGACTGGCCGTGGGGTCTCGGTGGAGCAGGGCCCCTCGCCTGGCAGGCTGGCGGAGCTGTACGCCGGAGCGGCCGCTCTCGTCCACACCTCGCTATACGAGGGGTTTGGCCTCACTCTGGTCGAAGCCATGCGGGCCGGGGTACCGGTGATCGCCGCCCGTGTAGCCGGTGCGGTCGAGGTGTGCGGGGACGCGGCGCTCTACGCCCAGCCTCGTGACGCCGCATCCTTCGCCCGAGCGATGGCCGAGATCGCCGATCAACCCCGGCTCCAGGCCGAGTTGGCGGAGCGTGGGCAGGAACGAGCCGAAAGATTCTCGTGGGATGACTGCGCAAGGGCGCACGTCGAGGCTTACTCTCTCGCCAGGAGACGATGAAGATCGCAATCCTCGGAACCCGGGGGATACCGGCCTCCTACAGCGGCTTTGAGACTGCAGTCGAGCAGCTGACCGCGCGACTGACGGCCCGCGGCCATTCCGTCGTCGTCTATTGCCGCCCGCACGTCGTCGATCGCAAGCTCTCGACATACAAGGGCGCCGAGCTGGTCCACCTGCGCACGGTTCAGAACAAGTACCTGGACACGTTCGTCCACACTCTGTTCTCCGCCGTCCACGCCGCTCGGTTGACCAAGCCGGACGTGGCGCTGTTCTTCATCGCCGGGAACTCCCCTCTCTGTCTGATCACGCGCCGGGCAGCGATTCCGGCGGTGATCAACGTCGACGGGCTCGACTCCGACCGACGCAAGTGGCCCGCCTTCGCCAAGGCCTACCTTCGTTTCGCCGAGCGCACAGCCCCGCGCTGGGCGGACGAGGCGATCACCGACTCCCACGCCGTCGCGGACATCTTCGAGCGCCGGTACGGCGAGCGCATCGGCGTTGTGCCCTACGGGGTCGAGGATCCGGGATACGACGGCACCGAAGCGCTGGAGCGTCTGGGGCTCGAGCCCCGCAGATATGTCCTTTTCGTCGGCCGGCTCGAGCCGGAGAACAACCCGCACCTGCTGGTCGAGGCTTTCTCACGGATCAGCCGCGAGTCGGCCCGGGACATGAAGCTCGCGATCGTGGGCGGGGCTCCGTACGCGGATGAGTACATCCGCCAGGTGTGGAGAACGGCCGACCCACGCGTGGTGTTCCCGGGCTATGTGTTCGGACGCGGCTACTGGGAGCTGCAGCGTCACGCGTACCTGTTCTGCGCGCCGACCGAGGTGGGCGGCACCCATCCGGTGATACTCGAGGCGCTGGCGGCAGGCAACTGCGTGTTGGTCAACGACCATCGCCCCAACGCGGAGACGGTCGGGGACGCAGGGATCTACTTCTCCGGCAAGCTGGGCGTGGACGACCTGACCGTTCAGCTCGAGAGGCTGCTGAACGATCCCCAAGCCGTCGAGGAGTACCGCAAGCGGGCGCTGGCGCGGGCGCGGGAGTACTCGTGGGATGCGGTCACCGACCAATACGAGCAGTTGTTGACGGCGGTCTGTGAGGCCCGAGGGCCTGGGCCTCTCCCGCAGTTCCTGGTCGATCGCGAACCGGTAGCGGTGGGCTGAGCTCAGCTGCTGCTGCCGTCTCCGCGAGGAATTTCACCCTTACGTGCAAACACGTATAGAGCGTGGTCCTCAAACATCCACTCGTCCAGGATCTGAAATCCCATCAGTTGGACTAGCGCCCGAAAAGCGCTCGTATTGAACAGCCACCACCAGGGCCAGCAGGTGAACCCTCCGCCGTCATGCCACGGCGTATAGCTGTTGTGCTGATCGCGGATACGCGGGGCGAAGCCATCAATCAGGAGGCCAAACTTGGCGCGATAGTGCTCGCCGAGAATGCTGCGCTCCTGTTCGCCAATGCCTGGTAGGAACAGTGCCACACTGCCTGGGAACTCCAGCCGGCCTGACTGATTCTCAATTACTTCGGGAGCAATGACGGTGTTGATGATCAGATACTCACCGACCACTTCGCGGAGATTTTCAAACGCGGCCAGCGGCGATGGCAGGTGGTAGAAGATGCCGGTGCAGTTGACGACATCGTAGGTACCGACCTTCTGCACGAGTTCGGGATCGTTGATGTCGATCGAGGCCAGCTCGCGATAGTCAGAGATTCCTTTGCTCGCGCAGACCTCGCGGAACCGCTTCCACTCGTGGTAGTCGGGCGGGCGGATGTCCACCATTGTCGCGGAGGCAGCGCCGTGCTCCACCGCAAAAGTAATCCGCTCGCTGGCGGAATCCATCCCGATCCCGCCGATGTCGGCGAAGGTACGCCCGCGCACGACTTGCGCGATCCAGGATTCGACCGGATCGCGACCCTGCGCTGCAGCGTCGGCCGAACGCTGCCTAACCGCTCTCCAAAAGCGCACCGCGTGACGCTACCACGGCGGTGGGTTGAGGCCGACCTGACCCGCTTGCCTACCGGGCCGCTTGCATCTGCGCAGTCGCCAGCTGAATATCCACTGCTATCTGCTGTGACT
>DAIPIC010000077.1:0-3311 GCA_036771025.1 Solirubrobacteraceae bacterium
GCACGGCCGCGAGCGAGCCGACGAAGCCGCCCACGGACAGCGACCCCAGGGCGTTCACCGAGAGGTGCAGGAACGGATCGGCGACGAACGGCACGACTGCCAGCAGCACGCCGGCCGTTAGCACGATCGCGCACAGCCCGGAGAGGTCGGCGCGCCGGTCGGCCAGCCGCCCGCCGAGGGCGTAGCCGGCCGAGAGCGCCACCAGCACCGTGGCGATCGTGTTGGCCCAGATGATCGTCGAAGCGCCGAAGTACGGGGCCAGCAGCCTGGCCGCCGCGATCTCCGCTCCCAGGCTCGCCGACCCCACCACGAACGCGATGGATCGCAGCACGGCGCGGGACGGGGCTGGGGGCAGGACGGTCGGCTGCTCGAGCAGCGGGGCGTCTTGAAGCTCGCGTTCGGTCTCGGTGGCGCTCACCGTCACCGAGAAGGTAACCGCTCGTGGCGGAAGCGGCTCAGCCTTTACAGGCGGACCCGGCTCAGCTTCTCTGGATCGACGAGGAGGTTCATCTCCTTCACCCGGCCGCCGACGATCGTCATCGCCACCACCGCCCGGATGCGATCCGGCAGCAGCGCCACGATTCCCGGCTTGCCCTCCACGACCGCCGGGCGTCCGTAGCGGGCAAACGGCCTGCCGCGATCGAGCACCACGCTGGCCACCTGCTCGGCGCCCCTGACCTCGAGCGGGATCGGAATGGCGCTTCGGCCGGGGTCGCCGCGGAACACCACCTCGGGATCGAGCACGGACACCAGACCCTCGAAATCGCCCTCCCGCGAGGCGCGCAGGAATGCCTCCACCACCTTGCGCTGCCTGTTGAGATCTTCGGGCGCCGGCCCTTCGGCGCCCCTCACCCTTCGCCGGGCCCGACTCGCGAGCTGACGGGTGGCTGTCACGTTGCGCTGCACGATCGGGGCGATCTCCTCGAACGAAACGCCGAACATGTCGTGCAGCACGAAGGCCAGGCGCTCGGCGGGGGACAGCGTGTCGAGCACCACCAGCATCGCAAGACCCACGGAGTCGGCCATCAGCGCCTCCTGCTCGGGATCGGTCTCGTCATCGAACAGGGTGACGAGCGGCTCGTCCGGCCAGCCCGCGAGGAGATCTTCTCGCCGGGCCTGGCGGGAGCGCAGCATGTCGAGGCAGATGCGGCTGACGACCGTCGTCAGCCATCCGCGCATGTTCTCCACGTCCGAGGTGTCGGTGCGGTTGAGGCGAAACCAGGCTTCCTGAACCGCGTCGTCGGCTTCGGCTGCCGACCCGAGCATTCGCTGCGCGACAGCCCTCAGGTGCGCTCGGTTTCGCTCGAACTCCTGTGCCTGCCACTGCTTTGACTCCATCGGTCACATCCTCTCGTCGGGGTCCGTCAAATGGATGACGAACGGAAATGGCCCGACGTGACGGGCCGCCGGCCCGCTGGCAGGGGCCGGACCAGCGACAGGAGGAATCGAAATGAATGCAATCGAGGTAAAAGCCTTGCGCAAGACGTACCCCGGCGGCGTGGAGGCCGTCAAGGGGATCGACTTCGAGGTGCCGGCCGGCGAGGTATTCGGCCTGCTCGGTCCCAACGGGGCCGGCAAGTCGACGACGGTGGGAATGCTGACCACGACCATCGTGCCCACTTCGGGCACGGCCCTCCTCGGCGGACACGACGTGGTTCGCACGCCACTGCTGGCGCGTGGCGTATCGAGCGTCGTCTTCCAGGAGCCCGTGGTCGACGCAGGTCTGACCGGCCGCGCCAACATCGAGCTCCATACCCGGCTCTGGGGCGTGTCGCCCACCAGGGCCAAGCGTCGCGTGGACGAGCTAATCGAGTCGCTCGGTCTCAGCTCGCTGATCGACCGGCCGGTGTCGAGCTACAGCGGCGGCGAGCGCCGGCGGCTTGAGATCGCCCGTGCCCTCTCCTCCTCTCCCCAGGTTCTGTTCCTGGACGAGCCGACGGTGGGGCTCGATCCCCGCATTCGCCACGAGCTGCTCGACGTGGTCGCCGGGCTCCGGGCCCAGGATGAGCTGACAGTGCTCGTCACGACCCACTACCTGGACGAGGCCCAGCGGCTGGCTGACCGCGTGGCGATCATCCACCAAGGAACGATCGTGGCCCTCGACAGCCCGCAGGCACTGCTGGCGGGAATGGGACGAGAGATCCTCGAGTTCCGCGTCGACGGAAGTCCGGACCGGGCGCTTCAGAGCCTTCGCGAGCTGCGGATCGCGCGCAGCGATGCGTTCGCGGTCGGGGCCCGCGTGACCGTACCCCTACATGACCACGCGGTGAGCGAGGCGCTCGCAGCGATCGAGTCCGAGCACCTGAGGGCCTCGGAGGTCGCGACCCGGATGCCGACGCTCGATGACGTGTACCTGCAACTGACCGGCAGCCAGATCAGTGACGAGGCCCCCTCGGGCCCGCCGCTGAGCCAGGCCGCCTGACTGAGAAACGAAAGGAGCAACACCAATGTCGGCTATCGCCGAATCCATCGCAATCCCGGTCCGCCGCAGGCGGCGGACACGGACGGCCGGCACGCTGGCGACCCTCGCCCGCAGGCGAGCGTCGCTGACGGCCTCAAACCCGCGGCAAATTCTGGTGCCGCTGCTCGGCCCGGCGATCCTCGCCCTGGTCGTAGCGCCGGCGCTCAAGGTCGCCACCGGTGGCCTGCACTCCAACATCGACTACCTGGCGTTCGTGGGCGTGGGAACGGTGGGGCTCGTCGTTCCACTCAGCTCGATCTTCGCCGGGCTGAGCGTGATAGTCGACCGCCATTCGGGCGCGCAGCGCGAGCTGCTCGCCGCCCCCGTGCCACGCTCGTTCCTGGTGCTGGGCAACATGGCGGTCGCGCTGGGCCTCGCGGCTCTGCAGGTCGTGGTCCTGATCGGCCTGTCGGCGCTGCGCGGGGCTTCGTTCCACGTGACCGCGAGCGGAATCGCCTGGTTCGTGGGCGCGGCACTCCTGTTCACGGTGTTCATGTACGGACTGGCGGAGACGCTCGCCGCACGGGTGTCAAAGCAGGAGGAGTACATCGGGGCCACCCCCGCCGTGGCGATCCTGCCGTTCTTCCTGGCAGGGGCGCTCTACCCGATCCATGCGATGCCGGCCGCCCTGGCCGCCATCGCCAAGGCACTGCCCCTGACGCACGCGTTGGCGTTGATGCGCTACGCGTTAGTCGACCACAGCGGCAAGGGACTGCACGACATCTGGGGCATGAGCAACGTCACGGTCGAGGCCTGGCTGAGCCTGGCCGTGGTGGCCGCGTTCGCCGCGGCCCTGACTTGGATAGCGATCCGGGTCTTCTCCCGGTCTGCGGTCCACTGAGCGATCGAG
>DAIPIC010000077.1:3321-13962 GCA_036771025.1 Solirubrobacteraceae bacterium
GCGATCGAGCCGGCGGGCTGAGGACGCACGACGTCCTCGGCCCGCCGCGTTGAGGACGCACGGTGGCCCCAGCCCCGCCGCACCGAGGACGCACGGCGCTCCAGGCCCCGTCGCACGATCGGCCTCCGGGCGCGACACTGCAGCCCATGCCACCTCGCGCTCGGAGCCGGATCAGGAAGCTCTGCTGCGCGGGCCTGATGGGGCTCGCGCTGCTCCTCCCGGCATGCGGGGGCTCGACGGGGTCGCACACTGCAAGCAAGAGCACGTCAGCCGGCGGTACGGCTGGCCCCGGAACGACCATCTCGGCCCCCGTCCCGGCCTCTCTGCTTCACCTGCCGCTCACAGATCAGCACGGCCGCCGCATCACCTTGGCCTCACTTGCCGGCAGGACCGTGCTCCTGGTCCCGTTCCTGACCCTGTGCCAGGACGTGTGTCCGCTGACAACGGGCAACCTGCTCCAGGTCCAGCAATCGCTGCGTGCCGACGGCGTCGCCGGGAACGTCGTGATCGTCGAGCTGTCCGTCGATCCCGAGCGCGACACGCCTGATCGGCTCTTGGCCTACGCCAGGCTCACTCACTCCAACTGGAAGTTCGTCACCGAGCCCACGAGCGAGCTCCAGGCGCTGGCGAGGTTCTTCGGCTTCTCCTACCAGAAGGTGCCCGAAGAGAAGCCGGCCGGGATCGACTGGCTGACGGGACAGCGGCTGACCTACGACGTCGACCACTCCGACAACTACTTCGTGATTGACCCGAGCGGCGTTGAGCGCGTGGCCCAGGACGCTTCCCCGGATTTCCGCGGCATCCTGAATCCCAAGCTGTACAACTTCCTGAGCGGCCTCGGGCGCCAGCATCTGACCCACCCCGCGCAACCGGACTGGACCCCCGCGGACGTTCTCCGGGCGCTCTCCATCCCTCTGGGACGGCGGCTGCCGCTGACGGGGATGTCCTGACCCGTTTGCGTCAACGCTTCTTCTGGCGCCCGCGGACGATGCGCTGCGGCAGCTTGACGGGCGAGAGCTTCTCGGCCACCTCGCCCACGAACAGCCGCGGCTCGGCCTTGGCCACCAGCTCCCGGAGCTCCTCGCGCTGGGCGTTCGTCAGCCGGCTCGGCCTGCCCCGGCCGATTCGGACCAGCTGAAGGATTCGACGACGCTCCTGCGGGTCGAGCCTGGCCACATGGTCCTGGGCGATCAGTGCGACCTCCGCGAGCGCGAGCAGCCTGACGACCGGGATGTGCCGCAATCCGGGAACGCGGCGGGTGAACCGTTCGGCCAATCGAGCTGAGCGTGCACCGGGCATTGGGACGAGTGTAGGAAGCGCGGGGACGGCACCAGCGGGCGGCGACCTCGCCGCTGTGGTGACATATCTGACGTGATGGCCCGTGATGCAGTGATCTGTGAGCCGCTGCGGACGCCCGTGGGGCGGTTCGGCGGCGTGTTTCGGGAGGTGCCGGCGGCCAAGCTGGCTTCGACCGTGGTCTCGGCGGTGCTCGAGCGCACGGCGCTGCCGCACGACGCAATCGACGACGTGCTCCTGGGCCAGTGCTACGCCAACGGCGAGGCCCCGGCCCTCGGCAGGGTGGCCGCGCTTGACGCCGGGTTGCCCGTCGAGGTGCCCGGGCTACAGATAGACCGCCGATGCGGCTCGGGCCTGCAGGCGGTGATCGAGGCCAGCATGATGGTCCAGACCGGCGCGGCCGACCTGCTGCTGGCCGGTGGCGCGGAGAGCATGAGCCAGGCCGAGCTCTACTCCACCGCGCTGCGCTGGGGATCGCGGTCCGGGGGCGCGATGCTCGAAGACCGCCTGGTCCGTTCGCGTGTGACAGCCGGAGGCGTCAAGCACCCTGTTCCGGGCGGAATGCTCGAGACGGCGGAGAATCTCCGCCGCGAGTACGGGATCCCGCGCCGGGAGCAGGACGAACTGTCGCTGCGCTCCCACCAGCGGGCCGTGGCCGCCCATGAGCAGGGCCTATTCGCTGAGGAGATCGTCCCCGTCACGGTGGAGGATCGAAAGGCTGGGCCCCGGGCGGTGGAGCGCGACGAGCATCCCCGCCCCGACGCCTCGCTCGAAAGCCTGTCGGCACTCAAGCCGATCACCCGCCGCTCGGACAGCGAGGCGACGGTCACCGCCGGCAACTCGAGCGGCCAGAACGACGGCGCCGCGATCTGTGTCGTGACCCACCCAGATCGAGCACACGAGCTGGGCCTGAAGCCGTTCGCCAAGCTCGTGTCCTGGGCGGTGGCCGGCGTCCCGCCCCGGACGATGGGGATCGGTCCCGTGCCCGCGAGCGCGCTGGCGCTCAAGCGGGCCGGGCTGACGCTCGACGACATGCAGCTGATCGAGCTGAACGAGGCGTTCGCCGCCCAGGTATTGGCGGTCCTGCGCGAGTGGCAGCTGCCCGATGGCCTGGAGCGCCTGAACGTGAACGGGTCGGGCATCTCTCTCGGTCACCCGGTGGGGGCCACGGGCGGGCGTATCCTGGCCACGCTGCTGCGCGAGCTCGAGCGCCGCGAGGCGCGCTACGGCCTGGAGACGATGTGTATCGGCGGCGGGCAGGGCCTGGCCGCCGTGTTCGAGCGGGTGTCGGGTTAGGTCGCCTCGGTGGCGCTCGCGACCGAGCTCGACCTACCGCGATTTGACCACACGGATCCGTCGCTGCGCGGCGGGCGCTACCGGGAGGCGATGGAGCAGCTTCAGGGCCATGAAGGTTGGCTGGCCGCAAGCCCGTTCGGATTCCTGGTGCTCGACCGCGAGGCTGGCGAGTTTTTCCTGCGGACCAAGGACGCCGTGTTCCCGGGACTGACGATCGCCGAGCTGTTCAAGATCGAGGACGGGCCACTGCATGAGGAGATCGTCAAGAACATCATCAACGTAAACGGAGACGATCACCGCAGGCTGCGCAACCTCGTCAACCCAGCGCTCGCTCCGCGGGCCATCGACCGCTACCGGCCCGCTATGCGCCGCTTCCTCCAGCGGCTGCTGCCCTCAAGCGGCCGCGTGGAGTTCATCGCCGACTTCGCCAAGCCCTACCCGTCGATGGTCATCGCGGAGGTGATGGGTGCGCCCATCGAGGACGCTCCTCGCCTTCACCACTGGTCCAACTGGATCCAGCGCCAGTTCGACGCCACCAGCCTGATCGCGGAGCGCTCGCTGATCGAGCAGGCGGTGGCCGAGTTCTATGCCTACGAGGACGAGCTGATCGCCGACCGGCGCGCCCGCCCCGCCGACGATCTGATCACCGACCTGATCCAGGCCGAGGAGGCCGGCGACAGGCTCTCCGACGACGAGCTGCGAAACCTGGTGCTGAACATCCTGGTGGGCGGCGTCGATACCAGCCAGAGCCAGCTGGCGCACGCCGTTCGGCTGCTGGCCGACCACCCCGACCAGTGGGAGGCCCTGCGCTCGGATCCCCTCGGGCTGGCGCTTCAGGCGGTCGAGGAGGCACTGCGCTACGAGCCCATTACCCCACTCACCGCCCGGATTACGGTGGCGGAGGTGGAACACCGTGGGGTCACTTTCCCGGCCGGGACGATCGTGCTCGTGTCGGCCTGGCACGCGAACCGCCAGGGGATCGAGCCCGACTCATTCGACATCGCCGCCGACCGCCCCCGTTCCCGGGTGCTGACGTTCGGGGCCGGGATCCACTATTGCGTGGGGGCCAATCTGGCTCGGGCCGAGATGCAGGAAGCTCTGGCGTTCCTTGCCGAGCGGGTGCGTACCGTGCGGCTGGCGGGCGAGCCACAGTTCGGGACGCCATCCGGGATCTACGGGCTCGAGTCGCTGCCGCTCGAGCTCGAGCTCGACTAGGCCGCCCGCTTCCAGAGCGCGTCGTCGCTGAGCGCCTCGCGCACGGCTCGACCAGCACCGACGAGCTCGATCAAGGCCGCCTCCGCGCCGGCGCGGTCGGGCTGATCGTTCCCTCGCGTGAGCAGCGCCGCCACCTCCTGCGTGGTCAGCCCGTCCGGGAATCGCGCCAGAAGCGGCTCCGGGGTCTCGGGCGCAGGCTGGCGCTCCAGCGTGGGGTCGAGGTTGGCGATCAGTACGTCGTAGGCCTCGACCGGCTGAAAGCCTCCGGCCATGAGCCGCTGGCCGCTTGCCTCGAACACCACCGACGGCGCCGTGAACCGCACGGGGCCATCGGTGGTCGCCGTCTTGCCCTGTAGCTCCGCTGCCGAGCCCTGCGCACTGCGGGTCTCGAGTCGGTCCCGTTCGTAGGCCTCGACCACATCCGGGGCATCGATCCGTGCCACGATCTCGGTCGCCTCGACCCCGGGAACGGCGCGCAGCACGTCGGCCAGCTGGGCGTCGTCTTCCAGCACCAGCGGGGTGGTGAAGTTGGCGAGCTGCAGTGCCCGGAACACCCGCCACTCGGATCCCGGCTGCGCGATTCTCGCCGCGACCACCGCGCGGCAGGCTCGGGAGGTGGCGCTCAACCGTGCCTTCGGTGCGGGCGCGAACGGCATTCCGTAGCGATCGCGGAAGCGCAGCTGCCCGAGCGCGCTCCCGAGCGGGGTATAGCCCCTTTGCTCGTACTGCGAGGCGTCCTCCGTTAGGCCCACGAGCACCAACCGCCAGTGCAGCTGCTCGCCATACCGCCACTCGATCACTCGCAGCGCCGGGCTCTCGCAATAGGCCCACGGACAGGCGGGATCGCTGTACAGCGTGGCGTCGATCATGCTTTGGGAAGGGGCGAGCGGCTCAGGCGGTTGACGCCTCAAGTATATGCGCGAGCCGCCCCCCGGCATCGCGGGCTTCCCCGATTACCGCCGCTGCCTGCCGTACCGTCGCCGAGCTGAAGCCCGCCTCCTTCAGAGCTCCGACGATCTCCTGCTCCGAGCCGAAATGAAGGTGCACGCGTCCGCGCACGAAGAGCGACAGCAGCACCCGAAACACTCTGACCTGGACGTTCTGGAGCTCGCCCATGTGGATGTCGGATATGTACGTCCCCTGCTCGAAGCGGCCGAGCGCCTGCGCGAATCGCCGCCAGATGTCGCGCACGTCGTGCTTCTCCAGGTAGCCGAGCAACCCCTCGGTGATGATCGCCAGCCCGGAGCCGGTGTCGAGCCCGGCCGCCAGCTCGGCCAAGCTTCCAGGCCCCCGATCTCGCAGGGCGTCGACCTCCTCGACTCGATGGCGTTCGGACAGCGACCCGATCCGCTCGAGCGCCGCCCGCTTGCGAGCCACCATCTCCGGAAGGTCTGCCTCGACGTAGGTCAGCCTGTCCCCGTAGCGACGCGTGAACCGCAGCCCTCGAGGAGACAACCCCGCCGCAACCTCCACGACCTGCGCCACCCGACCGTCATCGATGGCCCGCTCGAGCGCGGCATCGATCGCTCGGTGCCTGGTGAGCAGGTAGGCCTCGAGGGTGCCGCCGCCGAGGATTGCGCTCACCGTCATCGGCACTCGTAGCGTCTCGAACAGGACGCGGCCCTCGACCGTCTCGAGCTCGGGGTGCGAGAGCCCGTTGCGTGCCCAGACATAGCCGGTGTAATGGGCGGTAGGGCTGACCCGGCCGGTTGAGCTCATCTAGAGCCGCTCCTCCAGCCTGTCGAGCAGTTCGGCCTGCGCGGGGTTGATCTTCTGTTGGGCCTGCTCGATCGTGAACCACTCGGCGCGGTCGACCTCGGGAAACGAGCGCATCCTGCCGGAGCGGGGCGGCCACTCGGCCGTGAACGTGTTGCTCTCGATGTCGGTGGGATCGAGGTCCCCCTCGATCGCCCAAGCGCACACCAGCTTCCCCCCTTTCTGCTTGATTTCTCCGAGGTCAACCGCCTGGCCGTCGGGCGGCGGGGAGCTCAGCTCTTCCTGGAACTCGCGCCGCGCGGCTTCGAAGGCGTCCTCGTCCGGCTCGTACTCTCCTTTGGGAATCGACCAGGCGCCGAGGTCGCGACGCGTCCAGAAAGGGCCGCCGGGATGCACGAGCAGAACCTCCGGCCCACCCTGGGCGCGACGGAAGAGCAGGAGGCCGGCGCTGCGGCGGTTAGCAGGAATGGCGTGATCCTAGTCCCGCCAAGCCCGCCGTCGATGCGCCCTAGGCGGCGAGCGGCTCTGATTCCTCGAGCTCGCCTTCGGCCGGGGCCTTGACGGTCTCGGGCTTCGCCGCTCGCAGCTGGAAGATGGCCAACAGCGCACCGGCCACGCAGAACAGGGCGCCGATCCGGAAGGCGAGCCCGAACCCGTTGGTCAGCGCCTGGGCCGATCCCGCGCTCACGCTGGCGTGGGTCTCAGAGGCGGCCAGCGTGCTCAGGATCGCCAATCCCAGCGCGCCTCCGAACAGACGCGACATGTTCAACAGACCGGAGGCCAGGCCGCTCTGCTCTGCGGGAACGCCCTGGGTCGCGGCGATCGTCGAGGACACCAGGCCCAGACCCATGCCGAGACCCGACAGGAGAGCGCCGGGAAGCACGAGCGTGAAGTAGCTGCCGCCGGGATGTACTCCGGTGAACAGCAGCAGGCCGGCCGCCGCCAGGACCATCCCCGCGGTGACCACGGTCCGGACGCCGAACCGTGCCACCAAGCGGGGCGCCAGCGAAGACCCGCTGAACACCGCCAGCGTCATCGGCAGGAATGAGAACCCCGCCTGCAGGGCGTCGTCGCCGAGCACCTGCTGGAGGTAGAGCGTGATGAAAAAGAACGTCGAGAACAGCGCGGCGTACATCAGGATCACGACCAGGTTCGCGGCCCGCAGGCGCGAAAGCTTGAAGATGCTCAGCGGCACCAGCGGCGCCTCGGCCACGCGCCCCTCGACCATCAGGAACGAGGCGATCAGGATCACGGCCGCCGCCAGCGGGCCCAGCACGCCGACGGATCCCCAGCCGAGCGTGTCCGTGCGGACGATGCCGTAGGTCAGGCTCGTCAGCCCGGCGGTGACCAGCAGCGCCCCGGTCACGTCGAAGTGGCGTGGTCCGCGACGGCGCAGATCGCTCGGGATGACGCGCAGCCCGAGAGCGATGACGACAGCGCCGATGGGGGCGTTGATGACGAAGATGGCCGGCCATCCGAACCATTGTGTGAGAAGGCCGCCGAGCAGCGCGCCCGAGGACGCGCCGAGCCCGCCGAGCGCGGCCCACAGGCCGAGGCCCCGATTGCGCTCGGGTCCCTCCGGCAGGGTGGAGGTGATGATCGACAGGGTGGTCGGCGAGACGATCGCACCGCCGAATCCTTGAAGGGCGCGGGCGGCGATGAGCAGCGCCGGCGAGTCGGCTACTGCGCAGGCCAGCGAGGAGAGGACGAACAACGCGGTCCCTGCGAGCAGCACGCGCCGACGGCCGAGCAGGTCCGCCGACCGCGCGCCCAGCATCAAGAAGCCTGCGAACGTGATCGTGTAGGCGTTGACGACCCACTGCAGGCCGGTGGTTGAGAAGTGCAGCCCTGCCCGCATCGAGGGCAGGGCGATGTTCACCACCGAGACGTCGAGGATGACCATGAACTGGGCCAGGCAGACGACCGCCAGCAGAGCATTCGTCGAGACCGGCTTCCTTTCCCTCATACCCTGAACAACGTCCTCTCGCGCCGAGACGTGAGACGCTTGACGCCGCCGGGGCAGTGCTGAGCTGAGGCGGGGACGGAATCGCGCTATTGAAGTCACGTCGCTAGTGTGCGAGGATCGGTATCCAGGTACAAGAGAGGCGTTTATCCTGGTACTAAACATGCCACCCAAAAGTCAGGAGACAACCCGCACAATGCCCACGACCGTCACCAACGGAGAGCGGCGCCGCGCGGAGCTGGCCGATTTTCTGCGCCGTCGCCGCGAGAGCATCACGCCCCAGGATGTCGGGCTTCCGAACGGGGGCCGTCGTCGCACTCCCGGTCTGCGCCGCGAGGAGGTGGCACAGCTGGCAGGCGTCGGCGCCACCTGGTACACGTGGCTCGAGCAGGGTCGCGACGTGCGGGCCTCGCTGGACGTGCTGGAAGCCATCTCCCGCGCGTTGCGCCTGACGCCCGCGGAGCGAACGCATCTCGTGCTGCTCGGGCGAGGCGAGGATCCGCCTCCGTGCAAGTCTCCGACAGAGCATGTGTCGGCCACCTTGAAGCGTCTGATCGAGAATCTGGGCCCGAACCCCGCGTACGTACTCGGTCGTCGCTGGGACTATCTGGCCTGGAACCGCGCGACCTGCGCGCTGCTCGGGGATCTCGTGAGCGTCCCGCGGGCATCGCGCAACCACGTATGGCTTCACTTCATGGACCCCGCGCGCAGGGAGATGTTCACAGACTGGGAACGGGCTTCTCGTTTACTGGTGGCGAAGTTCCGCGCAGATAGTGCCCGGCATTTGGGCGACCCCGCGTTCGAACAGTTGATCCAGGCGCTCCGGAAGTCGAGCCCCGAGTTCTGCCGAGAGTGGAAGCGACACGAGGTCTCTCGCGCCGGGGCGGGTCGCAAGGAGATCAACCATCCCGTGGTCGGCACGCTCGTGTTCGAGCATGCTGTATTCAGGCCAGAAGAAGTACTCGACCAGCGGCTGGTCCTTTACTCGCCGGTGGCTGAGCACGACACCCCCGCCAAGCTCGCGCAGTTGATGGAGGACGTCGACCAGCCGCAGGTGGTCGAGGAGGCGCTGGCAGTCTGAGTCCGTCCAGTGGGTCAGGAGCGCGTGCTCACAGGCCCTTCAGGAAGTCCACGATCATCTCCGGAAACGGACCCTTGCAACCCTCGCACTTTGGGCCGTGAGAGGGATCGTTGATCCACCAGCCGGCCACGCTCCCCGCCGACGCCTGCGCCGCGGCGAGGAGCACCTCGGCCGACTTCTCTTTCCCGTTCGGGTTGGTGCTCAGCCCACCGAGGTTTCGGACCTTTGGGTTCGCCCCGCTCGCCTGTTGCGCTGCCCGCTGCGTGAAGCTCGCGTATGCCGACGGGTTGTCCTCCCAGTCCTCCAACCCCTGACCCTGCGACTCGTACACATCGGCGTAGCGCGCCGCTGCGGCCGCAATCCCGAGCTGGATGAACTTGTCGTACCGCTCCGGGAACGGAAGGCCCGGCGAGAGCACGTCCACGAGATCCGTCGCGGGTGTCGCGATCAGAAGTAGGCGGGGCTTGTGTGCGTGCGCGGCCTCCGCAGCGCGGTGATAGTACGTCCGCAGGGCGGCGACGCTCTCCTTCTGCACATCGGGCGTGTGGTGCCAGCTCTCGGCGTCATAAAGCACCGCTCCTGTGCCCTCCGGAAGACAATCGGGGTAAGACTGGTCCCCCGAACACGTGCCCGTCGCCACGGCCTGCGCGAGCTGGGTCTCATCCGCGAACGTCACCGCTTTGATCGCCTCCGGCGCATGACTCGAATACTTGCCATTGGCGAGCGCGATCTGGATCGAGCCTTTCGAGTTGAGGAACTTGGCGGTCACGGTTCGGTCGTGGCTCCATGTCCGATCGAACACCGCCGCGCACCCCATGAACGTCGGCGTCGCGGCGCACGCCACCGGCGCTGCAAACAGCTGAACCGGGAAGAAGAGCACGATCGCCAGCGGCAGCACCACCAGTAAGGCCACCCGCTTCACCACAGCTCCGATTCCCACCCCGCGCTCCTTTATGCCCGCCGATTACTGCTTCGCCTCGAGAGCCCCTGGGCCCTGCCGGCCGCGAGCTTAGCTCGATCCCAAGCATTCGGCAAATTGCCTACCGCTTGCGGGTCTAGACGTACGTCTTCACGAGCGCTGCCAGCGCCGGGCTGTTGAATGGCTCGCTGTTGACGGCGATCGACCCGGAGAACGGGTATTGAAGGATCTCAGCCGTGAACAACCCCGAACTGATCACGATCGCAACCGTCACGATGATCGCCACATCGACAGCCCTGGTGTGAGTGACGATCAACAGCGTCACGGCCAGCGTCAGCACTGCAAGCAGGATCATCAAGTACAGCAGGGGCTTCGGAATCGATGTTTCTGCGGCATCGAGTCGACTCTCACGCTTGCTGACGATCGTGTGCAGCTGCTCGTTCACGGCGGTGTAGAACGTCTGCTGGGCGGTCGTGACCGGCGAGTAGCTCTGGACCACCTCGTGGATGTTTGCGAGCAGCGGCTGAGCCCGTGGAGCGGCACGTCCGGCCCTGAGTGTCCGGAATTCATGCTCGCGGATCTCCACCACGTATTGGGCAACTGCCCGTTCGATCCTTTGCCGCACCGGAGGCGGGAATGCACCCGCATCCTCGACGAGCTCGGTCAATCCAGTCGCTTCAGCCGCGACGTCGTTCGCGGCGCTGTTATAGCTGCTGTAGAGATTGACGATGACGAAGGCGAGCAGAACCGCGAACATCGTCATCACCATCCCGGCTACACCGCCTAACACCTGCGCCGATCTCTCGGCTCGCCAAGCCGGAAGAAGCCGGCTGACCAGAACGAAGCCGACCAGCACCACGATCAGGGTGCCGCCAACGAAGATCAGGCCGATCGCCCAGTCCGGGAGATCGTTTAGTACGTCTCTGGTCACCGCCGCCTCGATCACCACCCAGAGAACAGCTGTGGTGCCGACGACGAAGACCACGGCGAGCGTCCAGTCCGGCGGCTTGCGTGGCAGGTCCCTGTTCACGGCCGCGACCTAGCTGACCGTCAGCTCCGGCCCCTCCTCCGCCACGTCCCGGGCCACCAGCGCCGCATATAGCCCGCCGCGCTCGAGCAGCTCTTCATGCGTCCCGAGCTCGGCGACCCGGCCGC
>DAIPIC010000078.1:0-13939 GCA_036771025.1 Solirubrobacteraceae bacterium
ACCGTAGAGGAGATGGAGCTCCGCACGCTCGGCCGGACCGGGGTCAAGGTCAGCCAGCTCTGTCTGGGGGCGATGATGTTCGGGGCTTGGGGGAACACAGACCGCGAAGAGTGCATCCGGATCATCCACCGAGCGCTCGACGCTGGGATCAACTTCATCGACACCGCGGACGTCTATTCACGCGGAGAGTCCGAGGAGATCGTTGGCGAGGCCCTCCGAGGAGGACGACGCGAGAACGTGGTGCTGGCGACCAAAGTGCACGGCACGATGGGCGATGACCCCAACCAGTTCGGAAACTCCCGGCGGTGGATCGTGCGGGAGGTGGAGGCCAGCCTGAGGCGGCTGAAGACCGACTGGATCGACCTTTACCAGATCCACCGCCCCGAGGCGGATACCGACATCGATGAGACCCTCGGAGCGTTGAGCGACCTCGTCCACGCCGGGAAGGTGCGCTACATCGGCTCCTCCACGTTTCCCGCGAGCCAGATCGTCGAGGCTCAGTGGTCGGCCCACCAGCGCGGCCGAGAGCGGTTCGTGTGCGAGCAGCCCCCGTACTCGATCCTGGTGCGCGCAGTCGAGGACGACGTCCTGCCCACCTGCCGCCGCTACGGGATGGGTGTCATCCCGTGGAGTCCTCTGGCGGGCGGCTGGCTGACAGGGCGCTATCGCCTGGGGACCGAGGTGCCGGGCTCAAACCGTGCGCGGCTCGTCCCGCGCCGCTATGACATGTCGCTGCCGGGCAACCAGCGCAAGCTCGAGGCGGCGGATGCGCTGGCCCAGCTGGCCGACGAGGCTGGCGTCACGCTGATCGAGATGGCGCTGGCATTCGTCATCCGCCACCCGGCGGTCACCGCGGCGATCATCGGCCCGCGGACGATGGACCACCTGGAGTCGCAGCTTCCTGCGGCTGAGGTTTCGCTCTCCGATGAGGTCCTTGACCGAATCGACGAGATCGTGCCCCCGGGCGTGAACCTCAACCCGGCCGACGGCGGCTGGCAGAACCCGGCACTGCAGCCGTCGGCCAGGCGTCGCTAGCTTCCCTGCCAGCGTAGGAACGCCGACAAAACAACCGTTCACGAACACGGATGTTCGCTACGCTGCGCGCGTGGAGAACCGGCTGCGGCAGCTTCCGCGGGGGCGTCATCGGCTTCCCCGGGAGCAGGTACGGTCCTCGCAGCGAGCGCGGATGCTCCGGGCCGTGGCCGAGGCCGTTGCCGAGAAGGGATTCGCGTCGGTGACCGTCGCCGACATCATCGCCAGAGCCGGCGTGTCCCGCGAGACCTTCTACGAGCACTTCGCCGACAAGGAGGAGTGCTTTATCGCCACGCTGGACGCGGGCGCACGGGTGCTGTACGAGATCCTCACCCAAGTCGTGGCAGCCGAAGCCGACGATCCGGTGGACCAGCTCGACCGCGTGCTGAAGGCCTACCTCAACACGCTGGCGGGTGAGCCGGCGTTTGCCAAGTCGTTCCTGATCGACGCCTACGGCGCCGGCCCGCGGGCCGCCGCCCGGCGGATCGAGCTCCAGCGCCGCTTCATCGATCTGGTGGCGGAGATCTTCGATGCGACCGATCCGGACTCGGTCGGGAGGTTCGCGTGCGAAGCGCTCGTGGCGTCGGTCAGCTCGATGGTGACCGTTCGCGTAGGCAGTGGCCGGCTGGACGAGCTGCCCGGGCTGCGCGAACCAATCATCGCGCTGGTCCGACGGGTCTCGACCGAGCCGACGACTGGCGCCGCAGGTCCTGGTTCGTTGACGGCCGACGGGGTGCGCGAGGCGTGAGGCGCCTGCTGGGCGCCGCGGGGCTGTCGATAGTGGTCTGCATAGTGCTCGCCCCGGCAGCCAGCGCCGCACCGCCCGCGTTTGGTGACGCCGCCGGCATCCACGTGATCTCCGAACGGGCGCTCGACTCCCGGCTCACCGGGCTCTCGGTCTCGACGTTCGCGCTCCCCCGGCCGGCAAATGTCCGCATCCTGCTGCCGGCCGACTACGGCTCTAACCCCAACCGCCCCTATCCCGTCCTGTACCTGTTCCACGGGACGAGTGGAGGCGCGGCCGACTGGACGACCCAGGGACAGGCCGAGCAGACCACCGTCGGTTCGGAGCTGATCGTCGTGATGCCGGATATCGCGCTGAACCGCAACGGCGGGGGCTGGTGCACGAACTGGGTCGGGGACGGCCACACCGCGTGGGAGACGTTTCACATAAACGAGCTCATCCCATGGATCGACCAGAACCTGCGCACGATCCCGAACCGTCAGGGCCGGGCGATCGCCGGCCTCTCGCAGGGTGGCTTCTGCTCGATGAGCTATGCCGCACGCCATCCGGACCTGTTCGAGACCGCGCTCTCCTACTCCGGGGCGCCCGACACGGCCTATGACCTCGAGGCCCAGGCCCTGGTGACGCCGATCATCAATGGCACGGAGACGTTTCTCGACCAGGCACCCCCGAACTCCATGTTCGGGGATCGGCTCGGGAACGAGGTCAACTGGGCGGCGCACGACCCGACCATGTTGGCCGGCAACCTGCGCGACACCAACGTGTCCATGTACACCGGCAACGGTGTGCCCGGGCCGCTCGACTCGGGGCTGCCGAACCTGGGCGCGGCGTCGATCGAGTGGGGGGTCCACCAGCTGACGGCGCTCTTCCACCATCGGCTTGGTGCCCTGGGGATCCCGAGCCAATACGTCGACTACGGTTCCGGGACTCATATCTGGCCGTACTGGGTGCGCGACCTGCGCTGGTCGATCGGCGCCATCATGGCCGACTTCACCAACCCGCGTCCCCATCCCACCACCGTCACGTACACCAGCGCCGATCCTCAGTACGCCGTCTACGGCTGGCAGGTCACGATGCACCGGCTCGTGCGAGAGTTCAGCACGCTTGAGGATGCAGGTCGCTTCAGATTCACGGTCAAGGGCAGCGGCAGCGCGACGGTCGTCACGCCTGCCATCTACCGGCCTGGACGGAAATTCATCGTGACGGTGGGGTCGCGGACATTCGTCGAGCGCGCGAGCCACGGCGGGACGCTCACCGTGCCGGTGCCGCTCGGCCGCTCCGACACGGTGCAGGAGTACCCGCTCGACGGACCGCCGATCGGGACCAGGGTGTATTCGACGCACGTCGCCATCACGCGGGCCAAGCGATGAGCGTTGGCGCTCCCCGCATCCCGCCGGGCTCTCGGCGCGACATCGGCGCCGTTCCGACGGCGATCGCAGCGGCCGCCGGCCGGGCGATCGGGTCGGGACCACCGAACCTGTTCACGACGCTGGCCCGCCACCGACGGCTGTTCTTCCCCTGGCTTCTGTTCGCGGGGATGCTTATGCCCCGAGGCAAGCTGCCGCGCCGGGACACGGAGATCGTGATCCTGCGCGTGGCCCACAACTGCCACTGCGAGTACGAATGGCGCCATCACGAGCGGATCGCGCAGACGGTGGGACTTGGGGCCGACGACGTGGAACGCGTTCGCGAGGGACCGGGCGCGGATGGTTTCAGCGAGCGCCAGTCGCTGCTGCTGCGAGCGGCGGATGAGCTTCATCGCAGGCGCGATATCACCAACAAGACCTGGGACGGGCTGAAGCGCAATCTGTCCGACGTCGAGCTGATCGAGCTCTGCATGCTCGTCGGCCACTACGAGATGCTGGCCATGACCCTCAACGCCATGCGGGTGCAGCCGGATCGATGAGCGCTCTGGCTGGAAGACGAGCATTCATCACGGGAGCGGCCCGGGGGATCGGCGCCGCCACGGCGAAGCGGCTTCACTCCCGGGGCGTCTCCGTCGCACTGGCGGGGCTCGAGCCCGAGCTGCTGGCGGAAGTCGCGCGGGAATGCGGCGATGCCCCGTGGGCGGAGTGCGACGTCCGCGACCGTGGGCAGGTCGAGGACGCCGTGGAGCTGGCCGTGCAGCGGCTCGGCGGCCTGGACATCGTCGTTGCCAACGCGGGCACAGCCGCCCAGCTGCCGATCCTGGGCGGTGACCCGGCGGTGTTCGAGCGCACGGTCGAGGTCAACCTGTTGGGCGTCTACTACACGTTGCGGGCCGCCGCGCCCCACGTCGCGCACCCGCGCGGATACGCGCTCGCGATCTCGTCACTGGCAGCCGCGGTACATCCCCCGCTGCTCGGCGCCTACTGTGCCTCGAAGGCGGGGGTGGAGGCGCTGGCCGACGCGCTGCGGATCGAGCTTGCCTCCAGCGGGGCTCGAGTGGGTGTGGCCTATTTCGCGGAGCTTGAGACCGACATGACCGAGCGCGGCTTCGGGACCAAGGCCGCCGAGAAGATGAAGGCCACGGCGTTCACGCGCGTGGCTCCCCTCAAGGTCGGGATCAACGCGATCGAGCGCGGAATCACGCGGCGTTCGCGGCGCGTGGTGGCCCCGGCATGGGTCGGGCCCGTGCTGCCGATCCGCATGCTGGCTCAGCGGCTGGTGGAACTGGCTTCCCGCCGGGGACTGGACGCCGCGCTGGAGGTCGCCCGGGAGGAGAACGCGCCGTTGACGACGCCCCAGCCGCCGCGCCTGTAGCGGGCGGTACCGCCGACCGGGCCGCCGCTACTGGTGCTCGGCGGCGATCAACATCAGACCGCCGTCGATCACGTAGGAGGCGCCGGTGACATAGCTGGCCTGATCCGAGGCCAGCCAGGCGATCAGGGCGCCCACCTCCCTCGCATCTCCGGCCCGGCCCAGCGGCACCTGACTCTGTGACGGCGATTCATCCTCCTGGCCGGTCATGCGCGTGGCGATCTGTCCCGGCGCCACGGCGTTGACGCGAATTCCGTGGGGCCCCAGCTCCAGGGCCATGGACTTCGTCAGACCGCCGAGCCCATGCTTTGACGCGACGTACGGCGCGGCGCCCGACAGAGGGATGTGCTCGTGCACGGAGGTCACGTTGATGATCGCGCCGCCGCTCCGCTGCTCGACCATCTTCCGAGCGGCGGCCTGGGCCGTCAGAAAAGCGGCGGTCAGGTTGACGTCGATGACTCCCTGCCACTCCTCGAGGGTCATCTCGAGGAGCGGCTTGCTGGTTCCGTAGCCGGCATTGTTGACCAACACGTTGACGCCGCCCAGCGCTTGGCTCAGATCGTCGAGCACCTGCGCGCCTTCGTGCACTGCGTGGAGGTCGAGGTGGCGAGTCTCGCAGCGCACGCCGGTCTGCTCGATCTCCTGTGCCGCCTCTCGTGCGCGCTCCTCGTCGCGGTGCCAGGTGATGCCCACGTCACAGCCTTGCTCGGCGAGCGCGACCGCGGTCGCGCGGCCGATGCCGCTGTTGCCGCCGGTAACGATCGCCACCGCCATGTCAGGCTCGCTCCCCGCACCGCAAGACGCCCAAACGGAGCATGGCTGGCCAGCCAGCCAGGGAGTAGGATCACGCCGATTGGGCGGACCGAGAGCGAGGAGGTCAGTGGTGTCATCGACGGCGAGCGATCCACAGGCGAGGGCCGAAAGTTCCCGCGAGCCGGAGGATGTGAGTCGCGTCAGGCTCGGCGAGCGACCGCTGTGGCTCGATGGCCCCCCGCACGAGCTATTCGCGCGCCTGCGCGCGGAATGTCCGGTCCATTGGACGGACAAGATCAGCGAGTATCCCAACGAACCCGGGTTCTGGTCAGTGACTCGTGCGGAGGACGTGCACGCCGTGAGCCGCGACTGGAAGACCTACTCCTCCGAACGGGGTGGCGTCACCGCCACTCGCGACGTGTTCCCCCTGGAGCTGGTGCAGGCCATGTTCATCGGCATGGACCCGCCCAAGCACGACCGGCTGAAGATGCTGTTTCAGTACGGGTTCACGCCAAAGCGGATCGCGGCCCACGAGCCCGCGATCCGCAAGATCGTCACCGACGTCCTCGACGGGCTGAAGGACCGCGAGACGTGCGAGCTGGTCAACGAGGTCGCGCAGCCGGTCGTCTCGCGCGTGATCGGGAGCTTCATGGGCATTCCGCCGGAGGACGATGTCGTGTGGGCGCGGTTGATGAACTCCATGCTGGCGATGGGCGACCCCGATCTGAACCCGGGCGGAATCGAGGAGGTGCTGGCCAAGGACGTGACGGAGCTTTTCGCCCGCTGCGGGCGGATGATCGCCGAGCGGCGGCAGCGACCGACCGACGATCTCACCAGCGTCCTCGTCCACGCCGAGATCGACGGCCAAAAGCTCGAGGAGCACGAGATCGTGATGGGTTTCTTCCTGCTGGTGGCCGCCGGGAACGACTCCACCAAGGCGACGTATGCCAGCGGAATGAGGGCCTTGATGGAGCATCCGGATCAGCGGCAGCTGCTGCTCGACGACCCGTCGCTGGTTCCCTCCGCGGTCGAGGAGTCGCTGCGGATGTTCCCGGCGTTCGCGCACTTCGGTCGCACCGCCACGCATGACACGGAACTCGCCGGGACCCCGATTCGCGAGGGAGACAAGGTCGTGATGTGGTACGCGTCCTCGAACCGCGACGAGACGCGCTACGAGGATCCGGAGCGCTTCGACGTTGGCCGCAACCCCGAGCACCAGGCGTTTGGGGCCGGCGGCCGCCACTTCTGCCTGGGAGCGGCCCTGGCCCGGCTGGAGCTGCGGGTGCTGTTCGAGGAGACCCTCGCGCGCTACCCGCAGATGCAGCTAGCCGGCAAGCCCGCCTACGTCGAGTCGGCGTTCATCAACCAGCTGAAGACGCTGCCGGTGGCGTTAGGTCCGCGGCGCTGACGCAGCCAAACCGAAAGGGCTGCCCTCCGAGTCTCGGCAGATCGCCCACCTGGACCCGGGATGGATGACGGTTCCGCCGAGCTCCTTCACCCGCTCCAGCGCCAGGTCGAGGTCATCCACTGCGAAGTAGGGCAGCGACGCTGTGTCGCCGGGCCCGCGCCCGCGCTCATGGACGCCGACGTGCGGGCCTGGGCCATGCGTCTGCCAGCCGCTTCCTTCCTCCTCTCTGCGGCGATCAAGCGACACGTCGAGAAGGTTCGACCAGAAGTGCCGCGCGCGCTGAGGATCGTCGGCCGGGAACTCGACCAGAGTCGGGTGCATGCCGCGGACGATACGTCAGGTGTATTTCTGGCACGGTTCTCGCGCCATGACTTCCGTTCGATACGTCGCCTCGAGCGACGGCGCGCGCATCGCCTACCGCGCCTCTGGCAACGGGGCGCCAATCCTGTTCGTCCACGGGAGCTGTACCTCGGGGGCGGACTGGGTCTTCGTCCAGCGGTTCCTCCGCGAACGGTTCACCGTTGTGACGATGGATCGCCGGGGCCGGGGAGACAGCGGCGACGGCCCCGGCTACGCGCTCGAGCGGGAGGCGGAGGACGTGTCTGCGGTTTTCGACGCCGTCGGCGCCGAGCTACTCGTGGGCCATTCCTACGGCGCGCTGTGCTCGATCCTGGCTGCCGAGAAGTCAGGATCGTTGCGCCGCATGGTTCTCTACGAGCCGCCGATCGCGGTCCGCAAGGATCGGGTGGTGGGCCTGGATGAGCTTGTTGCGGTCAACAGGCTCGACGCTGCCGTCGAGGCCTTCCTGCTGGCGGCTGGCATCCCGGATCATCAGCGCCGGACGATCCGCTCCTCGGCCGCCTGGCGGGTGCTGCTCGACGGCGCGCCCGCCCTGCCGCGCGAGCTGCGTGCAGCCGGCGCCTGGAGGAATCCGGCGGGGCCGATTCCGGTGCCGACCCTTTTCCTCCTGGGCGGCGATACCGACGATCCCGTATATCTCGACGGCCTCGATGAGCTCCAAGCCGCCTTCCTCGATGCGCGACGCGAGCTGATACCGCAGCAGCGACATGTCGCGCACGTGTTCGCCGCGCGCACATTTGCCGACCTCATCGCCGGCTTCTGCGCTGAGGCGGCGCCCCACCAGACCCGGGGCGTGGGTTGCTGAGCGAGCGAGCAGGCAGAGGCTTGAGGGGTGCCGTTGCCGCCGGCTCCCTGGTCTTGGTGCTCGGTGCGCCTCTGGGGAACCCGTCGGCGCGGGCAGTCAGCGCGACCTCGGCGGTGAGCTCCATCTGCACCTCTGACTATGCCCGTGGGCCGTTGAAGGTCAGGCAACGGTTGCGCTTCGGAGTCGATCCCGAGCTAGCGGGCAGCGTCGGCTCAAGCCAGAACGTGTCCAAGCCGGTGAGCGAGACGAAGACCGTTCGGGCCCTGCGCGCTCTGCGGCCCCGGGGCAAGGAGCTTGTCCTGCGGGTCAATCGGCTATTTGAGTCGCTGGGCCAAGCCGGCGTCCGCCGCTTCAAGCGCATCATCGGGCGCTACGCGCGCCAGGGATTCGACACCGAGCTTCAGGTTCGATACCACCCGGCCGGTAGCCAGGTCGGCGACATTTCCGCGTGGACCCGCTACGTGCGCCACGTGGTCGACGTCTTCGGCTCCAATCCTCACCTCGTCGCGATGACGGTGACGAATGAGATCAACATCGGGATCTCCCCGAACACCTCCGACGGCGCCTTTCCGAAGGCCGAGCAGGCGCTCGTCAGAGGGATCATCGCCGCCCACCGAGAGGCCGAGCGCCGCGGCTTCAGGCAGCTCCGTTTTGGTTTCACGTACGCCTACTGCTTCAACTCCGCCGGCGATGCGGCCATGTTCCGCGGGCTGCGCAGGGGGGGCAAGGCGTTCCGCCGAGCGCTGGGGTTCGTGGGCGTCGACTACTACCCCGAGCTGACCCCCGGTCGGGCCGTCCCGATTCCCGCGGCGACGCTGCAGATGATGGCTCGGGTGCGGCGCGGGTTCATGCCGCTGGCCGGGCTGGGCTCGAGTGTCCCCATCTGGATCACCGAGAACGGCTACGACACCACGCCCGGGACTGTCACCTACAGCCAGCAGCGCACCGCTCTGACGCAAATGGTGAACACGGTCAGGCGAGCGGCCAAGACGTTCAACGTGACCGACTATCGCTGGTTCAACCTGCGCGACAACCTAACGACCACGAAGGCCTTCGCCGAGACCAGCGGGCTGTTGACAGACGCCTATGCGCGAAAGCCGTCGTTCGCCGCCTACCGGGCCCTGATCCATCGGTTCGGAGCCTCCCGGCCGCGGTAGGCCTGGCTGCGCGGTTCCCGCGATCCGCGCCTCCCGTCCACGTGGTTGAGTACGCAATATTTGGTGCCACGCATCGTTAGCTGATACTATTTTTGGGGACGAGCACAGTCCTGGTTAGGAGGATCGGAGGAACCGTGGACCAACCGACCAACGGCAGCAATGGCGCCCGAATGGACGCGCGCCGGTTGCGCAATGGGTTGGTTTGGACCGCAGTTCTCGCCGCGCTCTTGCTCGGGATCGGGCTTGCGGTTCCCGATCTGCGCGAGGTGCTCGATCGGGCTTCCAACGCGAGCTTCGGATGGCTGGGGCTGGCGGTTGCGCTGGAGCTTGCCTCCTGCCTGGGATACGTGGGCACGGTCAGGCTGGTGCTGGCCCGGGGGCCGGCGAAGCTGGTGAGGCGCCTGGCGTGGGCCGAGATGGCATTCGGAGCCGTCGTCCCGGTCGGCGGCGCCGGCGGCCTCGCGGTCGGGGCTTGGGCGATGCGGACATGGGGGATCTCCTGGTCGCGGATCGCCAACCGTTCTGCCGTCATCTTTCTCCTGACGAGCGCGGTCAATGCGGCCGTCCTCGGATTGGCCGGCGCAGGACTCCTGGCGGGAGTCGATCACACCCATGTTGGCTTCATCTATGGACTCATCCCCGCCGTGGTGGCGTTCGCCGGGATCGCCGGCTTCATCGCGCTCCCGCGCCTGGTCGGCGAGCCCGCGCGCGGGCCGAGTCGGGTGGGCGCCGCGCTCGCGCGTGCTGCCAGCTGGGTGCGCGACACCGAGGAGGTGGCGTTCACGCCGGACTGGCGGCTCCTCGGCACCGTGGGCTATCTGGTGTTCGACATCGCCGTCCTCTGGGCGTGCCTGAGGGCGCTTGGCGTTCATGCCCCGATCGTCGCGCTGGTGCTGGGCTACCAGATCGGATACCTGGCCAACCTGGTGCCGATTCCAGGAGGCCTCGGCGTCCTCGAGGGCGGTTTGCTCGGAGCGCTGCTGCTCTACGGTCTGCCGGCGGCACCGACCGCCGCGGCCGTCGTCCTCTACCACGCGATCGCCCTCTGGGTGCCGACGCTCGGCGGGACCGTCGGGTTTGCACGCCTGCGCACCGCCCTCGCGACGCAGCGGCCGAAGACCGCGGCGGAGGAGGCGGAGGCGGTGGAGGTGCCTGTTCGGGCAAAGCAGTTTCCGGCGCAGGCATCGCGAGCTCGCGAGCTGGCGGCCTAGATCGGGGTCGGCGCCGCCGGCCAAGGCGCGAGAGCTGTTCGCGAGCGCAAACCGGCGCGTTGATCGCTCACCGGTGACTCTTGAGCAGGATTATCGTGTTCGAGAGCGCACTAGCGCCGTTCGCGGGTCGGCGGGCGCTCCCGAACAGGTCCGGACGCCCGGCCCGTGCGGGCTCACCTGTACGCCCAGGGCAGCCGCGCCTGCTCCATGGCCTGCTCGGCCTGGATCACGTGCATGACGGCGTTTATCAACGCCAGGTGGGTGAACGCCTGCGGGAAGTTCCCCAGGTGCCGTCCGGTGCGGGCGTCGACCTCCTCCGCGTAAAGCCCGAGCGAGCTGGCGTAGCCCAGCAGTCGCTCGCACAGCCCCCGGCCCTTCTCGAGCTCGCCGATCTCGCATAGCGCCGCCACCATCCAGAACGAGCAGATCATGAACGTGCCCTCGCGACCCTCCAAGCCGTCGTCGGTCTGGTCGGTGCGGTAGCGAAGCACCAGTCCGTGGTCGGTCAGCTCCTCGGCGATCGTGAACACCGTGTTCCGGATGCGCTCGTCCTCCGGGGGCAGAAATCGCACGATCGGAAGCAACAGCAGCGACGCGTCGAGCGCGGTGGTGTCGTAGTGCTGGACGAACACGCCACGGTCATCGACGCCCCGCTCGCAGATGTCGGCGTGGATCTCATCCGCTGCCGCCTGCCACCGGGCCACGTGTTCGTCGTCCTCGCGCAGCTCCGCCAGCCGCGCTCCCCGGTCGCACGCAACCCAGCAGAACATCTTCGAGGAGGTGAAGTGCTTGGGGTCGCCGCGGACCTCCCAGATACCGCGATCCGGCTTTCGCCAGTTCGCCACCGCGGCCTCCACCTGGCGCTTGAGGATCGGCCACACTCGCTCATCGAGCGAGTCGCGAGAGCGGGTGTGGAGATACACGGAGTCGAGCAGGGCGCCCCACACGTCGTGCTGTTGCTGGTTGTAGGCAGCGTTCCCGATCCGGACCGGACGGGCCCCCTGGTAGCCGTGCAGATGGTCGAGCAGGCTCTCGTCGAGCGCTCGCTCGCCGCCCACCCCGTACATCACCTGCAGGTCGGCAGCGCCCTCGGCGACATCGGCGATGAAGTAGAAGAAGTCGTTGGCCTCCCAGTCGAATCCCAACGTGTAGAGCGCCCAGAGCATGAAGGTCGAGTCGCGAATCCAGCTGTAGCGGTAGTCCCAGTTGCGCTCGCCATGGGGCGTCTCGGGCAGCGAGGTGGTTGCCGCTGCGATCAGTGCTCCCGTCGGGGCAAAGGTCAGCCCCTTGAGCGTCAGAGCACTGCGCTGCAGGTAGGTGCTCCAGGGATGGTCGGGAAAGTTGCCGCGCCCCAGCCAGTGCTGCCAGTGGTGGGCTGTCCACACCAGCCGGCGATAGGCCTCATCGAAGCTCTGTGGCGGCGGATGCTCGGTCCAGCTGAGTGCGCAGAAGACCTGCTCACCCTCCTTCATCCGGTGCCGGGCGGTGGCACGCGGTCCCTCGAACCCGATCCGCAGATCGGTGGTGAGCTTCAGCTGGACATCGATGCCGTCGGCCCGGGCGACCCCTTCGTGGTACCCCGCGCCCGCGTATTCCCACTGTGCTTCCTTGCGACCGTAGTCAAAAGCCGGCTCGCACTCGAACATCATCTCGACCTCGCCGTTGACGCAGCGCACCGTCCTGAGCAGCACGTGCTCTGTGTCGTAGTCGGTCGGGGCCCGGCGGTGGGTGTGCGAGCGGTCGTGCTCGTGGCGCCAGGGGCCCATCAGCAGCACGTCCCGGACGATGATCCAGCCCTCAGCGGTGCCCCAGCTCGTCTCGAGCACCATGGTTCCCGGCAGGTAACGCCTGGAGGCTGGGACCGATATCCCCAACGGCGCCACCCGGAAATAGCCCGCGTCGCGGTCGAGCATGGCGCCGAACACGCTCGGGGAGTCGACCCGCGGCAGGCAGAGCCACTCGACGGCGCCGTTCGGCGCGACTAGCGCGATCGTCTCGCAGTCGGACAGGAAGCCGTAGTCGGCGATCGGCGGGAAGGGGCTTCCGGTCGGCTGAACCTCGGGGCCCAGCCGCGGAGTGGGGCCGCGAGCAGGCGAGGGAGGCGCGAACGCCTCGGCTGTCCGGTTTTCGGTAACGCGGTCGATGGCGGGAGTATTACGCGCCGGTCGTGCTCAGTGGGAGGGGCGCACGGCCGCTTGCGGGCGCGGGATCAGCGGGCAGCGCGCCTGAGCGACAGCGCCAACAGCGAGACCACGGCGATCGGCATCACCCACCAGGCGGTCGCGCTCGCGTCCGCGATCAGCGCTGTGGCACCGAGCGCGGCGACGACGCCCGCGGCCGTGACCCAGTCGTCCCCGACGACAAACTCCCATACGCCGACGAGCGTCCTTCGGATCCAGCTCATGCCAGTTCTCCTGCAGCGGCCCTGGCCCTTGCCTTGCGCTGAGCGGCGGCGCTGGCGCTCCCGTTGCGAAGCCAGGCCACCATCCCCAGCGACGCCACCGCCAGCGCGGGGATGATCGCCAGCAGCGCCGCGTCACCTCCCGGCCAAGAGGCCCCCGCGCCCTCGGCACCCCAGAACATCCCGAACGAGCTCAGCATCACGCCCACCGCGAACTTCATCGTGTTCTCCGGAACCCGCGCCAGCGGCGCGCGAACAGCGACCCCGGCCAGGACCACGAGCGCTACCGCGACGCCGGCGGCCGCTGCGGCCAGACCGATCCGGTGCTGGTTCGCGCCGAAGGTGAGCACGATCACCGCCACCTCGAGCCCCTCGAGCAACACCCCCTTGAACGACATCAGGAACGCGTAGCCGTCGATCCCGGCTATGGATTGTGCTCCGGCCGTACGGGCGGCGGCGGTCTCGGCCGCGAACGCCGCTCGCTCGTCATGAAGTGCCTTGAGTCCGGCGGCGCGGAGCACCGCCTTGCGCAGCCACTGAAGGCCGAACATCAGCAGCAGGCCGCCGATGACCAAGCGAAGCGAGTCCAGCGGCAGCGAGGTCAGCGCCGGCCCCAGGGCGGCGACGAGCACGGCCAGCACGCCGATGGCAGCGCCCACCCCGTAGAACGAGGAGCGCCAGCTGCGCGTGGTGCCGACGGCCAGCACAATCGTCAGCGCCTCGACCGCCTCAACCGAGCAGGCCAAAAGGACCGACAGGGCCAGTCCGAGCTCGGTTCCGCTCATGGCGAGGAAGTATGGCGGAGGCCGTGCGTCATCATGGAACGAGCATGAGCTTTGGGAACCGCGGATTCGGGCCGGCTCACGGCACCCCGGGAACCGGGGCGACGCGCCGGCTGCGGGGGGTAGACGAGAAGCCCCCTCCGCTGATGGACACGGAGCGCTCGCGGGACGGCCGCCGGATCCTGCGCCTGTTCAAGCCGTACCGCGTGAGGCTCGCGGCGGTGATGCTGCTGATCGCGATCTCCTCCGGGATCAGCGTGCTCAACCCGTTCCTCCTCCGGGATGTGCTCAACAAGGGGATCCTCAAGCACGACACGACGCTGCTGACCGAGCTCGTGTTGGCCATGATCGGGATCGCGATTGCCACCAGCGCCTTCAGCGTCTGGCAGACGTACATCTCAAACTCGATCGGGCAACGGGTGATGCATGACCTGCGGGCCGCCGTGTACCGACACCTGCAGCGGATGTCGCTCGCGTTCTTCACTCGCACCAGGACCGGCGAGGTGCAGTCGCGAATCGCCAACGACATCGGCGGCCTCGACAACG
>DAIPIC010000079.1:0-13907 GCA_036771025.1 Solirubrobacteraceae bacterium
GTCAGGCTGATCCGCTTGACCACCTCTCGCATCTGCTCGTCCTCGTCCTGGCGCTCGGTAAGCGCCACGCAGACGTCGAGCACGTGGGCGCCGCCGTTCACCTGATCCTCGGCGACGACGGTCAGTCCGTCGTAGTCGTCGGCCAGCAGGAGCTCCTTGGCCTTGCGCGAGCCCTGCGAGTTCACGCGCTCGCCCACCAGCGTCGGCCGGGGATCCTGGACCAGCGACGTGGCGGTGATCATCGAGCTCACGTGCGGCGGTCGCCGCTCGGGCCGGTCGCCCGGCGTCCGGCCCTCGACGCGCTCGGCGAAAGCCTGGATGTGGGCCGGGGTCGTGCCACAGCAGCCTCCGACGATGCTCACGCCGTATCGCTCCACGAATTCTCCGAGTGCCTCGGCCATCGGCTCGGGCTGCTCGGGGAAGATCGTCTCGCCGTTGGGCCCCTGGTGGGGGATGCCGGCGTTGGGGATGCAGTGCACGGGCACGGAGCAGGTCTCGCCGAGGAAGCGGATCGCATCGCGCATGTCGTCTGGCCCCGTGGAGCAGTTCAGCCCGATCACGTCCGCTCCGAGGGCCTCCAGCGTCGTCAGCACGGAGCTTATGTCCGTGCCGAGCAGCATCTTGCCGCCCTGCGGCAGAAGCGAGACGCTGGTCTGGATGGGGACGCTGCGGCCGGCGTCCTTGAAGGCCTCTCGGGCGCCGAAGATGGCCGCCTTGACCTCCAGGATGTCCTGGGCGGTCTCGATGATGATCAGGTCGACACCGCCCCCCACGAGCCCCTTTGCCTGCTCGGCGAAGACCTCCACCAGCTCCCTGAAGCGGATCTGCCCCAGGGTGGGGTCATCGCTGGCCGGCAGGTAGCCGGTCGGGCCGATCGAACCCGCCACGAAGCGATCCTCGCCGGCCGCCTTGCGGGCGATCTCGGCCGCCCGCCGGTTGATCTCGAGCGTGTGATCCTCGAGCCCCCACTCGGACAGCTTCAGGCGCGAGGCCTGGAAGGTGTCGGTCTCGACCACCTGGGCCCCGGCATCGAGCATCGAGCTATGGACGCCCTCGATGACGTCGGGGCGGTTGAGCACCAGCGCCTCGTGGCAGCGCCCGGGGAGCTTGTAGTCGTCCTCTAGGCTCAGGTCGTACTGCTCGAGCGTGGCGCCCATGCCGCCGTCGAAGACGACGACGCGCTCGCGCGTGGCAGCCAGGAAATCCCGCATCTCCTCATGCTACCAACGGTGGGCCAAACCTTGACAAGAACGTGGCAAGGTTTGGTCGGCGGAGGCGGTGGCTAGCCTGCCCGGGATGGACGAGCGCGAGAAGCAGGCGGAGCGGCTGAAGGAGGCGGTGAAGCGCAAGGCCGAGGAGGCACGGGCGCGAGCCGAGGAGGAGTCGCTCGAATCTCGCGAGCGACCCGCAGACGCGTCGGACGTGCGAGCCAAGAGCTCGGGGCACAAGAAAAAGACCGCCGATAAGTGGAATCAGTAGGGGCGGCCGGGCCCTAGGGACCGGCGGGCCGCATCTCGCCCCCCCAGGGCTGAGGGCGCCGATGAAACCGGCCTATATGGCGGGTTTCACCGACAGGCTCCCGACCGAGCGCGGATCAGCGCCTCGGCTCCGCCGGCGCCTCGGCGCGGTCTTCGGCGCTGCCGTCGCTCGCACCAGCGGCCGTCTCGCCTCGCCCCGCCTCGCGCTCACGCTTGGTCCGCCGGTGGCGCCACACCAATCTCGCGATGAACGCCGCCAGGAGGACTCCGGCCGCGATCGCAAGGTAGAGGGAGTACTTGGTGGCCGTGTTGTAGATCGAGGTTATGTGATTGCCCGAGAAGTAGCCGATGCTGGTCCAGACGCCGACCCACAGAGCTGCCCCCAGTGCGTTGAACGCCAAGAACTTGGCCCAGTGCAGGCCGCTTATGCCGGCGATGATTCCGTTGGCCTGGCGCAGACCCTCGATGAACCGCGCCACGACGATGATCTTGCCCCCGTGGCGCTCGAAGAAGCTCTGAGCCTTATCGACCCGCTCCTCCGTTAGAAAGATGTAGCGGCCGTAGCGGTCGACCAGGCGACGACCGCCGAAGTGGCCGATCGCGAACCCGATGTTGTCGCCGACCACGGCGCCACAGAACCCCAGCACCCCCACCAGCACTACGTTCAACCTGCCAGCGCCGGCGTACACCGCGCCCAGGACCAAGATCGTCTCACCGGGAACCGGGACCCCGAAATCCTCGAGCAGGACGAACCCGAAAACGGCCAGGTAGCCGTAGTTGTTGAGCGTCGGCTCGAGGCTGTGAAGGATGCCGGGAAGGTGCGGTGTCGCGGCGGCCATGCTCATTGGTCGGAGGAGGCTCGCGCCCGTTCGGTCGGCATGTCCGTTCCGTGTGCCATATCGGCGTCCCCGGCCAGCTCGTCCTGGATCTCCGCTTCGTGTGCCTCGCGGCGCAGCTCGCTTACCGACAGCCCTTCGCGGAGCAAAGCTGGGACGCCGAGCGCCACGGCGGCGACGATCTCGACGGCTTGCAGGATGAGCCCGTAGGCTAGACCCTGGCTGGCGGTGACACCGAAGGGGGCCAGCACCGCGATGCACGCCGCTTGAAACACCCCGACGTTCGAGGGGGTAATGGGCACAACAGCCGTGACGTTCACCGCCAGCAGAACGGCCGCCGCCCCGATCAGATTGGCTTTGTGCTGCAGGCTCAGCGCGAGGATCACCGAGTAGCACGCGAACAGCTGAAGCGCCCAGGCGACTAGCTGCGTTCCGCCCGCGTGGATCGCTGCCCTTGGGTGCTTGAACACGACCAGCCCTCGACGAAAGTGAGCCAGCTGATGGCCGACCCATTGCGCCGCTCGGCGCAGCCACGCGACCTTGGAAAGGGACGCTCGGTGAAGCGCCCGAGGCCCGAGCGCGACGATCGCGACGATCACCGCCGGGACCGCGACGACGCCGATGATGGCCTCGGCTCGTGCGCCCGACAGCGCCGCCCCCAGCAACGTCACCACCGCCAGGATCGCGAGCGCCAATAAGTTGATCAGCGTCTGCGACACGACCGTGCCGAGCACCAGCGCGATGTTCCGCGAGGGGTCGCCCAGCCGCCGCGCCACCACCAGCGCCCGGGCCGCTTCTCCCAATCGGCCCGGGGCGACCGTCGAGCCGACCATGCCGATCATGATCCCCCGGCTGACGACTCCGCGGCCGAGGTGGGTGTTGGGAAGCGCCGCCCGGATAACGGCGAACCAGGACTCGCCCCGGGCTACGAACGCGATCATCATCAGCGCCAGCGCCAGCAGCGTCCAGCCGATATTCGTGTTGGACAGCCGGTGGCCGACCTGGGCTGGGCGGAGCTTCGCGCTCGCCAGGTAGCCGAGGGCGGGGACCACGGCCACCGTGAACAAGGCGGCGATCCAGCGAAGACGCCTGCCCCGCATGCTCTTGCGGAGCTTCCGAGCGACTTCGGCCATGCGCGCCATCCGGAGATTGGATCATGCCGCCGCTCGGTCGCGCGGATCCAGCGTTGCGGGGAGGTCGCGGTGGAGTTGGCGGAGCGGGCCGCGTGTGGTGGAGGGAAGCTCTCAGGGGGCGAGCGCTCGAAGACCCCCAAGCGTTAGCGATCACTCCACGATGGCCTAGCGGTCGTTCAGCCACTGGTCATATTTCGCGCCTTGTGTGAGCGCTCACAATTTGTATAGACTGCCGCCCAGAGGTAATACGGCTTGCGGAACTCGCTGGGCGCAAGCAGGCGAAGGGAGGATTCATCCAGTACGCGCTTCGGCGCACCACCAGGCTGCTCGTCGCCGCTTCGGTCATCCTCCTGGCCGCGGGTGCGGTCACACTAAGCATGGGCGGCGCGGCCCATGCCAGCAGCGCCAACGCGGCCCGCGCGGGTGGGCGTCTGAACATCACCGTCCAGACGTGGGGCACGGTCAACGGGCAGCCGGTCAATCTGTACACGCTGACCAACCGCCACAAGATGAAGGTCAGGATCAGCAACTACGGGGGCGTCGTGCAGTCGATCTACGTCCCCGATCGCAGAGGGCGGGTGCGGAACGTCGCACTGGGGTTCCCGAGCCTCTCGGACTACGTGAACGATTTTCAAAACCAGCCCTGGCCGGCGGCGGGCGGTTCCGGCGATACCTACTTCGGAGCGATCATCGGCCGCTACGCGAACCGGATCGCCAACCACCAGTTCGCGCTCAACGGCGTGACCTACAACCTGCCGGGCAACAACGGCACGAACAACGTCAACACCCTCCACGGCGGACCGAACGCCTTCAACACGAAGGTGTGGGCAGCCACCACGTTCCGCAGCCGGGGCGTTGTCGGCCTGCAGCTGACCTACACCGACCCCGACGGCTACAACGGGTTCCCGGGAGCAGTCACGACGGTGGTCACCTACACCCTCGAGGACTCAAACGCATTGCGGATCCACTACCGGGCGACGACCACCAAGCCGACCGTCGTCAACTTCACCAACCACAGCTACTTCAACCTCGCGGGCGAGGGATCGGGCGACGTGTACGCGCAGCGGTTGCGGATCAATGCCAATCGCTACACGCCCATCAACGCCAACCTGATCCCGACCGGCGCGATCGTTCCCGTCGCGCGCACGCCGTTCGACTTCAGGCGGTTGAAGCCGATCGGGCGCGACATTCGCCGGGCCGTCCAACAGCTCGTGATCGCCCACGGTTACGATCACAACTGGGTGCTCAACGGCTCGGGACTCCGGGTAGCCGCGTTTGCGGAGGACCCCGGCAGCGGAAGAACGCTGACCACCTACACCACCGAGCCCGGCGTTCAGTTCTACTCGGGCAACTTCCTGGTCGGCGACCTGGTTGGTCCCAGCGGACGCACCTACCGCCAGACCGATGGCTTCACGCTGGAGACGCAGCACTTCCCAAATTCGCCAAACCAGCCGAATTTCCCGTCGACGGTTCTGAACCCAGGCCAGGTGTTCAACTCCACGACGATCTACAAGTTCAGCGTCGCGCGATGATCTCCTCGCGCGCATGGGGTCGCGTCCGCCGACGGGGGCGGACGCGACCCCGCCCCTCGCGGCACGGGCCGCGTAGGGCAACCTCGGCCGGGCCCTATCGCTGGCCGTAGTACGCGGCGGGGCCGTGCTTGCGTTCGAAGTGCTTGGCCCGGATGGCGTCGGCCACCGGGGCGGCGTGAGGATCTAGCACCATCGTCAGCAGCGCCATGCGCGCCACCTCCTCGAGCGTGACGGCGTTCTCGACGGCCGCAGATGGATCCTTGCCCCAGCAGAACGGGGCGTGGCTACGGGCCAGAGCGCAGGGGAGCTCGGCCGGACCCTGGGCCGAAACCGCCTCCACCAGCGCCGCGCCCGTGGCCGCTTCGTAGCCCTCGGCGACCTCGGATTCGCTCAGTGGCCTGGTAACCGGAATGGGATGGGCGGACAGATCGGCGTGGGTGGTACCGAGCACCGGGATCTCGCGCTGGGCCTGGGCCCAGGCCGTCGCCCAGGTGGAATGGCTGTGGACGACGCCACCGATCTCGTCGAAGGCCTGATAGAGCGCGAGGTGAGTGGGCGTGTCGGTTGACGGTCGCCGCGCGCCTTCGACCACTCGGCCCTCCAGGTCGACCAGCACGATGTCGTCGGCGGTCAGCTCCTCGTAGGCCACCCCGCTCGGCTTGATGGCCACCAGCCCGCCACCGCGATCGATGCCACTGGCGTTGCCCCAGGTGAGCGTCGCCAGGCCATGCGCCGCCAGCGCGCGGTTGGCGGTCAGCACCTCTTGACGTAGCTCGTCAGGCACTCAGAGCTCCAGGTACTCAAGTTCCAAGAGCTCAGCCAGCCGCCGCCAGCGACCGGCGTGCTCGCCGAGGTTGAGCACGAAGTGATGTGGGCCACCTGCCCGAAGCCACTCGTCCATGAACTGCTCCATCCCCAGGTGGGGGCGGAAGTGGAAGTAATGCATCTCGATCTTGGGCAGCTCCGGTGTGTCCAGAACCTCGCCGCGGCCCACGAGCAATCGCCAATATTCGCCCTCGATCGGGACCAGGGCCGCTGTGGTAGCCGGTCCGGGCCGGGCGGAGAAGACGGGGGTGGGAGGGTTGTCAAGTCCACCGATCCCGAGCTCTCGATCGATGAGCCGCACCGGGCGGTCCGAGCGTGCAACCTTCCAGTTGCCTTCGCCCATGTGGCTTATGAGCACCGACTCGAGCTCCCAGTCCATGGCGTACATCTCGGAGAAGTGCGCGTCCCCGATCAGCCCCTGGGCGGCACACATCAGGGCGGCGGTGTTCGTGTCTCCCTCGGCCGCGTAGCCGTATCCCTCGGCCATCATGTCGGAGGCCGCGAGCAGCGGCAACTGCTCGAAACGGCCGTCGCCGCCAATCGAGTCGAAGTGAAACGAGAATCCGCTGTAGCCATGATCTTCGAGCATGCCGCGGATCGCGAGCTCGAGCCGTGCGGCGTAACCATGGCGCTGGGGCGGCAGATCGGAGGCCACGACGAACCGGTCGTGGTGCTCTGAGACCAGCGCGTCGACTTCCCCCTCGGGCACCGCCCCGACCCGCTCCGCCAGGCCTCCGAGATCCTCGCTGACGATGGTCGGCCCGACGCGGCGCAACAGCGCCGGCGGGTCATACAGGATGTCGCCCATCCCGTTCATCGGGTAGCCGAGCAGCGCAATCCGTGAGCGGCGAAGGGCGGTCACGGTGCGCGCGGCGCGCGCCCAATCGGCGAACGCTCGCTCGAAGCCCTGCGCGCGCCAGTCTCCGGTAATAACCGAGAAGGGGATCGCGGCCCGGACAAGCGCATTGGCCTGGTCCTGAGCGCCGTGAATCCCCTGGTTGTACGTCAAAGAGTCCATATTCCACTCCGCCGTGACCGAGCGCTCGGGTTGGATGTTGAGCAGCGCCAGCGGGAGCGGCGCTTCGATCAGGGCGCGGACGGAGCGCATGGCCGGGCCATAAGTGAGCATCACGATCGCTATCCCGTCCACGTCCTGGGCGCTTAGCTCGCGCGTCACCGCCTCGATGTCCTCGCGGTTCCGTGCCGGGCGGGTGAAGACGACCTCCGCCACCCCCCGCAGCCGCTCGCTCACGTCCCGGGCGTAGCTCGCCTGATGCTCGGTGATCCCCGGGATCATGTCGTCGTAGAGCTCCTGCATGATCCCGAGCAGGCCGATCCGCGGTTCCCGTTCGGAACTCACGCCGCCGTCCTCTCCGTGCGGATCCGTTTCAGGTCATGGAGCAGATCGACCTCGGTGCGGCCCAGCAGGTCGGTAAGGCTCCGGTAGATCGCGTAGAGCTCGTCGTATGTTCGCTTGGCCCCTTCATCCGGCGCGTATGTGGTGGCGACCGGGGGCCGGGTGGCGGTGATCGCGGCGCCGATATCGGCGAAGGCGCCACCGGCGACCGCGGCGAACAGCGCCGCCCCGCGCGCGGGGACCTCGCTCGAGGCGGGCACGTGCACCTCGAGCCCACTTACATCGGCGAACAGCTGCATCAGCAACGGGCTCGAGATCGCCACCCCTCCGCAGGCGACGATCTCGGACATCTCCAGCCCGTTCTCGGCGAAGTTGTCGATGATCCGCCGGTTGCCGAGCGCGATCGACTCCATCAGCGACCGGTAGATCTGATCGGGCGTGCTCTGAAGCGTCAGCCCGCAGATGACGCCGGTCAGGTCGGCGTCGGCGAGGATCGTGCGGTTGCCGTTCCACCAGTCGAGCGCCACCAACCCCGTCGCTCCGGGCGCGATCCGGGCCGCCTCGGCCTCCAGGGAGGCGTACGTCGAGCCGGCGGGAGCAATTTCTCTGAGGAACCACGCGAGCATGTCGCCCACCGCCACCTGCCCGGCCTCGTAGCCGTACAGGCCGGGCAAGATCCCGTCGCGAACAACGCCTGTGATCCCCGGCAGCTGAATCTCCTGCGGGTGTACTGCCATGTCGCAGATCGATGTGCCGACCACCGAGACGAACGTGCCGGGCTCCGACACTCCGGCTCCGGGCACCGACGCGAACGAGTCGACGTTGCCCACGGCCACTGGTGTGGAGGCCTTCAGCTCGAGCTTGCCGGCCATCTCCGCCCGCACCGTGCCGGCTGGCGTGCCCAGGGGCACGAACGTGTTGCCCAGCTTGGCGGCGGGGTGGTCGAAGTCCGGATAGGCCGCACGGAAGTATTCGTCTGGCGGTAGGCCGCTAGCGGGCGACCACAGCGCCTTGTAGCCCGCGGTCGTCTGCTGGCGGCGTTCGACGCCCGTCATGTGCCACACGATCCAGTCGGTGGCCTCGATGAACCCGTCGGCCGCTTCGTAGACCTCACGGTCCTGGAGCCACAGCTCGATCAGCTTTGGGAAGTACCACTCGGAGGAGATCCGTCCCCCGTAGCGCTTGATGAAGCTCTCCCCGCGCTCGAGAGCGACATCCGTCAGCCGGTCGGCGACTGGTTGCGCCGCGTGATGCTTCCACAGCTTGGGCCAGGCGTGCGGGTGCGAGCGCCAGCGCTCGAGCTTGCACAGCGGCAGTCCGTCGCGCGTTACGGGCAGCACCGTGCAGGAGGTGAAATCGACACCGATCCCGGAGACCGCCTCGGCCGGGACGGATCCTTCGCGTAGCACCGCCGGAACGGACGTTTCAATGGCCAAGACCCAGTCGTCCGGATCCTGCAGAGCCCAGTCGGGCGGCAGCTGCCGGCCGCCGTCCGGCAGCGAATGATCGATCACGCCGTGCGGGTACCGGGTAACGCTGACCGCCAGCTCCTCCCCGGTCCGTACGTCGAGCAGCAATGCGCGAGCCGACTCGGTCCCGAAGTCGACGCCGATGGCGTAGGCAGCCTGGCTCACCGGCACACGGTCACGGAGAGGCGCCGGGTGCCGTCCCGGTGCCGCCTGTGCCCGCGCCGTTGCCCCCGCCGTTGCCAGCCTGCGCTGACAGGCGGGCTCGCCGGTACTCCTCCACGACGATCTCGTTGAGCTCATCCACGGATGTCTCGCTCGTCGGCTTGTCGAGCGAGATCAACCCGTCCTGGATCAGGCTCACGCGATCACAGGCCTGAAAAACATGCACGTAGTTGTGCAGGATCATGATGATCGAGACGTTGCCCTCTTCCTTCAGCCGTGCGATCAGGTCGAGGATCAATGCCCCCTCCTTGGCGCCCATCGCCGCCAGTGGCTCGTCGAGCAGCAGGATGTCGGCGTCGCTGGAGACGGTCCGCGCCACAGCGATCGCCTGGCGCTGTCCCCCGGACAGGCGCGCTACCGGGACGTCCAGACGTGGGATGTTGATCCCGATCTCGTCGAGCGCCTTGCGGGCCTGGCGGCGCATCAGGACGTTATTGAGGAACGGGATCGGCTTGAACACGCGCTCACGGCGCAGGAACAGGTTGTGATAAACGGTCAGCTGGTCGACCAGGGCCAGGTCCTGATAGACGGTGTCGATTCCGTGCGCGCGGGCGTCGTCGACGCTCTTGGGAGCGTACGGCTCGCCCTTCAGCCACATGGTCCCTGCGTCCTGCTTGTGGAACCCGCAGAGGATCTTGATCAGCGTCGACTTGCCCGCGCCGTTGTCGCCCAGCAGTCCCAGGACCTCGCCCTTGCGGAGATGGAGGTTCACGTCGCGCAGTGCCGTGATCGGGCCGAAGCTCTTGGCGATGTGCTCCACGCGCAGAACATCGTCGGGCGCCGTGGTCGGCCCGATGACGGGTTGGCCCGCGAGGATCTCGTCAGCCACGGCCGGACCCCGTTCGGACCCGCCTCACGACGACGTTGAGAGTCATCGCGATCAGAATCGCGATCCCCAGGTAGAGGTTGAGGTAATTGGCGTTGACGCCCTTGATCGTCAGTCCCTCGGTCAGGATGCCCAGGAACAGGGCCCCGATGAGCGCGCCGACGATCGTCCCATCGCCGCCCGTCATCAGGGTCCCGCCGATAATCGCCGCCGCGACCACCTGCAGCAGGAGGGTGTTGGAGCCCGATGGGTCAGGGGTGGCGCTGGTCGTGCGGACCACCTCCAGGATCCCGGTGAACCCGGCCAGGCCCGCGGCCAGGATGAAGTTGCGCAGGATGATCATTCGGGTCCGGATGCCGGCCTCCGCCGCGCCCAGCCGGTTGCCGCCGGTGGAAACGGTGTAGAGGCCCCAGCGGGTGAAGGACAGGATGAGCTGTAGCACGACCACGAACGCCAGCGCCCAGATGAGCTCCGAGTAGGTGCCGCCGCCAAAGATCTGCGCGAAGTTGGTGACCTTTCCGATCCCCGTACCGGGGACCTGGACGGGCGTGGAGTGGGAGATGATCAGCGAGAGCCCGTCCAGCGTGAACAGCATCCCCAGCGTGGCCACGAAGGAAGCGATGCCAACCCAGGCGATGAAAAAGCCGTTGATGGCGCCACAGCCCATGGCCACGAGGATCGCCAGGATCATGCTGGGATAAAGCCCCAGGCCGAGGTGGTGGAACACATGGAACATGAACGGCGTGAACAGGTAGACCGCCCCGACGGACAGGTCGATCTCGCCCAGGATCATCACGAAGACTTCGCCCGCCGCGATGATCGCCAGCGGCGCGAAGTAAGGCAGCAGGGCCTTGAAGCTGGAGCCCTGGACGAAGTTGCTGGTGCTGATCGCGAAGTACGCGAACGCCACCAGCGTGACGACCACGATGCTGCCCTCGCGCAGGGTGAGAAAGCGCCGTACGAGGCCCACGGCGCCAGAGCCAAGGGCCCGGCCAGACTCCGGGCCCCGCTCAGGACTGGTGGGTGCTGGTCGTGCCTCGGGAGTGGCCGCCATCGCTAGGGGGGCGTTTGATTCGTCATCCTGACGGCGCTCCGGCTGCTAGGCCTTCTGGACGCCGACCGAAGTCCCGGTCCCCTCGTAGCGGCTCTTGGTGCTGACGTACTGCTTGATCGACGACTGGTCCAGGAACTTCAGACCGGTGTTGACGTCGGCCGCGCCGGTCAGCTTTTGGGTGATGTTGTAGAGGTACAGCTGCAGGATCGGGAAGAACCCCTGAAGGTAGGGCTGCTGGTCGATCGTGAAGTCGATCTGACCCGAGGAGAGCAGCTGCTCGGTGATCGGGGTCAGGTCATATCCGCCGCCCTTTACGCCCTTCGAACGGAGGCCGAGCTTCTGGATCGTCTGCGCCACGCCCTGCGTGCTGCCGGCGTCGACGGCGAACATGCCCTTGGTGTTCGGATGGCTCGTCGCGTACGAGTTGATCACCGACAGCTCGTTCGGGATCGCGGCCCCCGTCGCCACGACGTGAGGCGTGATCGAGGGATGCGACTTCAGGGATGCCAGGGCGCCGTCGATCCGTGGCTGGATGTTCAGCGAGCCCGGGGTGGCGATGAACAGCGCCACGTCGCCCGAGCCCACCAGCCCCGCGATGCGCGTCCCCATCTCCTCTCCGGACAGTCTCAGGTCCTGTCCGATATACGCCAGGCGCGCGTTCCCCACGGCGTCAGCGTTGTAGGCGACGACGGGGATCCCCGAGCTCAGCGCCTTCGACACGGGCGCATTGAATGCGTGGAGATCGACGAGCGAGACGCCGATTCCGTTGACACCTGCGCTCATCGCGCTGTTGAAGGCATTGACCATCTCGGAGACGTTGCTCGTCTGCGAGCCGGTCCAGTTGTAGGAACAGCCGAGCAGCTTGCAGGCGTCGGCTGCGCCGCTCTGGGTCGGCGTGAAGAAGGTGTTGGTGGTTACGTGGTTTACGAGCGTGAACTTGTACGGCCCGCCCGATCCGAAGATCGACGCGGCCGAGCTACCTGCGCCCGACGCCGTTGAGGACTTGCCGCCGCAGGCCTCAATCGCAAGCGCGGCTATTCCGGCCGCGCCACCGCTCAGCGCGGTGCGGCGCGTGACTTGCCGCCACTTCTTGAACGGAGTGTCGTCCTCCTTACGCTCGTCCCACTCCAGCCGCTCGACGGCATCGTCGAGAATGTCCAGGTCGCCCATCGCGCTCTCCTCTCTCGCCGGGTCTCTGAGCGTAACCTTGCAGAGCCACTGGCGAATGTCCACTCGGCTTAACGCTGTCGCAACGGGGCGGCATGTTAGCGGTCACATATGCGGGGGTCAACGCGGCCCGAGTCTGGCTGCCGGGGCGCGTGAGGCGCGGGGTCCCGGGCCCGCGGCCCGCCGCCAGGACCCTCCCGTCATCACGCTGGTGCTGCCACGCACGATCAGCTCCGGCTCGACCCGGGGCGAAGAGGGCAGGCTCCCGCCGTCCGACATGATTCGCAGCAAAAGGTGCACGCTGCGGCTTCCAACCTCGTTGAAATCCTGGCGGACGGTCGTAAGCGGCGGCAGGAAGTAGCGGGCTTCGGGAATGTCGTCGAACCCCACGATGCTCACCTCGTCCGGGATCCGGCGGCCGCCCTCGTGCATCGCGCGCAGGACTCCCAGCGCCATCTGGTCGTTGGCGACGAACAGGGCGCTGAGATCACGGTTGCGGCTCAGCCGGCGTCCGAGGTCATAGCCGGCCCGCGGGCTCCAGTCGCCTTCCAGCGCCGGGGGAATCTCTGTGCCCGCTTCCTCCAACGTCTCGCGCCAGCCCTCCAGCCGCTGGCGGGCCTCGAGGAAGTCCGGGGGCCCCGCGATGTGCCAGACGGTCTCGTGCCCCAGGTCGAGCAGGTGGCGCGTGGCGCTCGCCGCGCCTCCCACCTGATCGACGGCGACGACCGGCACGCCCCGCTCGGGCCCCGCCTCCACCGCCACCAACGGGGCGTCGCCGGGCGCGTGCAGCAGCGCGTCGGCGGCCTCCACATGGGGGGCGATGACGAGGATTCCGTCTACGCCGTGACGCCGCAGACGCTCGACGGCATCGGCCACCGAGGCGCGATCCAGAGCCTTGAGGCTGGCGACGATGATGAAGTAGCCAGCCTCGTGGGCCGCGCGCTCGATCCCGAACAAGGTCGAAGCCGGACCGTACAGCGTGGTGTCGAAACTCACCACCCCAAGCGTGTTCGACCGCCCGGTGACGAGCGCCCGCGCCACCGAGTTCGGCCGGTAGCCGAGCTCGAGCATCGCCTTCAGAACGCGTTCGCGCGTCTGCGGGCGCACGTGCGGGCTGCCGTTGATGACGCGGGAGACGGTCTGATGTGAGACGCCGGCGAGCCGGCCGACGTCCGTCATCACCGCTCGGCGCCTGGGCCCGGGCGCTGGATCCAGCGCCGCCGTAGGGCTAGAGGGAGGTCGCGCTGAAGCCTCGGTGACCGGTTTGCGGCTCGACCTGCGCGCCGCAGTTCGCTTCGGCTGTCGGCGCCCGCTCGCGGGCGCTCGTTCGTCCTCCATGAAGCCCCGCTATCTAGCGTTTTGCAACGCGCGATGTTATCGCTAACGGGTGCAGGGATGGAACCCGCACGTTTCCGCGGAGACTGGGGCCCGGCGGGCAAATATGATCAAGCGCAATGAAGACCAGCCTCGGCATCTGGGCGCTCGGCCCCATGGTCACGCGGTTTGTTCCCGTCGGCTATCAAAGCGAGCACAACTACGAGGCCGAACCGGTCGCCGAGAAGGTCCATCGCGCGGTTGAAGGGCTGGGCGAGCTGATAGACGGCTACGAGTTTCATTACCCGCAGGAGCTCTCGCCCGAGAATCTGGACGACGTCCGGAGCGCGCTCGGCCAGCATGACGTGTACTGCATCGCCGGAGGCCTCCACCTCGATCCGCGATTCGGCCGCGGGGGGCTTGTCAACCCCGACGAGCGGCTGCGGGCGGACGCTCGCCGCATCCTCCGTGAGGCTGCCGAATTCGCCGGGTTGCTGAACGCGAACCTGATCATCTGGCCCGGTGGCGAGGGCTACAACTATCCGTTCCAAACCCCGTACGCGGACTCCTGGCATTGGCTGATCGAGGGGATCGGGGAGGCTGCCGAGGTGTGTCGGAGCCAGGGCGTGACCCTGTTCTTGGAGCACAAGAACTCCGAGCCGGCGATGAAGATCCTGATGCGCAACATCGGGAT
>DAIPIC010000080.1:0-13880 GCA_036771025.1 Solirubrobacteraceae bacterium
TCAAAGCGGCCGTCATTGGTGAAAGAACGGCGCTACTACCGGAGGGCGCGATTGGCGAGTGCAGAGTGTTGGGGTTGAGGTCGGCTACCCCCTAAGGATCACGTGCCTAGGGGGGGTAGTAGCCCCCCAAAGATCACGTGCCTTGGCGTGATGATCTTGGTGATGGCCTCTGCCACCCGGATCGCAGTGCCCCCCGGCGCGCTGCCCCCGGTGGTGTACACCACGAGGGTGGCTTGTTTGGAGGGCAGGTAAAAGGCAAAGCCTTCGGAGCCGGGCCATATTGCAGTGTGGCCGATCCAGCCGTCGATATTTATGAGTCCGAGGCCATACCCGTTGTTTGGGGCGAGGCCGGTGGCGATGAACCGCAGACGTTGTTTCTGGGTGGCTCGGGAGAGGAGCTTGCCGGTCGCTACTGCGCGGGCCCAGCGATGGAGATCGCCGAGCGTTGAGACCATCGCTCCGGCCGTCCACCCGACTGAGAGGTTCCATTTCGTGGAATTGACGATCCTGGTGCACTGGCTAGGCTGCTGGCCAGACTGTCCGCACTCGGGCGAGTAGGTGGTGTAGCCCTGCGGGTGGGGGGAGGGGAACGCCGCGCCGGCCGGGAAACTGGTGTGCGTAAGGCGCAGGGGCTCCAGGATGTGTCGCTTGATGTACACGGGCGGTGACTGATGGGACACCTTCTGCACGACTAGGCCGAGCAGCACGGTGTTCGTGTTTGAGTACTGATAGCTGGTGCCCGGGGCGAACGTTAATGGTTGGCTGAAGCTGTAGGCGAGCAGCTGCCGGGGTGTCCATCCCCGCCGGGGATGGGAGAGCCAGACACGGTAAAAAGCGGGGATTTCGAAGTAGTCGTCCAGCCCGCTGCGCATTTCGGCGAGCTCACGCAGGGTGATCGCGCTCCCGTCCGGGACTCCAGCCACGTACTTGCTGATCGGATCGTCCAGGCGGACCTTTCGCTGGTCTACGAGCTGAAGCAGCGCGGTCACCGTGAACGTCTTAGTCACGCTGCCGATCCGCACGTACAGATCAGGACTCATCGGTCGACGCGTAACCCTGTTCCGTACGCCGAACCCCCTAACGTACGGGGCCGCACCCCGCTGCCACACGCCAACAAGCGCACCGGGAATCGACGCCTGCCGCATCACCCGATTGATCGCCGAGGTCAGCGCGGCTTCACGGGAAGAAGAGCGCCCGAACGCTACCGCAGGCCCCGATAGCGCCACAACCAGCGCCAGCAGCGCCGCCACGCTGGCGAGCACACCCAACAGCGCCCCACGACGCAAAAAACCAAAGCTGCCAACCATGCCCTGCCCCTTCCCGTTCCACTTGAGGCCCGTCCAGCCTCCCGGAACCACGCCAGCCTACGCCCGCCCCCACGCGTTAAGCAAACCACCTACCAGTCCCACAGGGAGACGCTTTCGCTTTGGGTAAAAGCAGCTGCGCGCCGAACGTCTCCGAGTTGGTCGCCCCCCGCACTGCTGGGTTTCGATCGAAGCGACCCTCTGGCCGGACTGGAGCGAGGCAGCTAGCGCAGAATCTCCACCATGAGCACCCAGGCGTTCCCCACTGCGCCCGCGATCGCGAAGATCATGCCGGCAACGGTCCAATAGAGCCCGCCACCGCCGTGGGCAAGAATGCTCGCACCGCCCACGATCAGTGGCACCGTCCCCGCCGCCACAACCACTTGGCGGCTGAGCCGCCAGGAGCGCGGGGTCGAACGAGGGGGCAAGCTCCGGCTCAACAGCATCGCGATTATGGCCCCGAACAGCAGCGCTTCGCCGAGTAGCTCTGCGCCCAGCGCGATGCGACTTTGACCAGGGATCAGGCCGATGATCGAGACGACGACGACGCTCAGCAGCAGGAGCAACGTTTGCAGCGCTCGTTCTGGAAGCCCCTCGAATTTCAGGATGCGGTCGATGTTGATCGACACCGCAACGAACACGAGGCCGGCAAGTGCCGCACAAGCTCCTGCGTTGGCGACAAACAGGTCTTTCCAGGGGGAGATGTCAAACGCGGCCAACGGGCGCATCCTAATGTCAGGGCGCGCCGAGCTTCGACATTGACCCCACCTTCCTCGTTCCGCGCGGCAGCCGGCCAAGCAATCTGACCCCAGAGCTCGCCGGGCTCGCTTCGGCCATCGTGGCGAGACTGCCGCTCTGGGGTGAAAACGACAGCCGCGCCAGCGGCGCTCAGACCACTCCTCCGGGCTAAAAGCAGTGGCGCGACAAACGTGCGTGCTCGTCTCGGCGGACTATCGCTTTTCGATCTAAGCGGCTGTTTCTCCGCTGATCGATCGCTTCTGCTTTGGGGGGAAAGCAGGGGTCGCCGCCTCTGTAGCTTGAGATCCCTTCGGCTGCGATTGCCCGGGTTGTGCTGCGCTGCTTGGGCCTCACCGGGTAGGGCACCTAACAAGCTGGGCGGGCGCCGAACGACGATACTGATGGCGTGGCAGAGGTCGTGCGAAGCCCGTTGGCGTCGGGGGTGGGCCTGCGGGCGCACCGGTCGCTGGATGAGCGGCTATTTGTGCGCTGGCCGGCGGCTTGGGCTGCGTTGGCGCGGTTGAGTCTGCGCCTACCGCCGCGGTCGCGGCTGCGGCGGGCGCTGGTGCGACGCAGCGCGCTATCCGGTTTTTCGGCGTGGTCGCGTGGGGATTTGGAGGTAATGCTGGTGCGTTACGCGCCCGACTACCAGATCGAGATGCCACCTGAGTTCGCGGGTGTCGGGATCCGGAGCTCCTACCGCGGTCACGCTGGCCTGCGGGAATGGGCCGCCGATCTCGACGAGGCGGTTACCGAGAAAGAATTGACGCCGGTTGAGGTCATCGACGCTGGCGACCGGCTCGTGATCCTGGCAGAGCTCCACTACCGCGCTCGCAGCGGCGTCCCGATGGACACGTCCTGGGGTCAAGCAGTCTGGTTCGAGCGGGGCTTGATGGTGCGCCAGCTCAACTTCACGGACTGGGACGCAACACTTCGCGCCGCCGGCATCCCGACGACCGCTGAAGAGGGCCATCCTCCCGGCGCCAGCTCCATCACCCGCTGGGAGATCGAGCCTCTCCATCGCTCGCACCGCGGTCTTGACGAGCGGCTAGTGCTAGCCGCGCCCTGGCTACTCCCGCTGGCGTTATCTCTATGTGCGCGTGCTCGCGCGGGATCACCCGTACGCCGTGCTCTGCTCGGCCATGTGGTACGTGTCGGAGTCGATCAGGTCAACCGGGGCGATTATGGGGCGCTGTCCGTCGGTCTAAGCCCTGAGATCGAAATCCACCTCCTGCCTGATGCACCTGGGGGGCGGCCGGTGGACATGGAGCCGAGCTACCGTGGCCGCGAGGGGTACCTGAAGGTCCCCGACATGTGGAAGGTGGGGATCGAAGACGTCCGGTTTGAGTTGCGGGAGCTACTCGATCCCGGCGGGGATCGGATCGCTGCACGGGTCGAAAGGGTCGGCCGTGGAGCGCGAAGCGGTGTCGAGGTTCGCGACACCGACTTCTATGTCTGGCAGTTCGAGCGAGGCATGCTGCGACGCCAGTGGGTGTTCGCCAGCGAGGAGGCGACGTGCGCGCTCCTCGAATCGGGGAGCGGGTAATGGCCATCGGGCGAAATCAACTTCGGCGCCCCCGCGCGCACCGTTCCATATTGGTAGGAATGCAGCTCTCCTCCCGGGCTGTTGCGTTGGGCTAAAAGCAGAAGCGCATGCCGCTTCCGGCTCGCGGGTATCTACCGCATATGCCCAAGTCGATTTGGAACGGGACAGTGACGTTCGGGATGGTCAATGTCCCGGTGAAGCTCTACTCCGCTACCGAGTCCAAGACCGTGCATTTCCAGGAAGTCCACGTCAAGGATGGGGCGAAGATCGAGCACCGGCGGGTCTGTCCAAAGGAGGACCGCGAGGTCCCTTTCAAGCAGATCGTCAAGGGCTACGAGGTATCGGATGGGCGCTACGTCGTCCTCCAAAAAGATGAGATCAAGGCGGCGGCCGGCGACCGCGGCAAGGTCATCAACCTCAGCGACTTCGTTGACGCCGCCGAAATCGATCCGGTCTTCTATGAGAAGACCTATTACGTCGGCTCGCGCGATGACGAGGACGCGTTCGAATTGCTCTACCAGGCCCTGCGCAAGACGGGTCGCGCCGGGATCGGCCGCTTCAGCTTCCACGATCGCGAGTATCTGATCTCGCTGCGTGCCGGCGACGGCGTGCTCGTGCTGCACACGCTGCGCTTCCACGACGAGGTGGTCTCCGGCGACGAGCTCGAGATAGAACGCGGCCGCAAGCCCTCGGGCAAGGAGATCGACATGGCCGCTCGCCTGGTGGATTCCCTGTCAGAGAAGTTCGACCCGGCCGCTTACGAGGACACTTACCGGGACGCGGTGCACGGCCTGATAAAGCGCAAGGCGAAAGGGGAGGAGATCGACCTTGCGGCGCAGGAGGAGCCTGCCCAGGGCGACGACCTAGCGGCGGCGCTCGAAGCCAGCTTGTCGGGCTCCAGGAGCTGACGATGGCTCGCCCGCTGTGGAGCGGCTCCCTCAGCTTCGGTCTGGTCAATGTTCCTGTCCAGCTTGTCAGCGCTACCCGCGATCTCGACTACCACTTCCATCAGCTCCACGAGAAGGACAAGGTGCCGATCGAACAGCGGCGGGTGTGCTCAAAGGAGAACGAGGAGGTCACCTGGGAGGAGGTGGCCCATGGCTACGACCTCGACGGCAAGCAGGTGATCGTTTCCGACGAGGAGCTGGGCTCTGTGCAACCCCGCAAGACGCGCACGATCGACGTCGAAGCGTTCGTAGATCTGGCGGAAGTCGACCCGATCTACTTCGACCATCCCTACTTCCTCGTTCCCGCCGGCGACAGCGAGGGGACCCGACGGGCCTACCGCCTGCTGGTCGAGACCATGAGCGACCAGGACCGGGTCGCCCTGGGCCGGTTCGTAATGCGAACCAAGGAGTATCTGGTCGCGGTGCGGGCGCGCGAGGGAGCGCTGGCTCTCACGACCATGCTGTTCGAAGACGAGGTCAGGCCCACCAAGGACATCGAGAGTGGCGGGAAGCGGCCATCCAAGAAGCAGCTCGACACGGCCGTGGCGATCATCGAAGGACTTACAAGGGATTGGGATCCCGGCCGCTACAAGGACTGCTATCGGGAACGTCTGAAGCGGGTCATCGACGCCAAGCGCAAACGAAAGACGATTGAGGTCCCGAGGCCCGAGAAGGAGCCGGAGCCTGCGCCAGACCTGATGGCCGCGCTGGAGCGGACGCTCGAGGAGCTTCGAGACGGCGGCGACGGGCAGGGGAGCTCCAAGCGGCGAGAGAAGGCCGGGCGGCGTTAGGCGCTGAGCGCTCAGGCGCGGAAGCGGAGGCCGGCGGCTATGCGAAGGGTATGCGGTGCGCTGCCCACCATGCGACGTGTCCGCATCCTTACACCCCGCGCTTCGGCCACCCGTTGTCCGCGGGCATCGGTTCGGAGTAGGCTGAGCGCCCCGGGATCCGTGGCGTTCGACCTGGTCATCGACATCGAGAACAGCCCTGGAGCGCTGGCGCAGGTTGCGGCGGCGATCAGCGACGCGGGAGTGAATATCGCGGCGGCGACGTGCGTGGGGTCGGGGGAGCGTGCAGAGCTTCACATCCTCGTTCCCTATGCCCAGGCAGCCAGGCACCTGCTCGCGATCTCGCACCTGGCCGTCACGCGCGAGCGGGAGGTCGTGGTGATCAACGTCGAGGATCGTCCAGGCGTGCTGGCCGATCTGACGCGAAAGATCGCGCGGGCTGGGGTCAATCTCGATCTGGTCTACGTAGCCACGCAGAATCGCCTCGTGTTCGGCTCGCCGGACCTCGAGGCCCTGCGGGCCGCCCTCGGTCAATCGGGCTGAGAGCAATGCTTACGGACGATCCGATCCTTCGACGACGTGATGCTCTGTCGCCAGCGGGGATTCGATCGCTACCGGAGTTTCGGGCGCGCCGGCGATCATGTCGCTGAGGCGCTGGCGGCGAGCTTCGATCCGCTTCCACCGAGCTTGCGCCCTCGCGAACCTGCGTCCGCTGGGGTCATAGAAGCGCCGGGCCCAGATCGAGGTCGGGGAGGCCAGGCGCAGGGCGCCGGCCAGTGATACGAAGGGGATGAAGAGGCCGATCAGGCCGAGCACCCGCTTGCCTTTGACGATCGAGAGCGTCGCTAACAGCAGGGCAACCACGATCGCGACGGACAGCGTCTCCAACGACGCAGCGTTGTTTTTGAGATCGAACGGCGCGAAGCCAAGCAGGACCAGTCCGCCGAGTAGCAGAACGATGACCACGGCGGTAACGGACGCGCGTCCCTCCTCCGCCCAGTAGACATCGCGAAGGTGTATCCACAGCGCGAACTCATCCATCGTGAAGCCAGCACCCACGCCGAAGGCCGCCGCGAGGATCTCGGTCCCGGGGCTTCCGTGATCAGTGACAAACCCGAGGAAGCCGGCGACCAGCAAAAGGAAGATTCCCCACACAAGATGATGGAGGTGAAGTCCGCCGCTGGTCTTCACGCTTCCGGGCCACCACGTCACCTTAGGGCTGCGCATCAGACGGGCGCTGGTGCGGATGAACAAGAACGAGATCAGAAATGCACCTAGCAGCACGAACCCTGCCCGCTGCTCTGGGCGGTCTAGAAAGTCGGCCGGGAGCTCGAAGCTCAGCTTGATCGCGGCTATTGGCAGTGTTACCAAGACCTACACTCCTCCTGGGCGATCCAGGCGCTGCCCCCCGTGGGAGTTGCTCCTGTGCAGCGATTATAGGTTTACCGTGGGGTCTGCCAACAGCGGCGCTGGACGACTTCCTTTCAGCCCGCGCCGATGAACGCGGTCAAGGCGTAGAAGATGCCGAAGCCGAGGCTACAGGCGCCGAGGACCGGCACCGCGGATTGAAGGCGTCGAGCCATCAGCCGGCTGGCCATCGCGGTGCCGAAACCGGCAGAGAGGGCGCTCATCGAGGCGGCGGTGGCCAGCGCAAAGACCACCAAGGCCAACGTCGCGACCCCGCGGGCCGGGATCGCCCCGATCAGCAGCAGGGTCACGCCCGCAGAGCCTCCCATTCCATGGACCAGCCCGATCCCGTATGCGGTCAGGGGCGAGCGCCCGAGGGCGTGCCGGTGGCGGTGCGAGTTGCCGGCGGCGTGCGGGCCCTCGTGGGCGTGTGGGTGCGAGTGCCAGCGATCTCCGTGCCGATGGGGATGGCTGTGGAAATAGCCTCGCCGCCAGCGGACCAGCAGGCGCACGGCGAGCGCGATGATTACGGCCCCGATCAATGTCTCGGCCGCGCGCTGGGCCGCCTCGGGTAGGTAGCTGCGCAGCAGCAGCGCGGGCACTCCGAACAGAACGAGCGTGGTGGCGTGCCCCAGGCCCCAGGCCAAGCCGAGCCGGGCGGCCAGACGGGCGCCGCGGCGGTCATCCGAGAGGGCGAGCGTAGACACCGCCGTGAGATGGTCAGGATCGGTGGCGTGGCGGAGGCCCAGCAGTAGCGCGGTGATCAGCGCGACGGCGATGCCGCCGCCGCGACCGAGCCCCGAGATCCAGTGATCGAAACCGCTCACCGGTTCACGGGGGACGTGGCCCGGGCGGTTCGCGCGGCGGCTACCGCCGCCTGGCCAAACGAGATGCCTCCGTCGTTGGGCGGCAGGCGCTCGGGCACGAGCACGCGCAGGCCCGTCCGCCGCAGGTTGGCCGTGACCCGCTCGAGCAAGATGCGATTCTGAAAAGAGCCGCCGGAGAGCACGACCTGGTGAAGCCCTCGCCGGAGCGCCAGCCGTGTGCAAGCAGCGGCCGTGGCGGCCGCCAGCGCGTTGTGGAAGCGAGCCGCGACTCGGCCCGTCGGTACGCCCCCTTCTAGGTCGGCCAGCAACGAACGAATCATCGGCCTCGCATCGAGCACAGCCGCCTCGCCTTTCGCCACCAGCGGCAGGGGATACGACTGGCGCTCGTCGTGATCGCAGGCCGCCTCCAGCTCCGTGGCGGCCTGGCCCTCGTAATTGACCTCAAGCCGCAGACCGCACAGGGCGGCGACCGCATCGAACAGCCGCCCGACGCTGGTGGTCATCGGAGAGCCAAGGCCGCTGCGGCAAAGCGTTTGTACCGCGGTCCACGCCCGGCGCTCGATCGCCCCTGCGAGCGCGGCCGGGGGCAAGACCTGACCCATGGCAGCCGTCATCCACGCGCACGCCATCCGCCATGGCTCGCGCACGGCCCTCGGGCCGCCGGGGAGGCGAACCGGCCACAGGTGCCCAGCCCGCTCGAAACCGAGCAGATCGCCTACCAGCAGCTCGCCTCCCCAGATCGCGCCGTCGGTGCCGTAGCCCGTGCCGTCGAAGATCGCGCCGACCGCCGGCTGCTGTTCCCCGTGCTCCGCCAGACAGGCGGCGAGATGCGCGTGGTGGTGCTGGACCGCCACGGGCTCGAGGTCGGGCAGATCCAACGCGTACTTGGTCGAGAGATATTCGGGGTGTTGGTCGTGCGCCACAACTTCGGGCTCCACGGCGAACAAGCGCCCGAAGTGCTCGATCCCCTCCTCGAAGCTAGCCAACGTCTCGAAGTTCTCGAGATCTCCGATGTGGTGGGAGACCCACGCCCGGTCGCCCTTGACCAGGCAGAAGGTGCTCTTCAGCTCCGCCCCACAGCCCAATACCGGCCGGGGCGAGCTGACCGGAAGCCTGATCTCGGCCGGCACGTACCCTCGCGCGCGCCGAAGCAGCAGCGGCCGCGTGCGACGAGGGAGCGCACGAAGCACCGAGTCGTCGGTGCGGGTGTGAATCGGCCGGTCGTGCAGCAGGAAGAGATCCGCGATCCCCCCCAGGCGTGCGAGGGCATCGTCATCGCTGTAGGCGATCGGCTCATCGGAGACGTTGCCGCTGGTCATCACGAGCGTGTCCTCGATATCCGACAGCAGCAGGTGGTGAAGCGGCGAGTAGGCCAGCATCACGCCGAGTTCTCCCGAGCGCGGTGCGACGGCCGGGGCAACGCCGGCGTCGGGGCGACGGCGAGCGATCACGATCGGTCGCTCTGGCCCCTGCAGCAGACGCTCCTCCGCCGCCGAGAGGTGCACGAGCCGCCGAGCGGCGCCCAGGTCGGGCGCCATCAGCGCGAACGGCTTCTCCTCGCGGTGCTTGCGGGCCCTGAGCGCGCCCACTGCGCGTTCGTCGGTCGCCAGGCACGCCAGGTGAAACCCGCCGATGCCCTTGATCGCGAGAATCCCCCCTTCGCGCAGCGCCGCGACCGCGTCCGACAGGGCGGCCCCGCGCTCGGTCAGAAGCCGCCGCGAGCGATCGAGGAGCGCCAGGTGCGGACCGCAGTCCGCGCACGCATTGGGCTGGGCATGAAAGCGGCGGTCCAGCGGATCCTCGTACTCCGCCTGGCAGGCGCCGCACATCGCAAAGGAGGCCATCGTCGTCAGCGGCCGGTCGTACGGGACCCCGCGCACGATCGTGAACCTGGGGCCGCAGTTGGTGCAGTTGATGAACGGATAGCGGTAGCGGCGGTCGGCGGGATCGAGCAGCTCGCGCAGGCAGTCGTCGCAGGTGGCTGTGTCGGGGGAGACCGACGCGGCCGGCGACCCACTGGCGCTGCTTTCTGCGATCCGAAAGCCTTGCTCGCCCGTGGCCTCGACCGCCTCGGCGATCACGTGCTCGAGCACGGCGAGCGGAGGCGCCTCACGGCGCAGTCGCCCCTGGAACGCTGCGATGTGGGCCGGCTGCCCCTCCACCTCGACCACCACGCCACGAGAATCGTTGAGCACGAAGCCGCTCAGCTCGAGCTCGTGCGCCAGCCCGTACACGAATGGCCGGAAGCCCACCCCTTGTACCGTCCCGGTAGCCCGCAGCCGGACCCGAAGCAGCTCGCCGCGGCCTGGCGCGATGATCGCCATCAACCCACCAGCTCGCGCAGCACGTGATAGGCGCTGGCCTGCGCCTCCTGAATTCGCGGGATGTGCTGCGAGCGGCTTACGACGATGTGGTCGGCGAGGCCCTCGGCGGCCACTCGCCCGCCGTCGTAGCCGACGAATGCGATGGTCACCAGACCGCGCTGTCGGGCCTCGCCGAGAGCCCGAATCACGTTCGTCGATCCGCCACTCGTCGAGAATGCCACGAGCACGTCACCGGGCTGTCCGTAGGCGATCACCTGTCGGGCAAAGATCGACTCCACGCCCACATCGTTGGCGATGGCCGTGAGGATCGCCCTGTCCTCGGTGAGGTCGAGCGCCGGCCAGGACCTCCACGAGCGCCGGGGGGGAGTGATCAGGTCCGCGACGAGATCTTGGGCGTCCGTGGCCGAGCCGCCGTTCCCGAGGGCAAGCAACTTTCGGCCGGCTTCGAGTCGCTCCCGCAGCGCCGCGGCAGCGCAGAGCAGCCCGGTCTCGCCCTCGCGCAGCGTCTGGGCGCGAAGCTGGTCGATGTCCTCGCCCTTCATCCGCGCCGAGCGACGGACATCGCTCAGCACGGAATCCAGGTCGCTCTCCTGCTCGGCCAGGAACGGATACAGGAACGCCGAGGCGCCGCTGTCGTGGGCCCGCCGGTCGCGCCGTCCCTCGAGGAGCCCGCGGTGCTCGAAGAACACATGCACGAGCTCCCACAGCACGTGGTAGGCCGTCTCGGCCAGCTCTTGGGCGACCAGCGGATCGTCCGTATCCGGAACGAGCTCCCATTCCGCGCCCACGGTTGAGAAGGCGACGGTCAGGCAGCCGCTGGCACGCGCGACGGCGAGTCCCTCTCGCAGGTGGCGGTCGTCCGGGGGTCCGAAGGCCATCGCGATGTCATCGCGCGAGGCGATCAGCTGAACTCGCGCAGGTAGCTCGCGGCGAGAGCCACAGATCCCGATCGCCGGCAGCGCCCGCTTTCCGACGATCACCGGGTGCACGAACTCGACCGCCACATGCCGCGCGTCCGAGCAGGCGGCGGGTGTGCTGCCCAATGCGATCAACCGCCCGCCGCGGGCGAACCGCTCTGCCATGCGATGGCAGAGGGCGGCCAAGCGCTCGGCTTCGGCGGCAAGAAACCGGCGGTTGGCGGCGATTCTCGCCTCGATCGCCGGCTGCAGCGAAGTGGCCGTGGTCGCCGACATCAAGCCACAGGCTCGGGAGCTCCCGCGCGAGCGTGCACGGAGTTCAACCACTCGACGAATTCGCCGACGCCCTCACCGCTGCGGGCGCTGGCCAGCATCGTCCGTGCCTGCGGGTTCACCGCTCCGATGTTGTAGACCAGCCGGTCGAGGTCGACGTCGAGGTGGGGAAGCAGATCGATCTTGTTGATGACGACGAGCTCGCAGGCCCGGAACATCAGTGGGTACTTGAGGGGCTTGTCCTCGCCCTCGGCCACGGAGCAGACCATCGCCCGGGCGTGCTCCCCGATCCTGAACTCGGCGGGACATACCAGATTGCCGACGTTCTCCACGACCAGCAGGTCGAGTTCGTCGAGCGGCAATGACGGGAGCGCGGAGCGCACCATGTTTGCGTCCAAGTGACACTCGCCGCCAAACCCCGGGTCCGTGTTGAGCTGGGCGACCGGGATATGGAGCATCGCCAGCCGATCGGCGTCGATGCTGCTCTGCACATCGCCTTCGAGCACGCCCACGCGGACGTCGAGCCGGGGCAGTGCTCCCTCGAGCAGCGTGGTCTTACCGGCTCCCGGAGCGCTCATCAGGTTGACGACCGCCACTCCGGCCGTGGCGAAGTCGGCGCGGTTGGCAGACGCGATCGTGTTGTTGGCGTCGAGCGCGTCCTCGACGACTCTCACCTTCGTCCGATGCATATGTGGTCTCCTCGATTCGTACGCAGACGGCTACATCGACTCGATCTTCAGGTAGCGCCTGAGCTCCGGCAGCTGCGCCGCGATTGCCGCGGCCACTGCGGCGAGGAACGCGAGCAGGATCACTACCTGCGCCGCCGGGCTGATGCGGATCTCGCTCATGACTTAGTGACCTCCTGTGGTTGCTTTTGGCCGCAGAGCTGCTCGAGCAGCGACCCCGTCAGCCTGACCGCCTCGCCAAGCGCGGCGCGCACCGGCTCGGAAAGCGCGGCCACAAGCTCCTCATCGTCGGCCCTCATCCGTGTCAGCGGCTCGCACCCAATCACGTAAGTGGGCGGCGGCTCGGAGCCGAGAGCGCGAACGAGCCCCATCACCTTGACCGGATCCATCGCGTGGGTGTCGAGCGCCACCGCGTCCGCGTCCGGCGGCTCGGCTTCGATCACGTACAGCGTTCCGGGTGATCCTCCTCGCGCAGTGGCGTCCAGCAGTACCACCGCGTCGAAATCGTCCTGCATCGCGAACGCCAGGTCCATGCCCCTGATCCCGAAGTCGATGACCTCCACTCCTTCCGGCAGCTCGCGGCAGCTGAGGCGATCGGCCAGCGCGACGCCGAAGCCGTCATCGCCGAGGAACACATTGCCGATCCCTGCGACCAGGATGCGCGGCACGCGCTCTCGCGGCGCCGCCTCGAGATCGGGGACGGGCTCAACCTCCGTCACCGAAAAGAAGAACCGATGCCCCGGCTGGCGGGCGAAACCGAGTTCGCGGCCAGGATCGTCCTCGACGACTACCGCCAGCGTGATCTCACCCTCCACGCTTTGCTCGATGGTCTCCACCACGGCGACGCGGCCGGCCAGCGCGAGGTCCAACACGTCGCCTCCCGGTCTGGGACGTAGTCGGACCCGGCTACCTGCCCGAAGCTGGATACCGTCCACGGCGACCGCATCGGGCCCGGGCCGCTCGAGCTCCTCCCAATATGCCATCAGCGCGCCATCCCGAACTCTCGGATCGTCCCGTGGAGCGCCATCAGCTGCTCCGGGGTCAGCTGCTCGGTGCGCTCGAGGATCTCTTTGGCGCGCGGATCGGACGCCCTCATCTCCGCCTTCTCCTCGTCGGTCAGCGCGAGCATGTTCAAGATCAAGAGCTGGTCGATCTCGCCGCCGTCGAACAAGTCGCCGGGGCTCTCGGGCGCGACCCGCGGGTAATCCTCGAGGATGATCGGCGAGGAGAGCATCTGTGGGACGTCGCCGGGTTCGCCGACCAGCACTGGCCAGGTCCCGGAGTTCTGGCAAGCCGCCGCGAGCCCGGCAAGCTCGCCCGGCGGGTCGGCCAACGACACGAACTGCCCTCCCTCCGCGGCGAGCAACGTATGTGTGGAGCAGAACGTATTCCTGAGCGCTTCCTGCCGGTCCTCGCCCTCGAACAAGCTCCGATTCTCGATCAGGACCGACGCGCGCCAAATTCCCGGAGCCACCTCCGCCGTAGAGATAGCCACGTCGCCAACAAGCCCCTCCCAGCTTCGAACCAGGTGCCCCGCCCGCTCTGGCAGCGGCTGGTCCTCGCTCGCGGCGGATACGCAGATCGGAACCTTGAGCCCGCTCGCCAAAGCCGCCAGCGGGAGCGCCGGACAGACGATCTCCCGCTCGGCGGCCTCCTCCCATGAGGAGTACGTCTCGCCGCCCGCGTACAGCGTCTCGCACGCCTTGCCCTCAGCGTCAACCACAGTCCGCTTGACAAGCTGGAGAAATCGCACTGTGACCCGAACCACAGCCTCGCCGGATCCCAACAGAAGTACCTCGGTCTGCATGGTCGCGGGATCGTCGGGATGCCGGGCCGCGTGCGCCGGCGGGTACACACCGCCGAACGTGAACCGGCGCTGGTTCTTGAGCGCCGAGCGCCGGTAGGGCCACAGGATGTAGCCCTCGTACAGGACGGCATCGGCGATCGCTCGCACCGGGTCAGCGGTCACATCGCCTCCCCATCCGCCTTCACCAGAAGGGCATCGACCACGGCCTCCCAGCTCGAAAACGCGCCGCGCGCCTTGAATGCCGCCAGCCGCTCGAGACTCTCCCGCCCCAGCCGCAGCCAGCCGCTCTGGGGGAAGTGACGGTCGATCGCCTCCC
>DAIPIC010000081.1:0-13809 GCA_036771025.1 Solirubrobacteraceae bacterium
GAACGTAGCCTGCGCCGCGGATCGTATGTAGGAGCCGAGGCTCTCCACCGGCTTCGAGCTTCCTCCGTAGGTTGGAGACGAACACCTCGATGGTGTTTGTCATCGAGAACGGGTCATAGCCCCAGACTTCGTCGAGCAGCCGCTGGCGAGAGATCACGATCCGCTCGTTGCGCATCAGGTACTCCAGCAGCTCGAACTCCCTTTGCGTGAGCTCGATGCGACGACCGCCCCGAAGGACCTCGTGGGTGTCGGGATTGAGCTTGAGGTCGCCCACGGTCAGGGTCGCCTGGCCGCGCGGCGGCCGACGGCGGAGCAGGGCCCGCAGCCGCGCCAGCAGCTCCTGGCGCTCGAACGGCTTGACCAGATAGTCGTCGGCCCCGGCGTCCAGGCCCTCGACGCGCGCCTCCACGGCGTCGCGAGCGGTGAGGACCAGAATCGGGACGTCGTCCGACTCGCGCAGGGTCTTGGCCACCTCGATGCCGTCGAGCCGCGGGAGTCCGAGATCGAGAATCACCAGATCGGGCAGGAACGCGTGGGCGAGATCCAGCGCGCTGACGCCGTCGCCTGCGATCTTCACCTCGTAGCCCTCCATGCGAAGCGAGCGCTGCAGGACGTGGGCGATCGCGTCGTCGTCCTCGACGACCAGGACGCGTGGCGGGCGCTCGTAATCGACCATTTCTGTGAGCAGATGGTAGGCCCGTCGCACACGGGGCACGGCGATATTTAGTGCGCGTTGATACGCAGCAGGAGGCCGAGTGTGCCTGTCGAAGGACGCTTGGACTAGATGGCAAAGCGTGCGAGAAAGAAGCGGCCGCCCAAGCGCGCCCAGCGCTCCCTGCTCGCACCCCGCCGGCCGAGGCTCCCGAGCCTGAGGCTCGAGCCGCAGCACCTGGACATCGTCGCCCTGGGGCTGATCGCGTGCGGGATCTTCCTGGCCGGGGTGGCGTACCTGCATTGGAGCGGGGGGGCGTTGGGCTCGGCAGTGGTATTGGCGCTGCGGTTCACGCTCGGCGCGCTCGGTTACGCCGTACCGGCAGCGCTGCTCGCAGCGGGCGGCCTGATCCTGGCCCGAGAGCTCAGGCCGCCCGGGCGGCCTATGCGCACCGGCACCCTGTGCCTGACTGCCGCCATCACGCTCGCGCTGGCAGCGGGAATCATCGGGCCCGGCGCCGCTCATGGGCAGGCGTTCTGGCACCCGCACGTGTTCGAGGCTCGGGGTGGAATCGTGGGCCAGGCAGAGCTCTGGGTGGCGTCGCACCTGATCTCGAACCTGGGCGCACAGATTCTCTCCGTGTTCCTCCTGATCGCCGGCCTGATCCTTGTCTCCGGGGCCACTCTCGCCGGCGTCATCAGGGCCACGGGCACGGGAGTGACCCAAACCGGCCGTGCGCTGCGGCGCTCCACCGAGCAGCGCCGGCGAGGGGCCTCGCCTTCGGGCGACCCAGCCGGCGAGCCCCCCGGGCCCGCGAGCGCGCCGGCCCCGCCGGCCGCGGCCGCGTTCGACGCGGTCACGCCGCCCGACCCCGATACGGCCGAGCTCGTGGTCCGGGCCACGCACGTCGAGGCGCCACCGATCGACGGCGAGGCGGGGATTCCGGGGGTCACCGAGCCCGACCTCCCACAGCCCGAGCACGAGGTCCAGGAGCCCCCTCCGCCCGAGCACCATCTGGCACCTGAGGGGTTGACCCCACAGGGGCGCTATCGGGCCTCGATCACCGACGATCCGGAGTTCGAATGGAGGGTGCCGTCGCCGCGGTTTCTGACGCGCTCCAACGGCGACAACGCGAAGCCGGATACCGCCGGTCAGGAGAAGGTGGCCGAGACCCTGCTCGAAGCTCTCGGCCACTTTGGAATCGAGGCCCACGTGATCGGCCGCGTGACCGGCCCGCACATCACGCGCTACGAGCTCCGGCTGGCGCCGGGCACCAAGGTCTCCAAGGTTGCCCAACTGAAGGACGACCTGGCCTACGCGCTGGCGGCGACGGACATCCGGATCCTGGCGCCCATTCCGGGCAAGCAGGCGGTGGGCGTCGAGGTGCCCAACGCCCGTCGCCGGATCGTCCACCTGGGGGACGTCTTTCAGGATCCGCCGGCCGACTGGTCGCCACTCACCGTGTGGCTTGGCAAGGACATCGCGGGGCGGGCGATCGGCGCCGATCTGGCGAAGATGCCCCACTTGCTCGTGGCAGGCACCACAGGCTCGGGCAAGTCGGCCTGCATCAATGCACTTCTCTCGAGCATTCTGCTGCGCGCCACGCCGCACGAGGTCCGGCTCGTGCTGGTCGACCCCAAGCAGGTCGAGCTCAATCACTACGAGTCGATCCCTCACCTGTTGACGCCGGTGATCACCAGCCCCCGGATGGCTGCCAACGCGTTGGGAAACCTGGTCAAGGAGATGGAGCAGCGCTACGGGATGATGTCGCTGGCTCGGGCCCGGTCCCTGCCCGAGCTCAACCGCGCGCGCGAGCAGCGCTCAGAGCATCCCCTGCCGTACGTGCTGTGCGTGATCGACGAGCTCGCGGATTTGATGATGGTGGCGCCCGCCGAGGTCGAGGATTGCATCATCCGCCTGGCCCAGAAGGGTCGTGCCGCCGGCATTCACCTGGTTCTGGCTACCCAGTCGCCGCGGGTCGATGTGATCACGGGCATGATCAAGGCCAACGTCCCTTCCAGGATCGCGTTCGCCGTCTCCTCGCAGACCGACTCCCGCGTCATCCTGGATCACAACGGCGCCGAGTCACTGCTGGGTCAGGGAGACATGCTGTTCTCCCCTCAGGGATCGTCCAAGCTTCAGCGCATTCAGGGAGCGTTCATCGACGAGGAGCAGATCGCAGACCTGACGGACGGCTGGAGACGTCAGGGTGAGCCCGACTTCCATGAGGAGCTGCTTGAAGAGGTCCCCTCGCCGGAGGGCGCGGAGTCCGAGGACGAGGAGTTCCACCCGGACGAGGACCCGCTGCTGGAGGAAGCGATCGGGCTGGTGGCACAGATGGGGACGGCCTCGACCTCGATGCTGCAGCGCCGGCTGCGCCTCGGATATACGCGCGCTGGACGGCTGATCGACATGCTCGAGCGCCGGGGCATCATCTCCGGGTACGAGGGCTCGAAGCCGCGGCAGGTCCTGATCGGCGAGGCGGACGTCCCCCGCATCCTGGCCCATCTGGCTGAGGGCGACCCGTCGGCGCGGGCGGCACCGACGGCGCACGGGGAGGCGCCATCGGCCGCGGGTGACCCGGTCACTTTGCCCGACAACTAGCTTGCGCAGCGGCCGTCGAGCTCGGCCTCGGCCCCGCTGTTCGCCCGGTTTCTCGGGCCAGTCCAGCGGTAGCCTTCCCCTGCTATGGCCGAGATCGGTCCGACGCTGAGAGACGCGCGAATTCGCGCGCGGATCGACATGTCCGAGGTCGAGAGCCAGACCAAGATCCGCGCCAAATACCTGCGGGCGATCGAAAACGAGGAATGGGGTCTGCTGCCCGGACCGGTCTATGTCAAAAGTTTTCTACGGACCTACGGCGACTATCTCGGGCTGGACAGCCGGATGCTGGTGGAGGAGTTCAAGCGCCGCTACGAGCGCCCGCACGATCAAGAGATGGCCCCTCCGATCGCCTCCTTGCCCCGCGAGCGGACGCGTGAGCGGGAGCGGATGCCGCGGCCACCCCTCCCGCCATGGGCGCCGATCGCGTTCGTCCTGGTGGTGATCGTGGCCGCGCTGTTCATCGTGGGCACGGTCTTCGGCGGCAGTAACAAGTCCTCGAACCCGAAGGGGCTGCATGCGACCACGCACCATCGCACCACACCTGCACACACTCAGACCGCCGCGCCCGCGCCGAAGCCTCCCCAGAATGTCACGCTCCAGCTGACGCCAACAGCGCCGGTCTACGTCTGTCTGGTTCAGGGCAACGGCAAGCCCCTTATCTTCGAGCAGACCTTCTCACCGGGCGAGACGATCCCAACCTATACCCGTCATAAGCTGCTGCTGACGCTCGGCAACGCGAACGTGCAGATGAAGGTCAACAACAAGCCCTATCCGGTTGCGGAGTCCTCGAGCGCGATTCGTTTCGAGCTGACCCCGACGGGCGTGCAGCAAATCCCGATGACCCAGACGCCGACCTGCCCGTGAACCCCAGGGCGGGCATCCTGGTGACGGGAACCGAGGTCCTGACGGGAATCATCACGGACCGAAACGGCCCCTGGCTGTCCGAGCGCCTCAACGAAATAGGGGTCGATACCCAGATGATCCAGATCGTCGGCGACCGCGCCGGCGATCTGATGGCGGCGCTGGACTTCATGCGCAGCGAGGGGCTGGCGTTGATCGTCACCAGCGGCGGCCTGGGTCCGACCGCGGATGACCTGACGGCGGAGGTGGTAGGCGGCTTCGCCGGCCGCGAGATGGTGCTCGATGAGCGACTCGAGGAGAGGATCGGCGAGATCTTGCGTCCGATGATGACCCGCTGGCCAGGGCTGGACGTGGAGGCGATCAGGGCATCGAACCGCAAGCAGGCGGTCATCCCTCGCGGGGCGACGGTGCTCGATCCGGTGGGGACCGCGCCCGGCCTGGTTGTGCCGCCGGGGGACGGCGTCGGACCGACCGTGGTCGTCCTGCCCGGCCCCCCGCGGGAGCTTCACCCCATGTGGAGGATGGCGGTGGAGACGGACGCGCTGCAGGCCGCGATCGCCGGCGCGCCCACCTACCGGCGCAGCCTCGTGCGCCTGTTCGGCATCCCGGAGTCCGAGATCGCCAACACGCTGCGGGAGGCGGAGAAGGCTGGGCTTTCGCTCGAGGGGCTGGAGGTCACCACTTGCCTTCGGCGCGGGGAGATCGAGGTCTCAACGCGGTACGAGCCGCCGGCCCAGCAGGCATACGACGACTTGATCGGGTTCATCCGAAGCCGCCATCGCGACACGCTCTTCTCCGAAGACGGCTCCACGATCGACGAACAGGTGGCGACGATGCTCGCGGGCCGCCGGATCGCCGTCGCGGAGTCCTCGACCGGTGGGATGCTCGCCTCCCGCCTCACCGATCGTCCCGGCGCGTCGGCGTATTTCATGGGCGGTTTGATCGTCTACTCCAATGAGGCCAAGGTGTCGCTCGCCGGGGTGGCGCCCGGGTTGATCGAGCGGTTCGGGGCGGTATCGGAGGAGGTCGCGGTCGCGCTCGCGCAGGGGGCCATGGAGCGTCTGGACGCGGACGTAGGCGTGGGCATCACGGGTATCGCCGGCCCCGACGGCGGAAGCGAGCAGAAACCCGTGGGGACGGTCTGCTTCTCCGTGAAGCTGCGCGACGGGCAGGACATCACCCGCACCGTGCGCCTGCCGGGTGGCAGGGCGGACGTCCGCGACCGTTCCACCACCGTCGCTCTGCACCTGGTCCGGCGACTGCTGCGGGGCGAAACCGGTGTGCGGCTGCCCGCGGCGCGGGATAGGGCGCGCGTGTCGGCCGAGCGACGTTGAGCAGAAGTGCTCCGGCGCCGGCTGGCGATGAGCGTGCGCGCCTGTTCGTGGCCCTCGACCTACCCTCGCCGGCGCGCCAGGCCCTCGAGCGATGGCGTTCCGATCCGCCGCGCAGTGTCCGTGGCCTCCGCCTGGTTGACTCCGCCGCGCTTCACGTAACGCTCTGCTTCCTCGGCTGGCGCCGCGATGGGGAGATCGAGGACATCGGAGCCGCCTGCGCGGAGGCGCTTGCCGGCTGGGGCCCGCTCGCGCTGTCGCTGGGAGATCCCGTCTGGTTGCCCGATCGGCGGCCGAGGGTGCTCGCGGTGCGGCTCGAGGATTCCTCGGGTGGGCTCGCCGGCCTCCAGGCCTCGCTTTCGACAGAGCTCAGCGCGGGGGGCTGGTACGCGCCCGAGACGCGCCCGTTCATGGGCCACGTGACGGTGGCCCGGATTCCCCGAGGCGCCCGCGTACGGGCGACCAAGCTCCCCGGTCTGCCGGCGATGGATTTTCATGCCTCGCAAATCACCCTGTACAGGTCCCGCCTCGAACCGGGCGGCGCCCGGTACGAGGCGCAACGGACGATCGAGCTCGGCGGGGATCCGGGGCAGCGACCGGTCCCAGGGGCCGATCCCGTCGCCGTGGTACGCGAGTTTCACGAAGCCCAGCATGAGGCGTACGCCGGCGGCGACCTCGATGGTCTCCGCCCGTGGCTCACCGATGACGTCGCGTGGCACGTTCCCGGACGCTCCCAGATCTCGGGCGAGCATCGCGGGATCGATGCGGTGCTGGCGTACTTCGACCGCCGGCGGACGATGACCGATCGCAGCTTCAGGGTCATGGTCCACGGGCTGTCGGTGATCGGAGAGCGCGTGGTACAGCTGGCCGGCGGCAGCGCAATGCGCGAAGGCCGGGAGCTCGCCTGGGAAACGGTCGGGGTGTTTCGAGTGGAGGGCGAGCGGATCGCGGAATGCTGGCTTGTGCCGTTCGACCTCTACCTGTTCGACGAGATCTGGGGTTAGACCACAGCGCGCCGAGGGGGCGGACATCCTGGTCTGTCCCTCAAACTGGACTGGAGACCACCCGCGATGGCTCAGCCGCCGTGGCCCGGCGCCCGCGCCGAGGCGACAAGGCCAGCGTAGATGACCGCCAGCGCGTCCCCCAGGAGGTGGGGAGGAACCGATCCCGGCTCGGCCAGCTCGTCGACGGCGAGGCCGCCGATGATCGACATCACGATGCGGGCGACATGCTCCGCCGGCATCGGCAGCTGCGGTGTGCCGAGGTGGCTGGCCCGAGCCTCTATTGCCCTGGCCAGCGCGGCGCGCGACTCCCTCTGGCGCTGGGCGTACCGGGCGCCGAGCTCGGGATCGCGAATCGCGAGGCTCCAAAACTCCCGATCGACCACCACGGCCTCCCGCTGCTCGTCCATCTGCCGAGCGAACTCCCGGGTCGCCTCTTGCGACATATCCCGATCCGGCGGCGCGGACTCGAGCAGCGCGACCATCTCCCGCATCGGCGCGTCGATGCGCTCGTCCAGGAGCGCCAGAAGGAGTTCCTCCTTGCCCGGGAAGTGCCAGTAGAGCGCTCCCTTCGAGTAGCCCGCCTCGGCTGAGATCTCATCGACGCCTGCCTGACGGTAGCCGCGCCTGGCGAAGACCCGGAGTGCCGCACCCAGAAGCTCTTCGCGCGCCTCCCGTCGCTGCGAACGGGCCGCCCGGGTGCGCTGATCGAGCCGTGCCGAGTGGCCGCGGCGAACGGGGCGGTCTGCGCGCCTCTTGGTTTCGGATGCACCCACCCCTGGTAGAATACAGACTGACTAGTCAGTATGTACACGTTGTACGTCATACCTGGGTCCCACGCGTGTCGCTCGGCGATGCTGATGCTGGAGCACAAGCAGGTCCCATACCGGCGCGTGGAGTTCGTCACTCTGCTGCATCCGATCCTCGCTCGGCTGCACGGATTCAACGCGGGCGGTCAAAAGCGCAGCATCGGTTCAAGGCGCCCAGCTCCCCTGCAGATCGCCGATCGACTGGGGACGGTCCCGGGACTGGCCTGTGACGGCCAGCGGGTCTCCACCAACCATCGAATCGCCCGCTTCCTGGACGAGCGTCACCCCGAGCCACCGCTGTTCCCAGCCGACTCCGAGCGACGGGCTGCAGTCGAGAAGGCAGAGCGCTGGGCCAACTACACGCTTCAGATGGACGCTCGGCGGATCCTCACGGCGGCGGTACGGCGCGATCCGGCCGCAGCCGGTCGGCTGGGCGCCGATGGCCGGTTGGGGCATCTTCTCTACAGGCGCTCGCTGGCACGGCAGATTCTGATCCCGACATTCGTGTGTGGCGCGTTTGCCCCCAGCCCGGCGACCGAGCGCAAGCTCCTGGCGGAACTGCCCGGGATGCTCGACCGCATCGATAGCTGGATTCGAGCCGGAATCCTGGGGGGATCGCAGCCGAATGCGGCCGACTTCATGATCGTGCCCAGCCTGGCGCTCATGCTCTATCGGCCCGACCTGATGCCGGTATTCGAAGGCCGGCCGTCGCTCGATCTCGTCGACCGGTTCCTCCCCGAGCCGGCGTAGAGGGGGCTCAGGGAACCCAGCGCTCTCCTGCGGGGGTGACGACGAGCTCGTGGGTGAGGGCTCGTGATTCCTGCTCGGCCAGGAAGGAGACAGCCGTCGCGACCTGCGTCATGTCGCCGAGCGCCTCGCGGGGCACGTCGCCCGTGAACGCAGCCGTCTTCGGCGATTCAAGCGTCGCGTCGACCGCCAGCAGCGCCACGTGGATGCCATGCTCCCGCAGCTCCTGGGCCGCGGCCTGGACGAGCGCGCGGGTGGCGAACGCTCCCGCGGCCCATAGTCCTTTGCCCGGCATCGCGCGGCGCGAGGACCCGCCCGTGATCTGTATCAGGGTGCCGCCGTTCTCCCTGAGAGCCCTGGCTCCGACGGAAAGGAACACGAACGCCTGCTCTGCCACGGCCAGCGTCCAGCCCCTGAACGCATCCAGATCCGCGGCGGCCAGCTCTCCGCCGCCGAATGGCCCCGCCTTCGGTGGCCGAGCGGCTGTGACGGCATTCACCACTGCGTCGAGCGAGCCAAGCTCCGCTCTGGCTGTCCCCAGCGCCTCGGTCAACGAGTCGACCTCCGCCGCATCCGCGCGGATCGCGAGCGCTCCCCGCTGTCGCACACGCTCCAGCGTGTCCTCGCTGCGAGCTACGCCCGCTGCGTTCCAGCCCAGCTCGAGGAAGTGGTCGATGATTGCCCCGCCGAGGTTCCGCGCCCCGAGGATGGCCGCTGTCTTTGCCATCTGCACTCCTTTCTGAATCGCTTCGCGTACGCGACCGGCCGACCGTCATGATCTGCGCCGGTGACAATCCGAAGGCCGCCTATCCCTGACGCTTGGCCGCATCGCGCGCGTCGTCGGGGCCGTGGAACCATTCGTAGCGCACGAGCTTCCCATCGTTCAGGGTAAACAGCGCGGACTCCCGCCCCTCGACCTCGACGCCACTGGTCCGCCCGCGCGCTCGGTAGTGGACCACGACAGCCACCTGGTCACCCAGCTCGGTCAGTTGCTCCGGCTCCATCTGCCACGACTCCCAGCCCTCGAACACGCTCTCGACCGCATCGTTGAAGGCCTCGATCCCCCGCCGGATCCCCGGTTCGATCGCCCCCGGGGGGTTGATGTACTCGACGCGGGGATCCATTAGCTCCGTCGTCCCCGGATGCTCGTTGCGCGCCCAAGCCTCGTAGAACCTGCGCACGATCTCGATGTTCCCGGGCGACATGCCGCCGAGTATCCCCGACTCGGCGCGTAATTAGCCGACGAGCGCTCCGTCCCGCAGCACCCGACGAAGGATCTTCCCGGAGGGAGACTTGGGGATCTCGTCAACCAAGACAAGCTCGCGGATTTGTTTGTGCGGCGAGACCTGCGCCGCGACGAATTGCGTTACCGCCTGGGCGTCGAACGCGTCGCTCGCGGCGACCACGAATGCTTTGGGAAGCTCGCCCGCCTCCTCGTCCGGGATTCCAACCACGGCGCAGTCGGCAACGTCGGGATGGGTGATCAGAACGGCCTCGAGCTCGGCTGGGGCGACCTGGAAGCCCTTGTACTTGATCAGTTCCTTGACTCGGTCCACGATGTAGAACCAACCGTCGTCATCCGCTGTGGCGACGTCGCCGGTGTGGAGCCAGCCGTCGTCGTCGACGGTGGCTGCGGTGGCCGAGGGATTGTTGAGATACCCGAGCATCACCTGGGCGCCGCGGATCAACACCTCTCCAGGCTCTCCAGGCTCTACGTCCTCGCCGCTCGCGGGATCGATGAGCCGGGCCTCGGTCGCGGGAGTGAGCGGGCCGACAGAGCCCAGCTTGATCGGCTGGCCGATAGGAGGCGCGTGTGAGACGGGGCTGAGCTCGGTCATCCCGTAACCCTGGGTCACCGGGCATCCGAGACGGTTGGAGCATTCCTCCTGGAGCTCTGGTCCCAGCGGGGCGGCGCCCGAGAACACGAGTCGCAGCGAGGAAAGATCGTGTTCGTCCACCGCCGGGTGTCTGGCGAGCGCAAGCGCGATCGGCGGCACCACGTACGCCCGGGTCACCCTGTGGCGCTCCGAAAGCTCCAGGTACTGGTCCAGGTCGAACCTGGGCATCGTCACCAGGGTGGCGCCGGACCACAGCCCCAGCCCCATGATCACCGACAGCCCGTAGATGTGAAAGAACGGCAGCACCGCGACCAGCACGTCGTCAGGCGACAGCCCGATCGGCCCGTCTGCTTGCAGCATGTTGGCCACGAGGTTGTGGTGGCTGAGCATGACGCCCTTCGGGAGGCCGGTCGTGCCGCTTGAGTACGGCAGGGGCCCGATGTCGCTCCGTGGATCGATCGGAGTGCGAGGTGCATCGTCCGGATCGCCCAGCAGCTCCTCAAATCGGCTCGCCCCCGGCGCATCGCCCAACACGAAGACCTCACAGCCGGCGCTCGCTGCCGCCGCCGAGGCCGCCTCCAAGAACGCAGGCACCGTCAGCAGCATTCTCGCCCCCGAGTCGGCGAGCTGGAAGCCGAGCTCCCGCGCCGTGTAGAGCGGGTTGACGGTCGTGCAGCGCCCGCCGGCCGCCAATGTGCCGTAGAAGGCGACCGGATACTCGGGCACGTTCGGCATGTAGATCGCGAAAGTCTCGCCTTTCTGAAATCCGCGGGCGGCCAACCCAGCCGCGAAGCTGCGAACGCTTCGTTCGAGCGCCGTGTAGCTCAGCGTGCGCCCACTCGGCCCGTCGATCAGGGCGGGCTTGTCCCCGCGCTCCCGCGCCTTGGCGAGTGTGAAACCCGCCAGATCCATGTCTGGAATATCCGCTCGGAGCGGGCCCCCGGAATAGATCATCGCCTGCACCCCTTCTCGTCGCCTGAGAGCCGGAAGCTAACCGGCGTCCGCGCCTGCGTCAAACCTCAGCGCCGCTCAGGGTGGCATCCCGGCATCGATCCACTGCCGGAACCGCTCCACGTTCGTGTCTGGCCAGGCTCCATCGCAGGGCATCGTTCCATCCGAGAGCCGGGTGTGGATCTCCTCCGCGTGCTCCCGGACGTCGTCATAGGACGAGAGATCGAAAGCCCATGACATTTCATCGACGTCCTGGGGCCGGAACAGCGGGCGGATGTCCTGTTCAAACGACATACGGCGCTCGCGCCGCAGCATACTTCTCGGTGCTCCCTGCGCCACCGCTCGCCGAGCGCGGCGCCACCTAAAAGCAGTCGCGGCCCGAACGTTTGCGTCAGACTTAGGAGGAGATGGCGCTCCCATCGACCCGCACCGGCCGGAGCCTGCTTGCGGCACGCACCGCCCTGGGCGTACTGACCCTCCTCGTCCCGCGTGAGGCCGGGAGGGCGTTCCTTCTGGATCCCGCGGACAATCCGCAATTGCCGGTGATCGCCCGCATGTGGGGCGTCCGCAACCTGTCGCTTGCTGCCGGGATGTACGGGGCCGTGGGCGCCAGCCGCAGGCGGTGGTGGCGGCTTCAGCCCGTGATTGACGGACTCGACTTCCTGATCATCGTCGCGGAATGGCGGCGCAATGCGGTTCCGCGTCCCGCGGCAGGACTGATGGCCGGCACCGCGCTCGTCGCGACGGCACTTGGGTCGCTGTCAGCGGCGGCGGAGTCGGGGTAGAAGCGGCCCGTAAGCGCAGCTCGCCTCGAACGCGGCTCCCCACGTCAAGATAGGTGGAATGCGCCCGGGTGAGCTCCGTGACCTCTGCCTGCGCTTTCCGGGGTCAGAGGAGACGTTCCCGTTTGGTTCGCGGACGTCGGTGTTCAAGGTCGCGGGGAAGATGTTTGCCCTGTCCCGGCTGGCCCAGCGCCCTCTTCAGATCAGTCTCAAGTGCGAACCGGCGCTCGCCCTCCAGCTCCGCGAGGCACACCGAGAGGTGCTGCCCGGATACCACCTCAACAAGCGGCACTGGAACACGGTCGTCGTCGACGGATCCTTGCCTGAGAGGATCATCAAGGACATGATCGAGGACTCCTACGACCTCGTAGTGAGCAACCTTCCGGCCGCACGCCGGCGAGAGCTGGGCTGGCCGCCGGACGAGGGTTGAGGCTCGTCTCCGGCGTCATCAGCAGTCCCCGAGCCTTCGGTAGAGCACGGACTCCCCGATGCAGTATCCGTGGGACTCATAGAACCGCTGCGCCGGCGCGTTCCCGTTCATGACCGCGATCTTGACCGTGTCGATTCCCCGGTCCTTGGCGAGGCGCTCCGCGGCCTCCAACAGCGCTAGCCCGACGCCATTGGACCGGCGACCTCGGGTCACGATCAAGCTGACGATCTCGGCCACGCCTCCTCGAAGGTGTCATCCGGACCGTCCTCGGTCCCCACCACCGCATAGCCGATCAGCTGTCCGCCGTCCTCTGCGGTCAGATATGACAGCTAGCCCGTGACTCCCGCCGCACACAGGCCGTCGGAGCCGATGTTCAGGCCGATGTTGTTGACGTTGTAGAGGTGCTCGCTGGCCACGAGCCACACGATCTCGCAGATCTCACGCTCCGAGTAGTGGCGCGTGACCTCCTCGAACGTGTCTGCGCTCACGTGGCGGTCTTCGGTGAGCTCGGTGGCATAGTCCAGCGCCGCCCGCTCGGCGTCGCTGAACATCGGGCTCGTTCGATAGTCATCCAGGGCGTCGAACTTGGCCGCGTTTTCGGGATGCTTGTGGGTCGCGGCCCACCGGTTCGCGTCCATGCAGTACAGGCACATGTTGGTGCTCGCCACGCGCTCGCGAACCAGAGCGGCGAGGTCCGCGGACAGCTCCAACTGCTTGTCGAGCTTCGAAACCTTGCCGTAGAAGCTCGTGAAGGCCGTAGGCATGCGCGCGCAGAACACGCTCAGCGGGCCCGGAACCTTGCCGAACTGCCGGCGTGTGTAGCGGTACCCGAGCTTGAGCATCAGGCCCTTGGGCTTTTCGATCGGTGCGAGATAGGTGGACATGGGTGCGGACTCCTTTCGGTCGTCGCTCGTTTGACGGTTAGACAAACGAGCACCCCGGGAATCGACACCGAACGCCAAAACCGCCCTCCGTACGGCCGCTCATGCGGCAGCCGGGAACCGGTTAGCCACCCAGAGCCGTTACGCGCCCCAGCCGACGTCGTCGCCGGTCTCGAGCTTGCGCCAGAAGGTGATTTCCGGCTCGGAGCTAATTCCGGCCTCCTGCATCAACGGCTGGATGCGGCTCTGCTCATGCTCGAAGAACGCCTGAAAGCTCTGGGCATCCGGCCACTCGTCGACCACCATGATCTGACCATCGTCCGACCCGTAAAAGCGGTGGGCGATGAGGCCATGGTCCTTCGCCTGGCCCAGTATCGACTGTATGCGATCGGGATCGCTGGCGGCCGCTTGCTCCATTTTGCTCGGATCGCCCTTGGCTCGGAGGGTCATGATGATCGGCATTGCTCACCCCTAGGTTCGGTTGGCCGCCTATTCGAACAGGCGCTGCTGTCGGGGTCAAGTGGGACCGCGCGTTCACGGCGTGCCGCCGGCGCGTTCACGGCCGCCGGCGTTCACGGCCGCCGGCGTTCACGGCCGCCGGCGCGTTCACAATTGACACGCCCACGAGACGCATTTGTCGCAACTGCGTCTTGTTTCGTCACAGCGAGCGGCTCTACGGTGCCACGGCGCGCGCGACACGCGCGCTGTTCCGTCCGCCACCAGCCCTACCTTGAGGTGTTCAAAGGTATGAGACAAGGAGCCGAGTAAAGATGAGCGACCAGCAGCAGGCCGGGACGAAGCCCGCTCGGGCGGTCGATGGGAACGAACGATCCGACGCCAAGCGCCAGGCGGCATTGAAGGGCGCCTTGGCGCAGATCGAGAAGCAGTACGGCAAGGGCGCCGTAATGCGGATGGGGGACCC
>DAIPIC010000082.1:0-13774 GCA_036771025.1 Solirubrobacteraceae bacterium
AGTGGCCGTTTATGGCGATGTTCGCAGTGCCGGTCTTTCCCGACAGGTCGTAACCTGGGATTGCAGCGCCGGATGCCGTTCCACCGTCCGCCAGGACGCCGCGGAGCATGCCGCGGAGCTGCTCAGACACCGTGGGCGAGATGATCCGTTGCCCTCGAGGCTCGGCGGTGGGACGTCCGCCGACCGATTGCACGATGTGCGGAGTCCGCAGCACCCCACCGTTGGCGATTGCCGAGTAGGCGGCCATCATCTGCATCGGCGTAACCGACTCCCCCTGTCCGAACGGCAGGTTGGCCATCGAGGCTCCCGAGTACTGCCACCAGTGGGGGACGATTCCTCTGCCTTCGCCCGGCAGGTCGACGCCCGAGGGCGTGCCGAAGCCAAAGCGGTGGACCCACGAGTCGAACCGCTGCGGACCGAGCTTGGCCCCGATCTCGTCTGCCCCGATGTTGCTCGAGACCTTCAGGATCTCGGCCACCGACAGGGCCTCGTCGCCGTGCGACTCCGCATCGTGGATGACACGATCGGCCACCACCAGCTGCGAGGGAATGCCGATCGTGGTCGACGGAGTGACCAGTCCGTCCTGTAGCGCGCCGGCCACTGTGATGGCCTTGAAGGTCGAGCCCGGTTCGTAGTTCAGGCCGACGGCCTGATCTTCGAACGCGGACGGCGAGGCGCCTGCCGGGTTGTCCGGATTGGCCTTCGGCCAGTTTGCGAGCGCCAGGATCGCGCCGCTGTGGGGATCCATGACGATGGCCGTCGCACCCTTCGGCTGGTATTGGCTCCCCACCCCGCCCAATACCTGCTCCACCTCATCCTGCAGCGCCGTATCGATCGTCAGCTGGACGGCCTTGCCGCCGGCGGTCGGCCGCTGCTCGTCGATCGAGATCGCCTGCCCGTTGCCTGCGTTGACGATCTTGCGCACTCCGTCGTTGCCCCGGAGCACACCGTCGTAGCGGTACTCGACCCCGCTCGCGCCCTTGCCGTTCCACTGCACCGTTCCCAACACCTGGGAAGCCAGGGCCCCGCGCGGATAGATCCGCTTGATCTGCGGAATCAACGTGATGCCGTTGATGCGCAGCGCCGCGATCTGCCGGGCCACGTCACCAGGAAGCAGGTGCGCGAGATAGACGAACCCTGTGCGGGGCTTGGTTATCTGCGCTTGGACGGTGGCGGGCGACTTGCCCAGCAGCGGCGCCAGCTTCTGCGCCGCTCCGACCGGGTCCCCCTTGCGGATCAGCAATGGGTCGGCCGCCACGTCGTCCGCCGACTCCGAGATCGCCAGCTGGACCCCGTTTCGATCCGTGATCGTGCCCCGGGGCGCGGGCACCGTGACCGTCTGCACCTGCTGGGTCTTGGCCGCGCTGCGAAGCGACCCGGACTTCAGCGTTCCAAGCTCTACGGCGCGGATGGCCGCGAACCCGAGCAGTCCGGCGAACGCCAGGAACAGGATCCCGATGCGGCGATCGACAAGGGTCACCCGGCTCCCCGCGGGCTCGGGCCGCCGGAGATCCCGCGAGCGGCGGCGCCAGTCGGCGCGACGGCCCCCGCGGTGGGTGCCGCCGCGCCGCCGGTCGGAGTGACGGGGCGGCCGATGGGTGCGGCGGCGGCCCCGGTGGGGGTGACGGTCGTGGTCGGGCCGGCAGACGTGGTCGGGGCGACGGCGCCAGTGCTCGGCGCCCGGGCCCCGGTCGTGGCCGGACTGGTGGTCGCGGCGGGCGCCTGCGTCGCGGTGGCGCTACTCGGACCCGTCGCCTGAGGCGCTGATGTCGAGGTCGAGGTGGTGGAGCCCGGCGGTGTGGTGCTCTGCGTCGCGCTGCTCAGCATGGCCTGTAGGGCCGACTGGAAGGACGTCGCGTCGGGGGCGTGGATGTTCGCCGCCGCCTTGGCGGGGTCCACGTGCCGGCCGTCCAGGAACTGCACGGAGGTGGGCCCGGCCATGACCATCCCCATGCCGGATGCCATGCGCTCGATTCGCTGGGCGTCGGAGAGCGAGGAGACGCTCGCGCGCAGGGTGTCGTTTCGGCTTTGCAGGGCTGTCCCCAACTGGATCGAGCGGCCGATGCTCGCGTTCAGCTTCAGCAGCTCGACCTGCATGGCGACGATCCCGGCGAGCATCACGCCCAGCAGCGGGATCCAAGCCCTCCCGCGGACGATGCGGTCGACCAGCGCGCGGTCGGGAAGCGTCCGAATGAGCGCGGCGACCCGATCCGGCAGCGGCACCGGCCGCCGGCCCGTGCGACGGGTAGTTACCGGCCCGGACACACGGCGAGGCACAGACGGGATCGAGACGCGCCGAGGCACGCGCCTCACGGGCTGCCGATGCGTTGCGCGGCTCTTCGTGCGTTCCCCGGCCGCGGTGGCAGCAGGTGGCGTCATCGTTCGTCTCCGAGCTTGCGAGCCGCACGGAGATGGGCCGCTTTCGAGCGGGGATTGGCGGCTATCTCTCCGGGCGTGGGAGCAACCGCGCGGCGCGTCAGGAGCTCGGCTTCGGGGACGCGACCGCAGACGCATACCGGAAGCTCGGGCGGGCAGATGCACCCACGGGCCTTCTCGGCGAGGAACCGCTTGACGCGCCTGTCCTCGAGCGAGTGGAAGGAGATGGCCGCGAGCCGGCCCTCGGGCGCTAGTACGTCCCATGCCGCCGGCAGGGCTTCATCCAGCTGGGAGAGCTCGTCGTTGACGGCGATCCGCAGGGCTTGGAACGTGCGTCGAGCGGGGTGGCCGGATCCGAACTGAGCGGGCACCGGGACGGCGGACTTGATGGCCTCGACCAGCTGCTGGGTGGAGATCAGCTCCTCGCGCCTGCGTGCGCGAACTATCGCCCGGGCAATCTGGTGCGAGTATCGCTCCTCGCCGTACTCGCGCAGCAGCCGCGCGATCCTCCGCTCGTCCCACCCGTTGACGATCTCCCGGGCGCTCAGCTCCTGCTCGGGATCCATGCGCATGTCGAGGGGCGCGTCGTAGGTGTACGAAAAGCCGCGGGCGCAGGTATCGACCTGCATCGAGGACATCCCCAGATCCAGGTAGATGAGGTCGGCCTGGAAGGCCTCGTCGCGGAGCTCCGCCAACGCCGTGGCGAAATCCGACCTCACGAACCGTGTGCGGCAGGGCACCTCTGCCGCCAGCTCCTCGAATCGTTCCTCGGCGGCCGGATCGCGGTCGATACCGACCAGCAGTCCGGTGGGGCCGATGCGCTCCGCGATGAGCCTGGCATGTCCCCCGCCGCCGACCGTGCAGTCCACGGCGAAGTCGCCCGGCTTCGGGTCGAGCAGCGCGATCAGCTCGCCGGCCAGGACCGGAACATGCGTCTGTGTCATGTCAAGTAGTGTCAGCAAAGCTCGCTGCGATGTCGGGGATCCGGGCTTGGACGTCGTCGCTGTAGCTCTGATACGAGGCGCGATCCCACACCTCCAGGCAGCTGCCAGAGCCGGTGACTACGACCTCTTTGTCGAGGCTCGCGTACTTCATGAAGGGCGGGGGGATCATCACGCGGTGGGCGGAGTCGAGCTCGGTGTCGTAGGAGTTGTTGAAGAAGAACCGCCTCAGGTCACGCGCCTTGGGGTCCATCGGGTTGAGGTTCCGTAACGCCGCCTCGGTGTAGGACTCGTAGGCCTCGGGCGTCCAGATCGCGATCGAGCGCGGCGCCCCGGGCGTCGTCTCCGGGGAGGCGGCCAGCACCACGCCCCCGGCGAGCGCGGCTCGGAACTTGGCGGGAACCGTCAGCCGGTGCTTCGCGTCGAGCGCGTGTTCGAAGGTTCCGCGGAAGGTCAAGGGATTTCATGCGGCTTGAGCGAATTCCGAACCCGGGTGGCCGGGTGGGAGGAGCCCTGCCACCCGGGTTCCGCATGCACCGCCCACCATAACCCACTTCATCCCACAATGCAACCCTTTTCTCACCTCGTCCCCCACCACGGCTCAACGAGGTCCGTTCGGAGGGCGGATCGCCCGCAGCCGCGGGCGATTTCCGGTGGGAGGCGATGCGGCGGCGATGGGCGGGACCCTGCACGTTCTCGTGCAGATCGCTGACCTGGTCCTGGGATTGCACGTCGAGCGCCGTTCCGTCCGGCGCCTGTGCTTAGGCTGCAGCTACTGAGCGCTCCTGTGCGGGGCGGCGCGCCCTGCAAGTCCCCGTGCAGGGAGGGCGGGCAGCTCGAGCACCAGCCGGGCGCCCAACTCGCTCGGAGCGGCGGCGAGACGCCCGCCGTGATCCCGCGCGACGGCCAAGGCGATCGCCAGGCCGCGGCCGCGTCTCCCCTCCCCCCCACGCGCCCCACGAGCAAGCTCCGTCACAGGCGCGGGCAGCCCGGGACCATGATCGATCACCTCGACGCGGACGTTCGCGCCCTCGAGCCGGCCGGAGACGCTGATCTCGCCCTCACCGTGTTCGATCGCGTTTGCGATCAGGTTGCCGGTCGCCTGCGCGAGCCTGTGACGATGGGCGAGCACGATGGCCGGCGTGCCCGCCCAGCTCAGCGACAAGCTGGCGCCCTGCCCCTCGGCGGCCGGCCGCCAGGCCTCCACCGACTCCGCGAGCAGCTGCCGGACATCGAGAGGCTCGAGCTGACGTCCGGACGGGCTGCGGACGCATGACCCGACCAGATCCTCCACCGCCAGCGCCGCCCGTCCCAGCTCCAGGTCCACTGCCCGTAGCCGGGATGGCGATGGGTCGCCGGAGCTCACCCCAAGGCGCGCTGCGGTTATCGACCCACGCAGCTCGTGGGAGGCGCGGACCATGAGCTCCATGCGCGCGGCCAGCCGGCGCCTCAGCTCCACGGCGGCGAGGCCGCCCGCCAGGGCCAGGAACCACCCCACCCCTGCCGCCAGGGTGAGCATCAGGTGATCGTGCCGTCGAGAAGCCGGTAACCGACCCCCCAAACGTTGACGATGAACCTGTCGCCGTCCCTGGCCAGCTTCCTTCGCAGCCGCGAGGCATGGGAGTCGAGCGTCCGGGTCATGCCCATCGATCGAAAGCCCCACACTCCTCGCAGCAGCTCTTCGCGCGTGAACACGCGGGTGGGATCACTTGCCAGGGCGCGAAGCAGCGCGAACTCCTTCTTGGACAGCTTCAGCTCGTCCCCGCGCAGCCAGACCTGGCGCGCCAGCGGGTCGAGCTCGAGCGGCCCGATCCTCATCCTTGCGGGCCCCGGACGCCGGCGGCCCCGACGCAGCAGGGCCAGCAGCCGCGCCTGGAGCTCCGCATAACTGAAGGGTTTGACCAGGTAGTCGTCGCAACCGCGCTTGAAGCCGCGGAGGCGATCGAGCTCGCTGCCGCGCCCTGTGAGGACGAGGACCGGGAGGTCGGGATCGAAGCGACCCGCCACGCGGTCTGAGTCCCGCACCTCACGCAGCAGCTCCAGCCCGTCACGGTCCGGCAGCCCGAGGTCCAGAATCGCGATGTCCGGGAACTCGGACGCGATCATCCGCTCGGCGTCCTGGGCCGACTCCGCTTCCAGGATCTCGTAGCCGTCGGCGGCCAGGTTGTCGGCCAGGAAGCGGCGCGTAGTGCGGTGGTCCTCGACCACGAGGATCGTCGCGGTTTCAGTGCTCACGCATCTTCAGAGCAGCCAGGAGCCGGAGTTCGCCCCCTCCGATGCAACATCGCGTTCAGCCCCTCCGCCCGAGCAGGAATCCCAAATATGATCACGACGCCAGATGTACCGTCGCGGCAACTACACCTCCGGAGACGACTTCGTGCTCGAATACGGCGACCTGCGGTTCACCTTTAACGAGCGCGACTTCCGCGAGCGCTGCGAGCAGGCGGCGCGCAAGCTCGGGTTCCTGTGGGGCCCGGTGGAGGAGGCCGAGTCGGAGGACCTGATCAACCTGGTGGTCAACGGGGAGGTCAACGAGCCGGCCTCTCCCCTGGGAGAGCACGTCAACGATTGCTGGCCCGAGCTCGTCGGGCCGTCCGAGCGCTCGCTCGTCCACTGGCTGCGCAGGCTGATCTTCCGCGGGGCCTGGCTCGACCAGCGGGTCAAGGAAGGGGAGCTCGACGTCGTTTTCGACGAGGAGGCCAACGCGTTCGTCTACACCCAGCCAGATCGGGGTGGCGAGCCCGTCGAGCTCGCCCCCGAGCCGAGCTGGAACCGCGTCGCGTACATGAAGCCCTAGCTGGCCGTCGGCCTCCTAGGCGTCCTGTCCCGCCTTCTAGCCGGCCGTCCCAGCCTTCTCCGCGACGAAAGCGAGCTTGCGGACCCGTCCTTCCCGCAGCCAGTCGCTCCACAGCCGATGCGCAGCCAGCATTTCCTCCAGCGCCCCGCGCCCGATCTGGGCCGCGATGGAGGTGGAATCGGCGACAAACGCGTCGATCAACGACTCCGCGACGGCACGGTGGGACCGGCTGCAGTCATCCTGCCGGCTGACAACCAGCCCCGCGCGCTCCAAGCCAGTGAGCATCTCCGGCAGCGGCGTGAGCCAGACCGTGTCGGCGTCGGGCATCTTCTCCCGCTCCGCCTCCGTCAAGGGTGGGCCCTCTTCCATCGTGAAGGCGAACCGTCCGCCCGTCCCGAGCGCCCGAGAAATCTCCTGAAGCAGAGGCCCCTTTTCGCGAAACGCGAGCATGGTCTCTAACAGGAGCACCGCGTCGAACGGACCTGGAGGGATCGGGGGGATCCGCGAGACCTCGAAGCGGCAGGAAAGCTCACCGGCACGCTGGCGCGCGATCTGAATAGCGCCGGAGCTGAAGTCCACCCCGAGATAGGTGCAGCCCAGCTCCCGCGTGATGAACCGTCCCGGCCCGGCAATTCCGCAGCACAGGTCCAATACCGAGGCCCCGGGGCCAATTCCGGCCGCAAGCGCCAGGCCCCGAATCTCTCCGGCGCGCATGAACCCCTCCTGGTCAACGAACTCGCCGGGACCGTACGCCGACGCCCGCGCTCGCTGAAGGGCCCGGACGAACGGCGCACGCTCGTCCTGATTCACGGCGCAAAGGATGGCAGCCCGCGGGGAAGGGTTGGCATGGCGCCAGCGTCTTTGTGAGCATGGCCCCCCCGCCCGCAGCGGCCGCTGCGCTTGATGCTCCGAGGCCGACCCGACCTCGCATTCATGCCGGCCCCATCGCCGGGCTGGTCTCCCAGGTGCTGCTCCTCGCGGTGCTCGCGGAGACCGTGGGCCTGAGTGGCGCCGGATGGGTCACCGGGATCTGCAGCGGAGTGATCGTGGACGCGACGCTGGCGCGCGCCCTTTTCCGCTACCGGTCCGACCGGTTGCGACTGGCTGACTGGGTGACGCTCGCTCGCGCGACCCTCGCCGTCGCCGTCGCGGGGCTGGTCGCGAGCTCGTTCTACCAGCGGGCGCCGGTGGCGGCGCTGGTGTCACTCGCGGCACTCGCGCTCGCATTGGATTTCGTCGATGGATGGGTCGCCCGACGTACGAGGACCACGGCGAGGCTGGGCGCGCAGTTCGACGGTGAGGTCGACGCGTTCCTGATTCTTGTCCTCAGCGTTTACGTCGCCCGCTCGATCGGCGTGTGGGTGCTGGCGATCGGTGCGGCACGGTACGCCTTCCTCGCCGCCGGATGGGCGCTGCCGTGGATGCGTGCTGAATTGCCGCCCCGCGAATGGCGGAAGTGGGTTACTGCCGCGCAGGGCATTGTGCTTACGATCGCCGCCGCGCAAGTCCTTCCGATGGCGCTGACCGAGGCCGCCGTCCTCGCGGCCCTCGCCCTGCTTGCCGAGTCGTTCGGCCGCGATGTGTGTTGGCTGTGGACCCGTCGGCACGCCCTGCCCACCCCAGGGACGGAGGTTGTGCAGGCTCCGCACGGACCGCTGCGAAGGGCGGTTGGCGTGCTGGCCACGGTCCTCGCGCTCGCCCTCGTATGGGCCGCGCTCATCGCGCCCGACCACCCACAGGCTCTCATGCCCACGGCGTTCCTGAGGGTCCCACTCGAGGGTCTCGTCCTGGTGGCATTGGCCGTGATCCTGCCCACCACCCCTCGACGCGTCCTGGCCGGGGTCCTGGGGCCGACTCTCGCCCTGCTGGTGATCCTGAAGATCCTCGATATCGCGTTCTTCAAGGCCTTCACACGGCCGTTCGACCTCATCGGGGACGCGGGCAATGCCGGGGTGGGCATCGAAACGCTGCGTGCCGCGATCGGTAGATCGGAGGCGAACCTGATCGTCTTTGGCGGGGTGGCGCTTGCCATTGCCCTATTGGTTTTCATGACCTTGGCTGCATTTCGGCTGACGCGCGTGGCGGCCGATCACCCGCGGTGGTCGCTCCGGGCCAGCGCGGCCCTCGGCGGCGTCTGGCTTCTCTGCTCGGTGTTCGGCGCCCAGTTCGTCTCCCACACGCCCATCGCCTCCACGAGTGCTGCCAGCTTCGTCGTCCACGAGGCTCGCACCGTGCAGGCCGACATCCGTGACCAGGGCGTCTTCGCCAACCAGATCAGACACGACCGGTTCCGCGACACTCCTGGCAGCCAGCTGCTGACGGGTCTGCGTGGCAAGGACGTTCTGCTCACGTTCGTCGAGTCCTATGGACAGGTCACGGTCCAGGGCTCCTCCTTCTCGCCCGCCGTGGATGCGCTGCTCGATCGGGGGACCGGCCAGCTCAAGGCCGCCGGTTTCTCCGCTCGCAGCGCCTTCCTCACCTCGCCGACGTTCGGCGGCGTGAGCTGGCTGGCGCACTCCAGCCTGCAGGCCGGCGTCTGGGCCAACGGCCAACGGCGCTACAACCAGCTCGTCTCCACCGACCGCTTCACGCTCAGCGACGCGTTCAAGCGCGCCGGATGGCGGACCGTCAACGACGCGCCCGCGGACGACCGCGCTTGGGTGGAAGGGACCGCGTTCTACCACTACGACAAGCTCTACGACCGCCGGGATGTCGGCTACCGCGGGCCCTCCTACACCTACGCGCCCATGCCCGACCAGTACATGTTCTCCGCTCTGCAACGCCTCGAGCTGGCGAACAGCAACCGCCGTCCTCTGTTCGCCGAGGTCGACACCGTCTCGAGCCACATGCCATGGAACCGGATCCCGCAGGCGGTCCCCTGGGACGAGGTCGGCGACGGCTCGATCTTCAACCGCACTCCGAGCCGCCATTGGACGGGGGCGTTCTGGAGCAACCCCGCACGCGTCAAGGCCGCCTACACGCAGGCGATCGAGTACTCGCTGGGCACACTGATCTCGTTCGTGCAGCACTACGGCAAGAAGAACCTGGTGCTGATCGTTGTGGGCGACGAGCAGCCGCTGCCGAACGTGAGCGGGCAGCACGCGAACTACGACGTACCGGTGTCGATCATCGCCCACGACCCGGCGGTGATGAAGCGGATCGCCGGGTGGGGTTGGGGGGACGGGTTGCGGCCCGCTCCTCAGGCGCCGGTCTGGCGGATGAGTGCCTTTCGCGACCGGTTCTTGACCGCATTTGGATCCCAGCCGGCGAGCGGTGGCTCGTCGTGAAAGTAGAGCCGTGACCGGGAGGCAGCGGCTGCCCGGACTGGACGGCGTCCGGGGCCTCGCCGCCCTGTACGTGGTCGTGAACCACGTGTTCCTACGCGCGTTCCCCGGCTACCCGGTGGACCACGCCCCGCTCTGGGCCGGGGGATTCATCTACGGCCGCTTCGCCGTCGTCGTCTTCATCGTGCTGTCCGGTTTCTCGCTCGCTCTGTCACCGGCCCGCCACGGCTGGCGGCTGGACGCCATCTCCCGGTTTGCCCAGCGGAGGGCGCGCCGCATCCTCCCGGCGTACTGGGCGGCACTCGGCTTCAGCCTCGCGGTGGCGTGGCTGGTCGTCGCTCAGCCGGGGCACGGGGTGCCCGACGCCCAATCGGTAGTCGTCAATGGCCTGCTGGTGCAGAACGTCGTCGGCGCCCCGAGCCCCAACGCAGCGTTCTGGTCGATGGCCGTCGAGGCCCAACTGTATGTGGCGTTCCCTCTGCTCCTGCTGATGGTGCGCCGCTGGGGCGCGATCGCCATGGTGGCCGCCGTCACCCTGTTGGTCTCGGCGGTGGGAGTGGTCGGTCCGCACGTCTCCCATCTGGACACCTTCGTGACCCAGTCTCCGCCCGACCTGGCCGCGCTGTTTGCCCTCGGCATCCTTACCGCGGGCATCGTCACCGCGAGCAGGGCGCGCAGGTCGTGGCCGTGGGGGTGGCTGGCCCTCGCCGCCGCGGCGCCCGTGCTCGCCACGATCTGCCTGCAGGGTTCTGCGTGGACGCTCGACCATCTGCTCTGGGTCGACCTCGCGCTGGGCCCAGCCGTCGCCTGCCTCCTGGCCGCTTTGGCCACCGGCCGCCCGGCGCCGCTCCTGCGGCTGCTCGACTCGCGACCTCTGCGGAGCCTCGGCTCGTCGTCCTACAGCCTGTACCTCACGCACGCCCCGATCGTCGTCCTGGTCTACGAAAAGGTAGTTGCCGGCCGGGTCCGCCAGGGCGTTCCCGCCTTCCTCGTGACGCTCGCACTGGTGTTGCCGCTGACCGTCGCGTTCGCGCGGGTCTTCGCCTCGCTGTTCGAGGCCCCCTTCCTCCGGCAGCGGCGCCCCTCCGCGGCGTTCCGGCGGCGGCAACCTCGAGCACAGGGGGTGCCGGGATGAGCCGGACCGTATGGGCGTGGGCGCGCTTCGCCGGCGCGGCCCTGACGTTCGCGGTGCTGATCTGGCGCCTGGGAACGAGCCCCTTCATCGATGGGCTCCGGACGATCGACGGCGGAGCACTGGCGGCAGCGGCAGCCCTGGGGGCAGGGACCACGCTGTGCTGCGCCTGGCGGTGGAAGATCGTGGCCCGCGGTCTCGGCGTCGAGATGTCGCTGCCCGCCGCGGTGGCGGCGTACTACAGGTCGCTGTTTTTGAACGTCACGCTTCCCGGCGGGGTGGTGGGCGACGTGCACCGCGGTTTCAGCCACGGTCGCGACGTGAGCGACGTCAGCCGCGCGCTGCGCTCCGTCGCCTGGGAACGCTTTGCCGGCCAGCTCGTGCAGATGGTCCTGACCGTCGTCGTTCTCCTCGCGCTGGCCTCGCCAGTGCAGTCGTTCATGCCGCCGGTAGCGATCGCCGTAGTCGTGGCGGTCCTCGGCGTCGTGCTCGCAGCTCGCGTCCGACGTGGTGGAGGTCGATCGAGGTGGTCGCGGTTCCGCAGCGCGGTGGCGGGCGACGTCCGTGACGGACTGCTGGCGCGCAGAGCATGGCTGGGCATCTCGCTGACATCCGCGCTGGTCGTATGCGGCCACGCCGTCACCTTCCTGATCGCCGCGCGGACCGCGGGCACCACCGCGCCCGCGTCCCAGGTGCTTCCGATAGCGTTGCTCGTGATGGTCGCGATGGTGCTGCCCAACGTCGGTGGCTGGGGGCCGCGCGAGGGGGTTGCGGCATGGGCGTTCAGCGCGGCTGGCCTCGGTGCTGGGCGAGGAGTGGCCACCGCCGTCGTCTACGGCGTCATGGTGCTGATCGCCAGCCTGCCGGGAGCGGCGGTCCTCGTCGTGGCCTGGTTCCGTCGCACTCGGTCTGAGGAGCGCACCGAGGTGCCACTCCGGGAGGGACCGGCGCACGCCTGACCGCCCGTACACCCTGTTGAGCTGCGCCCTGTCGATCGACGGCTATCTCGGCAGCGCGACGCCCCGGCGCCTGGAGCTGTCCAACGACGCCGACTTCGACAGGGTGGACGCGGTGCGGGCATCGTGCGATGCGATCCTGGTGGGCGCGGCCACCGTGCGCAATGACAACCCGCGGCTGCTGGTGCGCTCGAAAGCCCGGCGCGACGAGCGCATGGCTCACGGGCTCGCGCCGTCGCCGATCAAGGTCACCGTGACCGAGCGCGTGTGGCTGGACGCCTGCGCCGATTTCTTCACGACCGGCGAGAACGAGAAGCTCGTCTACTGTACGAGCCAGCGCGTCTCCGACGCCCGCTCCCGGCTCGGGCCGGTGGCGACGGTCGTCGATGGTGGCCAACCGGTCCAGATGCGCACGATCAGCGAGGATCTCGGCACGCGCGGCGTGCAGCGGCTGATGGTCGAGGGCGGCGGCAAGGTCCACACCCAGTTTCTGACCGACAACCTCGCCGACGAGCTGCAGCTCGTCGTTGCTCCCTTCTTCGTCGGCGACTCGAGGGCCCCGCGGTTCGTGAGCGACGGCCGCTTTCCCTGGAACCCCGAGCGACGCGCCAGCCTGGCCGAGGTTCGCCAGATCGGCGACGTGGTGCTGCTGCGCTACGCGCTCTCGGCGCGGTTCCCGGCCGACTGACGTAGGAGATCGGGACCTGCGGCCGACCATCCGCACACCTGTCCGCCGCCAATGCCCGCTATCTGGCGACGAAGGCACGAAGGGGCGAGCACACGCTCGACTTTCCGATGTCAGCGGGATAACGTCGAGCGCGTCCGTCGAGGGAGGACCAGCAGGTCGGCGTGGTCCACGGTGACCCGGAGCTGGCCGGCCGACGCCTGCGCCAGGCGTCGGCGGCTATAGGCATCGATCTCGGCGGTCAGGTCGGTCTGCTGCTCGCAGGCGGCACGCACCCACCCGATGAACCACTCGGCCGCCAGCTCGGCCTCCGAGGCGCCGAGCCGCCAGGGGCTGGGCCGGACGAGCACGTCCGCCCCCAATTGCCCGAAATGCTCGACGGCGAGCTCGACGGCGTCTGGTCCGAGGAGGAACCCGCGCTCCGTCGCCCGGCGCTGGTGGGCATCAAATGCTGCCGCCACGCGGCGGTCCAGTGGATCCTCCGGGATCAGCCCGACGCCGCCCACGACGGACAGAGTCAGCAGCGCGGGACACCCCGCGGCGGCACACACGGCGACCAGGCCCGCCAGCTCGTCGCCGGTCAGCAGGTCCAGCAGCGCCGAGGCGGTGATCAGGCTCGCGTCGGCGAGGTCGGCCCGCTCGAGCCGCGTGAGGTCGGACTGCGTCGCCTCGACGGTGACCGAGGCGCCGTCGGCGGCCGGGCCTGGCCGGTCGGCGAGGGCAACCTCCAGCAGGTCTGGGTCGCGATCGTGCGCGATCCAGTGCTGTGGCCCGGGCAGCAGCGGCGCGAGCCAGCGTCCCATCGCGCCCGTGCCGGAGCCGAGGTCGTGGATCACCCGGCCTCCGCGCGCAGGGAGCACTTCCGCCAGTCGCCCGGCTAGGTCGCGTGCACGGGCCGAGGCGTCGGCAGGCTCACGGAGCGCGAGCCATTCCCGGCTGACCCGGGTGCCCTCGACGGTCATCCCGCCGCTCCGTTCAGCACGCCCGCCAGGACGGACGCGGTGCTCGACCACCCACGAAGCGACCCGCGCCGCTGGTGGGCCGCTTTGCGCAGCCGCCTTCTCAGCTCGACGTCGCCGAGCCAAGCCCGGAGCGCGGCGCCGAGCGCGGCGGGGTCCTCCGGCGGTACGAGCAGCCCCGGCCGGATCCCGTCGGCGCCGTGTCCGAGAGCGTCCGCCAACCCGCCTACGTCGGCTGCGACGACCGGTAGGCCCCGGGCCAGCCCCTCGGTGACGACCATGCCGTACGTCTCGGCCCGCGACGCAAGCACCAATAGGTCCGCGGCTTCGTAGATGCGGTCGAGCTCCCGTCCGGTGCGTGGTCCCGGAAAGCGCACCCGCTGCCCGAGACCGACATCCAGCGCGCGGCGACGGAGATCCTCCGCGAACGCCGGGTCGCGGTCCAGACTGCCCACGCACGCGCAGCGCCAGGGCACATCCAGCACCGTCTCCAGAGCATCGAGCAACACGTCGTGGCCCTTGTCATAGGTCACCGCCGCCACGCACAGCAGCGCCCCGCCGCCCCCGGTCCCGGACGCTGGCTCGGAGACATCGACACCGGGCTCCGCCACCTGCACCCGATCGGGCGGCAATCGATACAGCTC
>DAIPIC010000083.1:0-6607 GCA_036771025.1 Solirubrobacteraceae bacterium
TGAGCTCGAGCAGCCTGAAGCCGTGAGCGGGCACCAGCTCGGAGTAGACGCTGTCGGTGGCCCCGGGAGTCTCGTGCCACACGACCACCAGCTTGTTGCCCGGGTAGTAGCCATCGACGGGGAGCCACTCGTCGGCGGCCGAGCCTGGGGCCCGAAGCCACGCGAACAGGTGGCGCCGGCGGGCGGGCTCGCCCAGGATGCGCTCGCAGATGTTCAGGACGTCTGCGACGGTGAGACCGGGGCGCTCTCCCGTGAGCTCGACGCCAAGCTCATCGGCCGTCATCCTGACCCCACTCTACTCTCCGGCACCCGAAGATGGAGACCATCGCCCGCGTTGAGCCGCTGACCCTGACCCGTGCGGTACGGGGACCGTTCGACTACCGTCTGGGCCCCGAACAGCCCGAAATCACCGTCGGCTCGCTGGTTCGGGTCCCGTTTGGGCGCAGCCGGACGCTGGGCGTCGTGGTCGAGCTGGTCGATCGTTCGGAGCTCCCGCTCGATCGCCTGGCGGAGCCGGAGGAGGTGCTACCGGCGTCCGTTCCAGCCGACCTCGTCTCCCTGGCCAGATGGATGGCCGCCGAATACTGCTCCACGCCGGCGCGCGCTCTGGGCCTGGTCCTGGCCCCCGGCGCCAGGAAGGGCCGCAGCCCGCGGAACGGCCGCGCCACCCGGCGGATCCCCAAGAGCTATCGCATCGCTTCCGCACCTGTCGCGCCACCGCCTCTCACCGCCGCCCAGGAGGCGGCGCTCGATCCCATCCTGGCCGCTCTGCGCGAGCGACGGGCACAGAGCTTCCTGCTTCATGGGGTCACCGGGTCCGGCAAGACCGAGGTCTACCTGCGAGCGGTGAGCGAGGCGCTGGCCCGCAACCGGAGCGCGATCGTGCTGGTCCCCGAGATCGCCATGACCCCGCAGGCGCTTGGGAGGTTCACGGCCCGTTTCGGAGAGACGGTCGCGGTCCTTCACTCCGGCCTGACCGACGCCGCTCGCCGCGACGAGTGGCTGCGGTTGGTGCGCGGCGAGGCACGGGTCTGCGTGGGCCCCCGCTCCGCGGTGTTCGCGCCGCTTACAGACCTCGGCCTGATCGTCGTCGACGAGGAACACGAGGCTTCCTACAAGCATGAGGGGGATCCTCGCTACGACGCCCGATCGGTCGCCGCCAGGCGGGCCCAGGACCACGGAGCCGTGCTCGTCCTGGGGAGCGCGACGCCCCGGCCCGAGAGCATCCGAGCCGTGATGGCGTTGCGTCTCTCGGAGCGCATCGACGGACAACCGCTTCCGCCCGTCGAGTTGCTCGACATGCGCGGGCTGAATCATCCTTTGCATCCCCAGACGCGCGCTGCGCTGGCGGAGCTCCGGCGCGACGGGGGCAAGGCGATCATGCTGCTCAACCGTCGCGGCTGGTCGAACTTCCTCTCCTGCCGATCCTGCGGACGGGTGTGGATGTGCCCCAACTGCGAGGTTGCGCTAGTGCTGCACCGGGTGGGTGGCGCTACGGGATTCATCGCGTGCCACCACTGCGGACACAGCCAGCCCACGCCGTCCGTCTGCGGCGCTTGCGGCTCGAGCACCGTGGCCAGGCACGGGGCCGGCACCGAGCGGATCGAGCACGAGCTGAGAGAGGCGATCGGTGATCGCGAGTTCCCGGTGATGCGGCTGGACGCGGATTCCGCCGGCCTGGACAGCCGGGCGACCACACTCGAGCGTTTTGCATCCGCCCAGGCGGGCGTTCTGATCGGCACACAGATGGTGGCCAAAGGCCATGACTTCCCGGACGTGACGCTGGGGATCGTGCTCGACGCCGACCAGACGCTCCGCTTCCCCGACTTCCGCGCCGAGGAGCGGACGTTCTCGCTGATCACGCAGCTCGCCGGGCGGGCGGGCAGGGGTCAGGGTGCGGGCCGGGTTCTGGTGCAGACGCTGGCGCCCGATGCCCGCTCGATCGCCTTCGCCGCCGACCACGACGCCGACGGGTTCCTGGCCGGCGAGCTGGGGCGACGCGAGGCGCTCGGCTATCCGCCGTTCTCGTCCCTCATTCGGGTGGTTATCTCCGCCCCGGCAGCGGCGGACGCGCACGCTGCCGCCGGCGCCCTGCGGGAACGAATCGCCCCGCCCCAGGCCGACGTCCTGGGGCCGGCTGCCCTGTTTGCGCTGCGCGGCCGGGCGCGCAGCCAGGTGGTGGTCAAGGCGCGCGCTCGGGCCGCGGCGATCGAGGAGGTCGGCCGGGCGGTCCAGGTGGTGGCCCGAGAGCGGCGGGCCGTGAGCGTCAGCGTCGACGTCGATCCCGCCTAGGAGGGGCGCCATACTCTGTTAAAGATGGCCGACGAGCAGACAGTCGAAGTCGAAGAGGAGCAGGAAGAGAGGCTCGACCCGCAGACCGCGGCGCGGCGCGCTGCGGCCCTGGCGCGCGTGCGCAAATGGGGAGATCCCGTTCTGCGTACCCGAGCCCGGCCCATAGACCGCTTCGACGATGCCCTGCGGGAGGAGGTGGCCCGGATGGGCGAGATCATGAACGACGCGCTGGGCGTCGGTCTGGCGGCCACCCAGCTCGGGGTGCTCCACCGGCTGTTGGTCTACCGCGTCCAGCCCGAGTCTCAGGTGGCTGCGCTCGTCAATCCCGAGATCGAGTGGGCCGGAGAGCTGTCGGAGGCCGTCGAGGAGGGGTGCCTGAGCCTGCCGGAGGTGCTCGTCGACGTGGAGCGCCCGCTCCATGTGCGAGTCAGGGGCCGAGACGAGAACGGCGACGAGGTTATGGTCGAGGCCACGGGCCTCGAGGCCCGCGTGATCCAGCACGAGATTGATCATCTGGACGGAGTACTGATCCTCGACCGCACCACGCGCGAGCAGCGAAAGGAAGCGATGCGGACGCTGCGCGAGGCTCAAGCGGCCGCATAGCCGCGACCGCGGTCGTGCGGACGGTCTTCCTCGGCACCTCCCACTTTGCGGTCGCCGTGCTCGAGCGGTTGGAGCGAAGCGATCACGCACCGCGGCTCGTCGTCACCCGCCCCGACCGGCCGCGGGGCCGCGGCCGCAAGGTCTCGCCGCCGCCCGTGGCCGAAGCCGCCGGGCGGCTGGGCATCGACCTCTTGCAGCCGGCGTCCGTCAACGATGAGGATGCCCGGGCACGGATCGCTGAGCTCCGTCCGGAGGCCGTGTGCGTATGCGCCTTCGGGGCGCTGATCAAGGAGCCGCTCCTGTCGGAGTACCTGATGCTCAACGTGCATCCCTCTCTGTTGCCGCGCTGGCGCGGCGCCGCTCCCATCGAGCGGGCGATCATGGCCGGGGACGAGCTCACCGGGATCTCGATCATGCGGGTGACCGAGGGCCTCGACAGCGGGCCCGTCTATCTGCGCGAGAGCGAGCCGATCGAGCCTCGCGACACCTACGGGACGCTGGCCGCCAGGCTTCAGCGGGTGGGCGGCGAGCTTCTGGTGCGAACGCTCGACGAGCTTCCGCGCGGTGATCCGCAGGACGATTCACAGGCCACCTATGCGGAGAAGATCACCGCCGCCGACCGGCGCCTCGACCCGGCGCAGCCGGCCACGGCCGTGGAGCGGGTGGTGCGGGCGCTCACGCCCCACATCGGGGCCCTGCTCGAGCTTGAAGACAAGACGCTGCTCGGGATCCGGGAGGCGCGGGTGGCGAGCGACGGTCCTCCGGCCGGCGCCCTGTCGCTCGAGGGCCGCCGCCCTGTTCTGGGCTGCGTAGACGGAGCGCTCGAGCTGCTCGTCGTCCACCCGCCGGGGCGCAGGGCGATGTCCGGTGAGGACTATGTCCGCGGGCTGCGGCGGTGACGGCCACGGCGCCCGGCGTGAGCCCCGCTCGGGCATGTGCGTTCGAGGTGGTCCGCCGGGTCTTCGAGCGCGGGGCATACGCGGACCGGGCGCTGGCGGCGGAGGCCGAGAGGGCGGCCCTGTCGGCCCGCGACCGCGCGTTGGCGATGCAGATCGGCTACGGCGCCGTCCAGCGCCGGCTGACGCTCGACCACGTGCTCGAGCGTCTCGCGGAGCGCGACGTGCGCAAGCTCGCCCCGCCGGTGCTGGCCGCCCTCCGGATCGGGCTGTTCCAGATTCTGTTTCTGGACCGCGTGGCCGAGCATGCTGCCGTCAACGAGAGCGTGGAGCTGGCAAAGGTCGGCGGCGTCCCCGGAGCGCGGCTGGTCAACGCCGTGTTGCGGCGGGCCATCCGCGAGGGGCCGGCCATCGTTCACCAGCTCGACGACTCGACCCCCGAGCGGGCAGCGATCCTCCACTCGGTGCCTGGCTGGCTGGCCGACCGGTGGTGGCGTGAGCTCGGAGCGGACGAGGCGCGTGCGCTGCTCGAGCGAATCAACGGCCCCGCGGAGTCGGCGCTGCGGGTCAACACGCTGATCAGCAGCCCGGAGAAGGTGCTCGCGCGCCTGCCGGTCAGCGCCCGGTCGGCTCCTGGGCTACCGGAGGCCCTGTTGCTCGAGGGTCCGTTCGATGTGTTCTCCTCCGAGCTGTGGCGGGAGGGGGCGGTCATGGGGCAGTCGACCGGATCGATGCAAGTGGCGCGCATGCTAGGGCCCAGGACCGGCGATCGGGTGCTCGATCTCTGTGCCGCGCCCGGAGCGAAGACGACCCACATCGCGGCGCTTCAGGGCGGGCGAGGGGAGATCGTGGCCGTGGAACGCCATCCGAGGCGGGCCCGGGCCCTGGAGCAGACATGCCGGCGGATGCATGCCACCGGCGTCCGGGTGCTGGTGGCCGACGCCGCCCAGGTCTCCTTCCCCGGCGCGTTCGACCGGGTGCTGGTCGATCCGCCGTGCTCCGGCCTGGGAACGCTGCAATCCAGGCCCGACATCCGCTGGCGCGCCAGCCCTAAGTCCATCGCCGGCCTGGCGGAGCTGCAACTGCGGATCCTCCGAGCCGGGGGGGAAGCGACCTCGGCGGGTGGCGTGCTCGTCTACTCGGTATGCACCATCTCCCGGGGCGAGAGCGAAGGTGTGATTGAGCGCTTTGTGGCCCAGAACGAGGATTTCGAGCTCGAGCAGCGCGCTCAGCTGCTGCCGCACCGCGACGGGACAGACGGCTTCTTCATCGCCAGGCTGACGCGGAAGTGACAGGTCCGACCTTTAAGCTGAGGAAACCGTGAGCGAGCTCGAGGCCAAGCTGGGGATGGAGTGTCCGCAATGCGGCGAACCTTGGCTTCGTCCCACGGCAGCTCCGGGCCGGTACCGATGCGTGTACTGCCTTCAGCGCTTTGAGCTCGTATCGGTCTGCCCGAACTGCGGCGAGCATTCGACGATCGTCCGCATGTCGAGCACGTCCGTCGCCGCGTGCAATCACTGCCAGGGCAGCATGCTGAAGGCGGTATAGGAGGCGGTGGCCCACACCGAGGTGTTGCACGGGCGCCGCGTTGCCCCGTCGATTCTCTCCGCGGACTTCTCGCGGCTCGGCTCGCAGGTGGAGGAGGTCCTGGCGGCCGGAGCGCGGGTGATCCACGTCGACGTGATGGATGGCCACTTCGTGCCCCCGATCACCTTCGGGGCCTTGATCGTGGAGGCCGTCGCCGAGCGGGTCCACGCCGCGGGAGGCGTGGTTGATGCCCACCTGATGATCGAACAGCCGGAGCGCCATGTCCGCGACATCGCGAGCGCAGGGGCCGACAACATCACGGTGCATTTCGAGGCCACGCCGCAGCTGCACTACGTGCTGGGCGCCATCAGGGAGGCCGGATGCAGCGCCGGAGCCGCCGTGTGCCCCGGTACCCCGGCCACCAGCCTGGAGGAGGTCGCTCACGACGTCCTCGACGTGGCTCTGTGCATGAGCGTCAACCCCGGGTGGGGAGCGCAGGAGCTGATCCCGGCGTCGCTCGACAAGCTGACCCGGATGCGGGCCGCCCTGCCCGACCGCGTGGCGCTCGAGGTGGACGGCGGCGTCCACCAGCAGACCGTCAGGGACTGCGTCGATGCCGGCGCGGGTTTGCTGGTGACCGGCTCCGCGGTGTTCGGCTCGCCCGACCCGGCCGCCGCCTACACCGAAATCGCCGAGCTGGCCGAAGCGCTGTGAGCAAGGTCACTCGCACGCTCGCCGCGTGCGTGGTGGGGGCGGCGCTCGCCTCCTGCGGAGGGTCCTCCGGAGTCTCCGCGGCCTCCTACGCGAAGTCCGTGTGCACGGCCGCCTCGAGCTGGAGGAGCTCGATCGTCGGCGCCGGAGCGAAGCTCCAGTCGGCCACCACCAGCACGTCTTTGACCCAGACGAAGTCCGATTACGTGGCGTTCGTGAGGGCGCTGGTGAGTGCGACCAGCCGAGCCCGGGATCAGCTCTCCGCGGCCGGAACGCCGTCGGTCTCTTCAGGCAAGGCGATCGCCTCCATGCTGGTCGGCGTTTTCAGGACCGCCGAGGGCAGCCTGTCGCGGGCCGAGTCGGAGGCTCGGGCGATTCCGACCAACACCAAGAGCGCGTTCAACGCCGCGGCCACCAAGGTTCAGAGCGACGTGCGAAATTCACTGGCCCAGATGTCGTCGGTGACGCCGGCGAAGAATCCGCAGCTCCGCTCGGCGGCGGCGAACGACCCGACCTGCAAGGCGCTGGCTTCGGGGGGCTAGGGCCCCCTCGGATACTCAGGCATCCCACGGGCTAGC
>DAIPIC010000083.1:6707-13586 GCA_036771025.1 Solirubrobacteraceae bacterium
CTCAGGCATCCCACGGGCTAGCGCCCTCGGATGCTCAGGCGTATTTGGCCTGTCCGCCAGACGGGCCCCGGGCGTAGACGACGGTGAGCAGGGCGCACAGCACCGCCGCGGCCAAGAAGTAGCCGACCTCCACCCGGGTGACCTCGTTGCCGATCGTTGGAGCGGCGACGAACGCCACGAACAGCCCGGCGGCGATCAACCAGCCGAGGGCGGCCAGGGCGGCCCGGCCCCGGGCCAGGGCCGCTTGATTGAGCGTACCCGCCACGAGGTGAAGGCCCATCCCGATGCCAACCAGCGCCAGCCCGAGCCGACCGTAGTGAAAGCCCTTGTCGCCCAGGAAGGCGGTCATGACCGAGGGGCCGATCGCCAGCAGCCCGAGCGCCACGGCTCCTGCGAACGCGGCGATGGCCAGGATCGTGATCTTGATCGCGCGATGGAACTCGTCAGCGCTCTCGTGGGCCTCGAGGCCGGCGAGGTGGGGGAGGATCGAGGTCTGGATGGCTTGAAACAGCTGCAAGGGGGCGCGCACGATCAACAGCACGTTGAACACGAACCCCGTCAACCCGGCGGTGACGCTGATCCCCCCGGACTTTGCGGCAACGATCAGCACGCCGGCGTTCATCAGCGTCTGCTCGGCGAGCATGATCCCCACCACCGAGACGGCGAACGCCGTCCCGTGACGGAGGCTGATGTCCGTGGCGGCCTCCTCCAGCTGGGCGTGGGCCGGCCCCTCTCGGGCTGCGTCCGCGGCCGGGGTGCCGGCCGGGGCCCGCACTCGGATGCGCGAGAACGCGAAGGGGATGACGCAGAGCGACGCGAACGGCGCCACCGCCATTCCCAGCCCGACCACGCCCTGGCCGCTGCCGATCCCGACCGCCACGGCCAGCGCGAACAGAAACCGCGAGGTCGACTCCAGAAACACCAGCCCCCCGTACAGGTCGAACCGCTGATGGCCCGCGAGCCAGCCCCGGGCGAAGTAGCTGGCGGCGTACGCCAGCACGCCGATCACCAAGATCCAGTACAGCGCGCTCGAGCCGTCGAACACGCCCTGCTCGATCCTGTGCCGGAACACGAGCGCCACCACGAGGAAGATGCAGGCGAAACCGAACTGGATCGCGGCGGGCACGCGGAGCGGGTGGCCGTGCAATCCCCTGGCCCGGCGGTCGGCGATCATCCTCGACAGCAGCTGCTCGATGGGGCGGTAGATCACCGACAAGATCACGAACATGACCGCCCAGCACAAAGAGATGCGGCTGTAGGAGGCGGGGTTGAGCACGTGGCTGGAGGTCGCCAGGTACAGGAACGTGAAGATCCCGGTCGAGGCGATGCCGATCGAGAGGATGCGGGCCCCGGCCGCGAAGCTCTGGTTGCTCAGCGTGGCGGGACGCCCGTTCGGCGACTCGCTCAAGGCGGGCGCCTGCCGCTGGGTCTCGACTCCGGCCAGCGGCTCGGTCATCGAACGCGCACGAGCAGCATCGTCCAGGGAAGGGGCCGGCGCAGGGCGACTACGTCTCCAAAGCGCCTCGCGAGAGAAACAATTTCAGCGCTCGAGAAGTGGTTGACGTGCCCCGGCGTGTTTCCGAGCTGCGTGGCGTATGCGCCCCGGGCCAGGTTCAGCGCCCGCCAGAGCGGTTCACGGGGGACGGAGATGAGCAGGTGGCGGGCGGCGGTGCGCGCCATCTCCTTAAGCATCCGCTCCGGTTCGGACACGTGTTCCAGGAGCTCGATCCCCGAAACCAGGTCAAATTCACCATCGGCGAACGGCAGCTCCTGTCCGGATAGCGCCGCGAACCGGAGGTTCGGCCGCTGTCGCATAGCCCACTCCGATTCCAGCGCCCGATCTGGAAGGTCAATTCCTACCACCGCCCCATCCCCGAGCTGCTCGGCCCATCGGTAGGTGATCACTCCCTCGCCGCATCCGACGTCGAGCACACAGCGCGGCGCGGCGGCCTCGAACAGCTCGGACAGCGCCCGGTCGAATCCGGACATCAACCTTCTGAACAGCGGGTTCCGGGAGCCGTACTTGTCGAACGCGTTGCCGGTGGGAACGCCGGCGTCGTTCGGCGCGCCGCCGGCGCGCGCCACACCGACCCCCGTCATACGCCGAGGGCCTCGCGATCTGCGCCCTCTGACTCCGCGGTGGCGGGGGGCTGTTCAGCGCGGTCAGCTCCGGGTTCGTAATGAGAGGGAGCGACGCCGAGCTCGAGCTCGATTCGCCGTACCCGCTCGAACGTTCGCTGGGAGATCGTGCGCTGAGCGTCGAGCAGGTCACCGATCACGCCCAGCGATCCGAGCAGCATGGCCATCGTGAACAGCACCGCGCCGGCGATCAGCGACTGGACGTGGCCGTGGCCCTTGCCCTCGGCAAAGAAGATCAGGAAGCGGACGAACACCCCCAGGGCGACCAGCCCTATCACCAGCGCGCCGCTCCAGAAAACCTTCAGCGGCTGGTACTGCGAGTAGAGCCGGAAGATCGAGATCGCGTTGCGCCGGACGTAGGCTCCGACCGAGGGGAACAGGCGCGACTCGCGCGTCTTGGGATTGGTGCGTACCGGGACGTGCTCGACGGCGACCAGCAGTTTCCCGGCCTGGATGATCGTCTCGAGCGTGTACGTGAACTTGGACACTGCCTGCACCTGAAGCGCGGCTTCGCGGTTGTATGCCCTGAAGCCGGACGTGGTGTCGGCGATCTCGGTGGCGGAGGCCTGGCGCACGATCCAGGAGCCGATCCGCTGAAGCAGCTTCTTGGTCTGAGAGAAGTGCTCGATCGCCAGGATCTGGCGATCGCCGACCACCATGTCGGCGGCGCCGTCGATGATCGGCGCCACCAGCTTGGGGATGTCCGAGCCCTCGTACTGGTTGTCGGCGTCGGTGTTGACGATCACGTCGGCGCCGAGCTTGAGCCCGGCGTCGAGGCCGGCCTGAAACGCCGCCGCGAGGCCCTTGTGCTTCGTGAGTCGAACGACGTGATCCACGCCTTTCTCGCGTGCGACCTCGATCGTGCGATCGGTCGACCCGTCGTCGATGATCAGCCACTCGACCGCCTCGAACCCAGGCACCTGGCGCGGCAGCCGGCTCAGCGTCAGCGGAAGCTGGCCCTCCTCGTTGAAACAGGGGATCTGAATGATGAGCTTCATGCGGGCGCTGAACGCAACACGGTAGCGGGATACTCGCGGGCAGACATGAGCACCACCGTCCCAGAGCAGGAGAAATACGGGTCCGCGCCTGGGCTTCGGGCGCTGCCTACGCACGCCGCGGGCTCACGCCGGCAGTGGCTTGAGGCAGTGCTCCCTCGCGACTGGCACCGGGTGGGCTTGGGCGTGCTGCTGCTGGGGACGTTGATCCTCCACCTGTGGGGCGTCAAACAGGGCCTGCCGTACAGCTACAACATCGACGAGGCGGCTCACTTCGTGCCGCGGGGCATCGCGTTCTTCTCGCACAACCTGAACCCGCAGTACTTCCTCAACCCGCCTGCCTACTCGTACCTGCTCCACATCGTGTTCGAGCTCTGGTTCGGATCGGGCGACGCCGCCGCGCGGGCGTACGCCACCGATCCCACTGCCGTGTTCGTGCTGGCCCGCGTCGTGGCGGCCGTTCTCGGAACGGTGTCGGTGTGGCTTCTCTACCTGGCCGGCGCCCGGATGTTCGGCCGGAGCGTCGCGCTGCTGGCCGCGGCGATCTTTGGGCTCGCGTTCCTGCCGGTCTTCTACAGCCACCTGGCCGTCAACGACGTCCCCACGCTGGCACCGGTGACGCTGTCGTTGTACGGGATCGCGGGTGTCCTGCGCGCCGGGAGGATGCGCGACTACCTGATCGCCGGCGTGGGCGTCGGGCTGGCGTCGGCCACGAAGTACACGGGCGGGATAACGCTGCTTCCCCTGGTGGTGGCGTTCATAAGCGACTGCGCCGGGACATCGGCGCCCGCCGCCGCCAAGCGGCTGGCTGCGGGCCTGTTGGCGGCGCTGGCCACCTTCCTGATCGCCAACCCCTACGCGGCGCTCGACTGGAACGGCTTTTGGTATGGGATCACCCAGCAGGCCTCGCTGGCGGCCGGCTCGGAGCCGTTCAAGCTGGGGACCTCATCCGGGGGTGGGATCACCTACTACCTCTGGACCTTCACGTGGGGTCTGGGCTGGGTGCCGGCCATCGCTGCCCTGGCCGGGGCCGGGATCCTGATCGCCCGCCGGCGGGCGGCGATGGCCCTGCTGCTGGTCCCGGCGCCGATCGCGTTCATCCTGTTCATGGGGCTCCAGCAGCGGTTCTTCGGGCGCTGGCTCTTGCCTATTTACCCAATCGTCGCGCTGCTGGCCGCCTACGGCGCCGTGGAGCTGGTCCGGTTCCTGGGACCGCGGTTTCTCCCGCTCCCGCTCGCCGGCGTGCTGGTGGCCATCGCCCTGCTGGCCCAGAGCATCTCGGCCGCGGTGCACGACGACCTCGTCCTCTCGCATCCCGATACCCGCAGCATCACGAGGGCTTGGATGGTGGGGCATATTCCGGCGGGATCGAAGGTGGTGATCGAGCCCAACGTGCCCGACGCGTGGACGACCGACATCGCGTCGTCGCTGGCCCAGACGTCGACGGGCGAGCGCTGGCTGCGCTTTCCCACGTGGCTTTCTGACATCGACAACAACGGCCGCCCTCTCCCGGACGGCAAGCAGCGCTACGTGCCCGTCGACGAGTACGAGCGGACGCTCAGGCCGGCCTTGCTGAATGAGTACGTGCGCCAGGGCTACTGCTGGGTGGTGACGGGCTCGCTTCAGTCGGGACGGGCGTTCGTCCAGCCGAAGCTCGCCCCGGGAGCGATCGCCTACTACGCCGCGCTGGCCAGGCGGGGCAGGCTTCTGTTCCACCTCAGCCCCTACTGGCCCGGTTCCGCTCCTGTGGCGTTCAACTTCGACTTCGCGATCGACTACTACCCCCGCGCGTATCTGCTGCCGGGACCCGAGATGAGCGCGTACCGCCTTACCGGCGGTAAGTGCACCTAGTCTTAAGGTCACAGGGACCCATGGCGCTCAAGACATCGATCGACGAACGGCACCTGGCTCGGGCAATCGAACTGGCCGAGCAGGGACGGGGGCGCGTCAGCCCAAACCCACTCGCGGGGGCAGTGATTGCCGCCGGCGACGAGACGATCGCCGAGGGCTACCACAGCGCGTTCGGCGCTCCCCACGCAGAGGTCGAGGCTATCCGGGGTGCCGCCGGACGCGAGCTCGACGACGCGACCATGTATGTGTCGCTCGAGCCCTGCTGCCACCGAGGCAAGACGCCGCCCTGCACCGAGGCGATTCTGAAGGCCGGTATCAGGCGCGTCGTGGTCGGCTCTGACGACCCTATGGAGCACGCCTCCGGACGCGGACTGGGGATCCTGCGCGACGAGGGGATCGAGGTGGTCCTCGCGGACGGGCCGCTCGCGTCCCGGGCGCGGCTGCTCAACCAACCGTTTCGCAAGTGGGCCCGAACTGGACGGCCGTGGGTGATGTTCAAAGCGGCGATGACCCTAGACGGGAAGGTTGCGACGCACGGCGGCGACTCGAAATGGATCTCCAGCGAGGCCAGCCGCTTTCGCGCCCATCACTGGAGGGCAGAATGCGACGCGGTGGCGGTTGGCATCGGGACCGCGTTGGCTGACGATCCCCAGCTGACCGCGCGGGTCAAAGGCGTGCACCGTCAGCCGCGGCGGGTGGTGTTCGATTCGCTCGCTCGTCTGGGAAGCGACTCCAAGCTGGTCCGCGACGCTGCGCAGGTGCCGCTGACGGTCGTCGTCTCCCGGGCCGCGCCCCGGGCGGCCACCGATGCCCTCGAGACACATGGGGCCGAGGTCCTGGTCGCGACGGGCGAGAACGAGCCCGCGCGCGTCCGCTCCGCGCTTGCACAGCTCGGGGTGATGGGCGTGAGCTCGATCCTGCTCGAGGGAGGCCCTCACCTGGCCGGCGCGTTCTTCGACGCGCAGGAGATCGACGAGCTGAGGCTGTTTCTGGCGCCGATTGTCCTCGGGGGGCGCACGGCCCGATCAGCGCTGGAGGGGGAGGGCGCGGAGACGATCGCGGACGCGCTGAAGGCCACTGCGCTGGGGTGCGAGAACGTGGGTGAGGACCTGCTGATCTCCGGCCGGCTTAAGGAGTGGTGATCTTTACCGGGCTGGTACAGAGCATTGGCACGGTGGAGGAGGAGGAGGCCTCCGGCGACGGCGTCCGCCTCACGGTCTCAACTGCGCTCGCCCGCGAGCTAGAGCAGGGAGACTCGATCGCCGTCAACGGCATCTGTCTCAGCGCCACGGAGGTCGACGGGGATTCGTTCACGGCCGAGGTGGTGAACGAGACGCTGTCTCGCACCTCGCTGGCGACGGTCGGCCGGGGCGCCACCGTCAACCTCGAGCTGCCGCTGCGCGCCTCGGACCGGCTCGGCGGCCACATGGTTCAGGGGCACGTGGATGCCGTGGGCACCGTGACTTCGGTCAGCGAGGACGGCTTCGCGCGACGGCTCGAGATCGAGGCGCCGGAAGATTTGCTGCGTTACGTGGTGGCCAAGGGCTCGATCGCGGTGGACGGCGTCTCGCTGACGGTCGCAGAGCACGGCGAACGATGGTTTACCGTCTCTCTCATACCCGAGACGCTCGCTCGCACCAATTTGGGTCAAGCGCAGCCCGGGACCCAGGTGAACTTGGAGGTCGACGTGCTGGCGAAATATGTCGAGAAGGCGGTGCGGAGCATCGCCGGCCACGAGAGCCCGGAGGGCTCGCGACGAGATAAGAACGCGGGGCCGGATGCCCCGCGGAGGTGAACCGAAGATGACATCGACCCGGACTCCGTTCGCCACGATCGAGGAGGCGATCGAGGACATCCGCCGGGGGCGGATGGTGGTCGTGGTCGACGACGAGAG
>DAIPIC010000084.1:0-13438 GCA_036771025.1 Solirubrobacteraceae bacterium
ACCTCGTACCAGTCGGGGACGAACAGGAAGATCAACAGCAGCGCCGCGCTCCCGCTGGCCACGATTTCACCGACGCGCAGTCGCCGCAGGTCAACCCCGTTCAACGGCGAGCCGCCTCCAGCTCGCGCAGGCGGTAGGCAACCCACACGAGCCCGCCGCCCAGCACGATCGCCCCCCAGAACCCGAGCTCGCCGGCGGAGCCGAAATGAAGCAGCAGCTTGAGGGCCAGCAATCCGACTGCCGTCACGGCCAGCACGTAGCGGGTCATGGCGCGGCCCCCGCCGATGGCGGGAACCTCCGTGTGCGGCGCCAGTCGTTCGATCGCGATGTCGACCAGCAGCGCGAGCACGAGGAGCAGCGCCAGCACCCCGAGCCAGCCGCTGGGCGGCCCGGTGGCGGTGTTGCTGATCGAGACCGAGATGGCGCCGGCGCTGACGGTGATCCCGTACCACGGCAGGAACAGCAGGTCGAGTACCAGGAGCACGCCCAGGCCAGCGAGGATCCCCTCGTCCCGGGAGACGGTCTCGATGCTCCTGTGTGAGGCCGCTTCCTCAGGCACGGTGGTGCTTGATCGTACCCCGTCTCATGTGAGCTGAAGCCGGGCCGCCAGGACCGTATTGCGCAGCAACATGGCCGGCGTCATCGGGCCCACTCCGCCCGGAACTGGCGTGATCAGACCGGCCCGTTCGGCGACCGGCTCGAAATCGACGTCGCCCACCAGCCCCTCCTCGGTGCGGTTGATGCCCACGTCGATCACGGCGGCGCCGGCCTTGACGTAGGTGGGACCTACCAGTCGCGGGCGGCCGATGGCCGCCACCAGCACGTCCGCCCGCGAGCAGACCTCGGGAAGGTCCCGGGTGCGCGAATGACAGACGGTCACGGTGGCGTTGCGGTGCACGAGCAGCGTCGCGATTGGTCGCCCGACCAGGTTCGAGCGGCCTACGACAACGGCGTTGGCGCCCTCGAGCGGGACGTCGTGGGAGTCGAGCAGCTCGAGTATCCCCAGCGGCGTGCAAGGACGAAGTCCGGGCAGATTCTGGACCAGGCGCCCGGCACTGATCGGCGTAAGGCCGTCGACATCCTTGTCGGGGGCGATCGTCCCCGTAAGCGCCGTGCCGTCGAGGCCTTCGGGGACCGGTAGTTGGAGCAGGATCCCGCTGATCTCGCTGTTCCGATTGCACTCGTCGATGACCGCGGCGACTTCCTCCTGTTTGGAGTCGGCCGGCAGGTGGCGGTGATAGTCGGCGATCCCTACCTCGCTCGATGACTTGCGCTTGTTGCGAACGTAGATCTCAGACGCCGGGTCATCCCCGACCAGGATCGTGGCTAGCCCCGGGCGCCGACCCGTCTCGGCTGAGAACTGCTGCACCTCCCGCGCGACCTCCTCCCGCACGCGGGCAGCGGCCTCGCGGCCGTCGATGATCGTGGCGGCCATGGGTCGGTCAAGCTAGACGATTGCCCGGCGGAGACGGACGCGGCGGACCCCCTGCCCCAGGTGCCACTCGCCTCTGCCGCGCCCGCCCGCTTGCGCGATCTCCACGCGAGGTTCATCATCAGGGGTGGTCGATCAGGAGGTCACACCATGTGCCATGAATCTTGGTGGTGGCGGCGCAGGTACGAGGAGCGCGAGGCAAGCCGCGAGCTGTGGGATGAGTTCGAGCAGACACGGCCGCTGAGCGACCCCGATCCCGGGGACGAGGAGGCCGAGGTCAGGCTCGAGGAGCCTGATTCGAGGCCGGTGGCGACGGAGCGCTGAGCCTGGGTGTGGGCCCGTCCCGTTCGGGCGGGCCCACAGTCCATCGAGCGAGGAAGCATCCCCGAGACCCGGATCCATCCGAGCCTCGGGGAGAGGCCAGGGACCGGGGGGCGCTGAGCCCTGACCAGCAGGGGTGGAGGGAGATACCACCCCAAGCATTCGGTCGCCCCTGCGAACGACGGCAGGCCTGCGAAGCTAGCAGTGCATTGCGGACGCAGCCAGGAGCTGGTTCGTTACCAACTCGGCATCGACCCGCGACGCACGATCGGAGATCTCAGACCGGGGTCCTATGCGAAAACGCGTTCGCGCCGTTGCCGTCCCCGCTCGCGGTCGAGCGGCGTCGGCGCTCCCGGCTCCGGGGGACGCGGCGCCAGCGCGAACCGAAGCGCGTCGAAGGACCGGGTGAAGTCGTGCGCCACGTCGACCACGTCCGGCACCACGTCCGGGTCCGCGTACAGGCCCACGTGGAGGACGCCGCGGTAGGACAGGATCCCCACCGACAGCCCCTGTCCTCGTGGCAGCGGCACCGCTGGATACGCCGCCCGCAGCGGACGACCCATGACATAAAGCGCGTCGCGCGGGCCCGGAAGGTTCGACACCACGACATTGAACGTCTGCGGCCTGGTCGCAATCCAGCCGATGGCGTCCCGCACCGGCAGCGGCGCGAACCGGGCGGCGTGCAGCAGCCCGTCGAACGCCCCCGCGCTGCGAGCGCTCTTGTGCTCGCGCATCTGGCGGGAAACCTCCTCGAGCGCGGCGGCTGGGCTGCGCTCGCCGATCGGCAGCTCGACCATGACGAACGAGACTCGATTGCCGAGTTCGGCGTGGGTTCCGTCCGGGCGCGTTGACACGGGCACCAGCGTCCGCAGCCACGGGTGGCATTCGCCGGTCCGTCGCAGGTAACGGCCCAGCGCAAGGGCGCCGGTGGCCAGCACCACATCGTTGACCGTGGCGCCGTGTTCCCGCCCCAACTCCTTTGCCGCCACCAGCGGCAGCTCGGCGAACGCCACCGAGCGGCGCGGCCCGACCCGTCGGTTCAACGCGGTGCGGGGCGCCGCGCCGGCGACCGGCTCGAGCCGGCGCAGCGCCTCCACTCCCTCTCCGGCCACGCCAGGGTTAACGACCGCCTTGAGTGCCAGCGAGGCCGCCGCGCCACCCACGCGGGCACGATCGGAAACCGTCGCCACGGCCCGCTCGGCCAGCGATGGCTCGGGGGCGGGCGACCAGGGACGGGGCCTCGCGACCGGTACCTCAGGCTGGGCGTCGAGCAGCAGCTGCGCCACCTCGATCGCCGCCATGCCGTCGACGAGCGCATGGTGGGCCTGGCCCACGACCGCAAAGCGCTCGTCCCGAAGCCCGTCGATCAGCCACAGCCGCCACAGCGGGTGTCGGCGGTCAAGCGGCACGGAAAGCAGCTGTCCCGCGAGCGCTCGCAGCTCGCGCGCGCCCCCGGGCTTCTCCACGGTGGCGGTCGCTATGTGCCGCTCCAGGTCGAACTGCTGATCGTCGACCCAAATGGGGTCGTGCAGGCGAAGCGAAGAAGTCAGCGGGCGGCGGCGAAATCGCGGCAACAGATGAAGCCGTCCGGCAACGTGCTCCCGCAGCTCCTCCACGGCCGGCGGCTGGCCGTCGGCCAGCAGCGTCCACCCCACGTGCATGGGCGTGGCGAGAGAATCGAGTCGTAGAAACGCCTCGTCGAGCGCAGACAGGCGGTCGATGGCCATGGAAATACCTCCTCGGGGGCGCGAGGTGGTTTGCTCTGTCGGTGGGCCTCCCCGATCCCCGGTCCACCTTCTCGACGCCAAGCTACCGCGAATCCTGGATCCCGCAAGGGGCTTTACCAGAAAATTAATCGCCCTCTTTGCGGCCCGTTGAGGGCACTACTAGTTGGCCAGACGACCAGGAATGTGGTAGCTCGGCGGTGCCTTCGGACGGAAGCTGCTGCCGTAGCCCGAATCAGTGAGCTACCGGCGGACGCCGGCGGCCTTGAGGGCATCGCTCGGCTTCCAGTAGAAGCAGATCTCGACGACCTTTCCGTCGCGGACCTCCCACACGTCGGCGAACTCCCGGTCGAGCGGAATGCCGCTCGCCTTCGCGGTTGCCGTCTGGCGAGTGACGACGACGACCTTGTCGCCTGCCTCGAGAAACTCCCTCGGTTCGACCCGAACGTCGTTCCAGGCGCTCAGCCACAGGAGGACGTTTTCGACCAATCCATCCAGTCCCTGCCAATGGCCCGACAGCCCGACGCCCTCGGCATCGGGACTCATGACCCGCGCGGAGCGAACGTCGGAAGCGAACGCTTCGGGGTGCGACCAGAACTCCCCCTTGGCCCACGCCCGGTAGAGCTGCCGCACGATCTCGACGTTCTCCCGCGACATCGCCACCAAGTATCTCGCAGCTTCGCCCGGGCAAAGGAAAGCGGTGACGCGGCAGCACTCTCCGCTTTCTCGCCGGCTCATACCTCGCGTCCCAGCGGGGACTGCTCTAGCGCTTGGTGATCGGCGCCAGGTCGGCGACGAGCTTGCGCTCCGTGCGGTCCTTGGCGAATCGGATGACGACGATCCCGCCCGGCTCAAGGCCGGTGACGACGCCCTCGCCAAACGCCGGGTGGACCACGTCGTCGCCCATCCTGAACGCAACCGTCGGGGCGGCGTCGGGGGCCGAGATCCATGACGCGATCCGCGACCGCCTTCCGCCGGGAGCTGACCCGTGTGCTTGCTCGTCGCGGTCCGTGAGCTCCGGCGGAATCTCCGAGATGAAGCGGCTCGGGATCCCGTAGGTGCGAGCGCCGAACACGGCGCGACTGCGGGCGCTCGTCAGGTAGAGGTCCTTCATCGCCCGCGTGATGCCGACGTAGCAGAGCCGTCGCTCCTCCTCGAGCCCGCCTTCGTCGAGCGCTCGGGAGTGCGGGAAGACGCCCTCCTCGCAGCCGATCATGAATACGGTCGGGTACTCGAGCCCCTTGGCGTTGTGGAGTGTCATCAGCGTCACCAGTCCCTCGTCGTCGCGGCGCTCGTCCGCGTCGGAGAGCAGCTGGATCTGCTGCAAGAACTGCGGCAGGCCGGCGTCCTCCCGCCCCTCGGCCTCCGCTGCCTCGTCGTATTCCGCGGCCACGTTGACCAGCTCCTCGAGGTTCTCGATCCGCCCCTGGGCCTCGATCGTCCGCTCCGCCTCGAGCGCCTGGAGATAACCGGTCTCATGCAGGACGTCGTTCACGATGGCGGCCACCGTGGTAGAGCCCTCCACCCGCTCGCGCAAGACGTGCATGGTGGCCATGAACCGCCGTAAGGCCTTGATCGCCGGCACGCCGAGGTCGGACGCCTGCTCGGGCTCTGAGGCCGCGTCCCAGATCGCGGTGCCGGTGGTGTTGGCGAACGACAGCAGGCGACCCAGCGAGGTGGCGCCGATACCCCGGCGTGGGGAATTGACGATGCGGGTGAACGCCCCGACGTCTTGTGGGTTGACCAGCACGTTCAGATATGCGACCGCGTCCTTGATCTCCGCCCGCTCGTAGAACTTCGTCCCCCCGATCACCTGGTAGGCGATCTCGGTGCGAACCAGGGTGTCCTCGAGCACCCGTGATTGAGCGTTGGTGCGGTAGAAGACCGCGACGTCCGAGCGGGCGCTCCCCTCGTCGATGAGTCGCTCGATTTCCCCGACCACGAACCTGGCCTCGGCGTGTTCATCCTCCAGCTCGCGCACGTGGATGGGGTCGCCTCGGCCAAGTTCCGACCACAACGACTTGGCTTTCTGTCCCCGATTGTTGGAGATGACCGCGTTGGCGGCGTCGAGAATGGTCTGGGTCGAGCGATAGTTCTGCTCAAGGCGGACCACGTGGGCGTCGGGGTAGTAGTCCTCGAAGTCCAGGATGTTGCGGATGTCAGCGCCGCGAAAGCCGTAGATCGAGTTGTGCGTGACGATGCCGTTGGCGATGAAGTTATGCGTGCTCTCGATGTCCAGGTCGAAGACCGGCCGGTCGAGATCGACCCGCTCCACCGACTCGACGACGTCATAGCCACCGCAGCCGTCGAACATGGCCATGCCGGGGCGAACGGACGCGGCCTGCGTGAAGGGGAGCTGGACGCCGTCGGCGGCGAGCTGCGCTGTGGCGTGGAGGGTGGCGTTCTCGGCGAGAAGCTGAGCCGCCGCAAGGTCGGTGCAGCTGGTCTCGGAGCCGCCAAAGGCGACGCGGTGGGCGGCTCCGTCGCGTCCGGGCGCGCCGCAGAGCGTGAGATCCACCTGCGTAACCCCCCAAAGCCCGGTTCGCCGATCGACCTCGGGACGAGATGCATGCCCACCATGCGCGCGGGCCCGAGCCGGCGAGCGGATGGCCGGTTTGGGACGTAATGCATGTACCGGCGGGCGGTGGAGTCCGTCGACTGGCGATCCGAGCGGCTCGTAACCCGCGAAATGCACATGCTCGGGCGTGCTCACGATCCGGCGTCCGGTTCGGGTGGTGATCGCAACCCCCTCCCCGCGCTCCGAGCGGTGGACGCGTAGGACCTTCGCCGCCCGGAAGTCGCCGCTGCCGTATCCGGAGAGCACCTCGTCGCCGGCCGCGACCTCCTCGATCGGGCGGGCAGTCCCGTCCGCCATCGTCACCAGCGTCCCCTCGATCAGGCACTGCGCGTCGTCCCCCACCACCATCAGGTTCCGCCGCTCCTTCGTCAGGAGCTGAAGCCAGCGGTACTGGGCGTGGTTGGTGTCCTGGTACTCGTCCACCAGCACATGGCGGAAGCCGGTGGCGTAGATGTCCTGGACCTCCTGGAAGAGCTCGAGCAGATTGACGGCCCTGAACAGGAGGTCGTCGAAGTCCATGGCGTTCATGCGGTGTAGCTCGCGCTCGTACTGGCGGTAGACGTCGGCGACGGTCTGCTCGAAGAACGAGCCCACCATCTGGCCGTAGGCGTCCGCGTCGCGGAGCTTGTTCTTGGCGTCGGAGATCTGGGCCTGGACGGCGGCGGGGGTGAACCGCTTGGGGTCGAACCCCAACTCGTCGATGCAGCGCTTGATCAGCCGCCGGGAGTCGGCCTGATCGTAGATCGAGAACTGCCGGGTGTAGCCCAGCCGGTCGGCGTGGGCGCGCAGCATGCGGGCGCAGGCGGCGTGGAAGGTCATGACCCACATGGCCCGGATGCGCCTTCCGACCAGGTAGGCCGCCCTCTCGCGCATCTCTGCGGCCGCCTTGTTGGTGAAGGTGATCGCCAAGAGCTCGCTCGCCTGCGCCGCCCCCGACGCCATCAGATAGGCGATCCGGTGGGTCAGCACCCGGGTCTTGCCTGACCCGGCTCCGGCCAGAATCAGGAGCGGCCCCTCGCCGTAGGTGACTGCCTCGCGCTGGGGGCCGTTGAGGCCGGCGAGCAGGTGATCGATCGTCGAGGTCTCAGCCATCTACCGGCTCTCAACGGTAGCGGCGGGACTGGTCGGTCATCCTTGCCAAATGGACGCCTTGAGCCGCCTCCGGGCGGCGTGCGCACAGGTCGCTCGGTCTGCCCGTCAGGTGCGGCTCCAGCACGGGGCCATTCCGGCGTACGCGGCCGATTTGCCGCTCGACGCACCCGCCGCAGAGCCCGATCCGGCCGCGCATTTAATCGACGGCTCGCCCGAGGAGCTGGCGGCCTTCTGGCTCACCCTGGACGCCATCAACTTCGGCTCGGGATGGTTTCCCTCGCTGAAAAAACGGCCGGGGCGCTCGGGCTACTTCACGGTCGCGATCGGGGTTCGCGAGCGGTTCGAGAGGCGAGGTCAATGGACTGCCGCGGAGCTCTCGGCGCTTGAGCCCGCCGACGTCGCCGCCGCTCTCGGCCAGGATCCGGACCACGAGCTGATGGCCCTCTATGCCGCGTCGCTGAACGATCTCGGTCGCCGCGTCGCCGAGGAGTTCGACGGCGAATTCTCGGGGCCGGTACGGGCTGCCGCCGGCTCCGCGGTCGCGTTCGTGGAGCGGCTCGCCGATTGGCGCTGCTTCGGCGACAGCTCCGTCTACGACGGCATCGAAGTGCCGTTTCTCAAGCGGGCGCAGATCGCAGCCGCTGACCTGGAGGCCGTTGGTGCGGCCCGGTTTACCGATGTCGAGCGCCTGACGATGTTCGCCGACAACCTCGTCCCCCACGTGCTCCGCCTCGACGGGATCCTCGCCTTCGAGCCGGACCTGGTCGAGCGGATCGAGCGCGGCGAGCTGATTGAGCACGGCTCGCCCGAGGAGGTGGAGATCAGAGCCTGTGCGCTCCACGCCGTTGAGCTGATCGTGGCTGAGCGACCAGGGCGCCGTGCCTCGGACGTCGACCGGTTTCTCTGGTACCGCGGCCAGAACGCGTCCTACAAGGCCTCGCCCCGCCATCGCTGTCGCTGTACGGCTTACTGATTCAGCCGGCGGGGCCCTCGGGGCCGTGTCCGGCTCCGGCCCCCATCCGGGCTCGGGCGATCTCGGCCGCGCCTTCCTCCCCGACCAGCCGCTCGACCCTGATCGTGCCGCTGGCGTGGAGATCGATGGCCGGGAACTGACCTGCCCTGGCCAGCGCAGGGTCGAGGGCGATCACCGTCGTCTCCCCGCCCAGGGGCTTGGTCGCCGTCGCGATCACGGTCACCGATCCACCATCCACGATCTTCCGCGCGGCGGCCAGCGCCCTGCGTGCCGCGTGAGGATGGAGACCGTCGAGCGTATCGAGCAGGACGACGGCGTCGGTGCTGCGGGCCGCCAGCCGTCGCGCTTGGTCGATCGTGCTGGCCACCGCCTGGTCCTGGACGTCGGCTGAGTCAGCGATGGTCAGCGCCTGCGCGGGCTCGACGGGGCCGCTCTTCCACTCCGTGAGCTCCTCCGGGCGGACACCGGCCAGCACCAGGAGAAGCTTGAGATCCTCCCGGCCCGACAGCGCCTCGGTAAGCTGGCGGAGGATCGCCGTCTTTCCGGTGCGGGCCGCCCCGACTATCGCCACGCGGGAGCCCTTGCCGATCGGGGTCAGCGATTCGATCGCCTTGATCGTGGGGTCATCCGTGTCGAGCTCGAAGCGCTGGTGCGGAAACTCCGCCGGGAGATCGTCAAAGCGGGCGCGGTCCGCCACCTCCGCGGCGGGCTCGCCGTTGATGGTGTCGATTCGGATCAGTGACGCGAACCGCTCTGAGCGGCGCGGGGCGCGTTTCGGCCCCGAGATTCGATCTCCGGGGATCAACTCGCAGCGCTTGACCTGCGCCGCCGAGATGTAGACGTCGTCGTCCGACTGCTCCGGCGGGCTGACGCGCACGAAGCCGGAGCCGTTCTGGAGGAGCTCCACCTCCCCTTCTACCGTCTGCTCTGATGCCTCCTCGGGCCGGGGCTCGGGCGGAGCGGATTCTCCCTCGGCTGCATTACCGCGTCCGCGGCCTCCACGGCGGCCGCGGCGGCGTCGGGGACGGTCAGCGGTCGTCCCGTCGTCTTCGACGCTCTCGGTCTCGGTCTCGGTCTGACCTTCCTCCTCCCGGTTCTCCTGGCGCTGCAGGATGGCCCCGATCAGCTGCTCGCGACGGAGGCGGCGGTAGCCGTCTATGGAGAGCTCTGAGGCGATCGCGTGCAGGTCGGCGAGGGGGCTGGCCTCGAGCGCGGCTCGGTCGATCACAGTCATCTGTCCTCCTTCTGGCGGTTAGCTCCGGTCGCGTTGAGGGACAGCGACCGGCGTTGCGTTGGCGGCCCTGAATTTAGCGCTAGGCGGCTGCTGCCTCGGTCGTCAGTCCTCCCAGCCACTGCGCCAGCTCCGGACGAGCGCGCCAGTCTGACTCGAAGCGCTCGATGCCGGCCGCGGTCAGCGGGTGCCCCAGCATCTGGCGCAGCACCTTGCCGGGGACGGTGGCGACCTCGCACCCCAGCCGGGCCGCGGTCACCACGTGCTCGGGATGACGGATCGAGGCCGCGAGCACCTCGGCCGAGCCCGCGGTCCAGGCGGTGTGCCCGGCGCCCGGTCTCAGCGCCGACACGATGGCCGCGAGAACCTCCGCCGAATCGATCGAGTAGTCATCGAGGCGGCCCATAAAGCACGACACGTAGCGCGCGCCCGCCGCCGCGGCAAGCAGCGCCTGGTTGGGCGAGAAGACCAGGGTCATGTTGACCCCGATCCCGTCCTGGGACAGAGATCGGGTGGCCTCGAGACCCGCCGGGCCGAACGGGACCTTGACGATCACGTGCTCGTGGATGCCGGTCAGCGCCCGGCCCTGGGAGACCATCTCCCCCGGGTCGTCGGCGACCACTTCGGCCGACACGGGCCCGTTCACCAGCTCGCAGATGCGCCGAATGCCTTCGCCGGGATCGCCCGACTCCTTTGCCAGAAGGCTGGGGTTCGTGGTTGCGCCAGACAGCACGCCCCACGCTGCGATCTCCTCGACCTCCGCCACCGAGCCGCTGTCGATGAACAATCTCATCGGAGCGGATGATCTCATCCGCTCCGGCGGCAAGAGGACGGCTACTCAGGTCCCTGCTGCCAGCGGATGGCGTCCGGCACCCGCAGCTCGGAATCGAGTTGCACCGATCCCGCGAGCGCCTGCTGAACGGCGAGGAAATCTGCGATCTGGCCCACTTCGTGCACGCGCAGGACGTGGACGCCGGAAGCAACCCCATGCGCGATCGCGCCGAGCGTCCCCGCCAGCCTCGCTCGCGGCGCCCGACCGGTAATCGCGCCGATGAAGTCCTTGCGGGAGACTGCGAGCAGGAGCGGTCTCCCCAGCTCATGCAGTCTGGGCAGCGCCCGCAGGACCTCGACGGTCTGCGCCGGGGTCTTGCCGAAGTCGGGACCGGGATCCAGCATCAATTGCTCGAACTCCACCCCCCGCTCGCCGGCCAGCGCGATCCGCTGGCGCAGGAACTCCTCCACATCGTCGGCGACTCGACCGTCGAGCGAGGAATCGAGCAGCTTCTGCTTGGGCGCCGCGCGGGTGTGCATCAGGATCAGCCCAGCCCCGGTCTCGGCGCAGACATCCGCCAGCTGCGGGTCGCGCAGGCCGCTTATGTCGTTGACGATCGACGCTCCGGCCGCGATCGCCGCCCGCGCCACCTCGGGCTTGTAGGTGTCCACGGACACCGGGATCCCGAGTTCGTGGCGCACCCGTTCGATCAGCGGCACGACGCGCTCGATCTCCTGCCCGGCAGCGACCGGCGGTCTGCTCGTCACCCCCGATTCACCGCCGATGTCGATGATCTGCGCCCCGGCGTCGAGCAGCGCCCGCGACAGCTCGAGCCGCTCATCCAGCGTGCGGTGCTCCCCGGCGTCGGAGAACGAGTCGGGGGTGGCGTTGACCACGCCCATCAGCCACGGTCTGCCGCCCAGCTCGAGCGTCTGGCCGCGGATCTTGAACGGAAGCGACGGAGCCCTCATGAGGAGACGACGATTCCCTCCTCGCTCGCCTCGCGGCGGAACTGCTCGACCTCCTGCTCGATCCGCCGCCCGTCCCAGCCCAGCTCGTCTGCCATGGCGCGCGCCACACGCTCTGGAGCGCCGCTCTCCTGGGCGCAGAGCTCACGGGCCGCGAGTAGGCCGAGCCGCGTGCGGCGCAGCAGCACGTCGCCCACGGTCTGGGCCTGCTCTTCGCGGGCGCCATGGGCGGCCTCCGCGAGCAGGTCGGGCTCGCCGGCCAGGATTGGCTGCGCCAGCTCACCCTTTCCCATGGCCAGCTCGAGCACCGCCAGGGCGGCGTGGCCGTAGCGCTGGGCGAGCGCCGCGTAGGACTCCTCGGGAACGCCCTCCACGCGCGGCAGCGCCGCGGGATCGATGCTCTCGCCGAGCGGGATCTCGTCGGTTCGGCAGCGGGCCTGACGTCCGTCGCGCTCTACGAGGCGGTCAACCGCCAGCTTCGCCATCCGCCGCCAGGTCGTGAGCTTGCCCCCGGTGATCGTGATCAGGCCGCTGGAGGTCTCATACAGCTCCGCCTTGCGCGAGATGTCGACCGACTTGCGGCTATCGCCGCTTGCGATCAGCGGACGCACACCGGCGTAGGCGCCGGTCACGTCCCGCTCGTTTAGATCGGTGGCGAAGAACTCGTTCGTCGCCTCGAGCAGATACTCGATGTCGGCGGCCGCGGGGCGGACGTGATCGATGTCACCGTCGTAGTCGTTGTCGGTGGTGCCGATCAGGGTCCGACCCAGCCACGGCAGGGCGAAGATCGTCCGCCCCTCGCCGGCCGGGACGATGGCACCCGCCACCAGCGGCAGGTCGGTTGCGGAAATGGTTATGTGCGTGCCGCGGCTCGGCCGGATGGTCGGCGCCTCGGCCTCGGCGTGGAGCTCGTCGGGACTGATGCGGTCGGCCCAAACTCCGGTGGCATTGACCACGTTGTCGGCCCGGATCTCGAGCTCTCCCCCGGTCTCCGGATCGCGGACCGTGACGCCCGCCGCCGCGCCCTCCTCCTGGATCAGCCCGGTCACCCCCAGCCGATTGGAGCAGATCGCTCCAAACCGCTCCGCCTCCGCCAGGACGGTGAGCACCAGCCGGGCGTCGTCGGTCTGGCAGTCGTAGAACAGATAGCCGCCGGTCGGGCCGCGGCGGCCGAGCGCCGGCAACAGCTCCACGACCTCCTGGCCGGAGATCATCCTGTGCCGCGCAGGGCTCCAGTCGGGCTCCTCATTGGAGTTGCCCCCGTCGCGGTCACGGCGCGAGCCTCGCCGGCCGCGGAGCCGGGAGGAGGCCATGACGTCGTACATGTTGAGACCCAGTCCCACCAGTCGGTCGGGCCGGGCCCCCTCGAAGGCCGGGACCACGATCTTGAGCGGCCGCACGAGGTGCGGCGCGAGCTTGACGAGCAGCTGGCGCTCGACCAGCGCCTCGCGAACCAGGCCGAGGTCGAACTGCTGGAGATAGCGCAGGCCGCCGTGGATGAGCTTTGAGGATCTGCTGCTGGTGCCCGAGGCGAAGTCCGCCTTCTCCACCAGCGCCACGCTGTAGCCGCGGGTGGCGGCGTCGAGCGCGACGCCCGCGCCCGTGATCCCGCCGCCGATCACGACGACGTCAAAGCGCTCGCCGGCAAGGGCATCCAGGGCGCGCTCCCGGGTCAGCATCAGGCTGAGGGTAGCCGCGCGGTGGCGGCTGGACTGCGACCGCGTCCGGCCGCCGCCCGCGGGCGGCGGTCAGGCCGCCGGGTCCGCCACTCCGGCCTTACGCCGCTCCTCGATCAGCTGCTTGATCCGGTTCACCGTGTCATCCGACATGCGGCGGATCTCCCAGTGGGTGAGCTTCACCAGCCGCATCGGCGAGGTGGCGATCACGTCGGCGTTGCGCGGCTCGCGCTCCAGCAGGCCCATCTCTCCGATCAGGTCGCCCTGCTTGAGCGAGGCGATCTTGTCGCCGTCCTTGATGACGTCGGCGGTGCCCTCCTCGATCGCGATCAGCTCGGTCGAGTAGTCGCCCTGCTTCATCAGGATCTGGCCCTCGGCCGCGCTGGTCTCGGTGGCGAATGCGGAGAGCCTGCGGGCCTCCTCCTCGCTGAGCTGGGAGAACAGCGGTATTGCGGTCAGCCTGTTGGGATCCATCGGCGCGGGCGCACTCTATCTATAACGCCTGCACTTCGGAAGTGACCTCGCTCACCGAGTCCTTGGCGTCGCCGAACAGCATCGAGGTCTTCTCGTCGTAGAACAGCGGATTGTCGATTCCGGCGAATCCCGAGGCCATCGAGCGCTTGAGCACGATCACCGCGCCGGACTCGTCCACCTCGAGGATCGGCATGCCG
>DAIPIC010000085.1:0-13432 GCA_036771025.1 Solirubrobacteraceae bacterium
CGGTGGGCGTAGCTCAGCTGGTAGAGCTCCGGGTTGTGGTCCCGGCGGTCGGGGGTTCGAGTCCCCTCGCTCACCCTAAAGAGAGTCCTGCCACTCCCCGATGTCACGACTCACGGCTTCCTCCAGCCCTGACAACCCTGGAGACAAGAATTGCCGCATCAACACGGGCGCAAACGCCGGCGCGTTGCCGGCCTGAGAGTCGCAGGTGCCGTCATCGGCGCCGCGGCCGCTATCGCGGGCTGTGGCGGTTCCTCTCATCCAACTGGGGCAACCGCAGCGCCCAACTCCGCTACGGCGACGGCAACCGCGCCGCACGCCACGGCATCGACTGCTGCACCACGAACAACCGGCGGTCCGACGACCGCGACCGCCGCTCCTCAGATCAACCTCGCCTCGCCGAGCGGCAACACATCGACCGCCGCTGTGGCCGAGGTGGTCAAGCAGGGCGACAAGTCTGCGGTCGCCATCGTCGGGCACGGCCTGACGCCGAACACTAAGCACGACGCCTATGCCGTCTGGCTGTACAACGCGCCCCGCGACGCGGTCCGGCTCGGCTTCGTCAACCCCGGTGTGGGCAAGAACGGACGCCTGGCGACGACTGGGCCACTGCCGACCAATGCCAGCCACTACAAGCAGCTGGTGATCACGATCGAGACGAACCCCGATCCGCAGCAGCCCGGACCAGTCATCCTCCGCGGCAAGCTGACCGGCGTGTAGGCGGGATTCGCGGGCCCGCCTCACGCCCTACGGGCACCGCCATACCCGGCAGATTGCCTGGCGATGAGCGCTGCGGTGCAGAGCGCGAGCGCTGCGGTGATGGTCAACAGGATGGTGTAACTGGCCAGGTGCGCGGCGAGTGCCAGCAGGTACGGGGCGGCGAAACCTAGGTAGCTGACCGAGTAAAAGATTGCGGTCAGGCCGCCTACGGCGCGCTGTCCCGCGAGCCGCTGGATCTCGACCAGACCGGCGACGAGGCATAGCCCGTAGGCGGCGCCCAGGATGATCGCGCTCGGTACGAGCAGCCAGGTCTCGTGAGCGTGCGCCGTGAGCGCTGCGAGCGCCAGGCCTGCTGTCACCACGAGCAACCCGGTAATTGCGGCCAGGTTGCTCCGGCCGCTGGCGTCGAGACGCCGCGCGAGCGGCTGAACCAGCACTCCGGCCAACGCGCACAGCATCGTGATGGTCGCCGTCAGGGCGATGCCGTCGCTGGCGTGCTCGGCACCGACCACGCTCGGCAAGAGCGCGAACCCGATCGCCGGAGCAGCAAACACCCAAGGCGCCATCGGCGCGACCACCCTGCGAAAGCGCGCTCTGTGCACGCCCGACGGGGCCGAGGCAAGCTCCGCGATGACCCGGTGGCCATCGCGCTACGAAGGCCACACCGGTTGCTCGAACCGGTCGAAACCTAGCCGCTGCGGCCCCGGCCCATCAGCCGATCCCCCGCGCCAGGCACAGTGCCTGCAGGCGCTCCATCGCGGCGACGGGTTCGCCGCGCAGCGCGTCAAGGGCGTCGGCGGCAGCACGGAGGTCGGCCATGGTCGCGCGCTTGGCCTCGAGCGCAAACCGCCCGAGCCAGCGGACGGCCGCGCGCTCAAATCGAGCGTCGTCCCCGTCCCGCAGGACCAGGCACACCCGGAGCGCATCATCGAGGCTGATCCGCGGTAGCTCCCGCGCGGCGGCGATGACCAGCGTCTCGTTGCCGGTGGCGAGCGCCCGTCGGAACCGGCTGTAGGGACTGCCGTCGCTCGTCACGAACGTATGTTCGCCCATGGGTCGGACGGATCTCCGCGGCGCACGGATCGGGGCGGGCAGATGGCTTCACCTCGCGGAGACCCGCGCCACCCCAGGGGCCGCGGGAAATAACTGTCGTCTGGAGACAGTTATCTCCCACAACCCGTACTACATCCACGAGTGACGACGCCGGAGCTGAGTTTCCTAGCCGCCGCGAGACGCGCTATACCCTCGGCGCAAGTCGGGGCTCGACTCAAAAGGGGTTTCACGATGCCGGACGAAGGCGCACCAAACGCGAAACAGCGGACCGTCGGCGAGTTTGTCTCGAGCAACACCGTGATGGCGGCAGGCATCTCCCTCGGCCTGGTCCTATGTGTTGTGGCGTCCATCGCCCCCTGGGCCACCAGCCAGGTCGATTCCGCCTCGGGTCTCGACGGCGATGGCAGGATCACGATCGGGATCGCTGCGCTCGCACTGGTGTTGCTACTGGTACGAGACTCGGCGCCGGCGCTGGCGACGCTGTCGCTGATCCTCGTCGGCTTCGGCATCTTCGAAGCCATCCACATCCACGACAAGGTCTCGAAGGTGACCCTCTTCGGCCAACAGGTGGTTCACGTCGGCTGGGGCGTGTATGTGCTGATCGCGGGCGGGGTCCTCGCCTTCCTCGGTTCCTGGCAGGCAGCGCGCACAGGAACATCGCCGCGCACCGTGTGGCGACGGCCGTGACGCGGTCCACCCAGACGAGCGCGACGCCCGCGGGCCGCTCGAGCTAGCGCCGTCTCCTGACGGCGCCTGGACCGCCCGATTCGCCGCCGGTTACCGGAGGCGCGGTGGCCTGGCCGTGCGGCGGGGGGTCGTCCGCCAGCAGCTGGGGCACGGTGACGAGCTTGAACCCCCGGCGGGTGAGGCCGGAGATTATTCTCGGCAGCGCGGCCACGGTCTCGGCCCGATTTCCGCCGCCGTCGTGCATCAGGATGATCGCTCCCGGGCGGGCGCCGCTCAGGGCGGTGTACTCGATCCTCGAGACGCCGGGACGCGCGTAGTCGCTCGTGTCGACGGTCCACATCACGATCAGCATGTGCAGCGAGCGCAGGATGGAGATCGTGGTGCTGTTGTAGAGCCCGTAGGGCGGCCGCCAGATGTGCGGGAACGGCGCGCCGGCGGCGGTAATGGCGCTGGCTGCGTCGACGACCTGGGCCTGCTGCGATGCCGCCCCCAGCGCCGTCATGGCTGCGTGGGTCTCGGTGTGGTCGCCCACCTCGTTGCCCCCCTGCACCTCGGCCCTGACGAATTGCGGGTAGGCCTTGGCCTCCCTGCCGATCAAGAAGAAGGTCGCTGGGACGTGCCACTGAGCGAGCACGCGCAGGATCTGCGGCGTATAGATGCTCGGCCCGTCATCGAACGTCAGGGCCACCTCGCGAGCGCGGCCGCTCCCGACCCGGACAAGCGGCGTGTAGGCGAGAACGTTATTGACGTCGCGCGCCACGAGCCAGCCCGGAAGCCCCACCGCGGCATACGTCGCCTTGCGAGCCGCCGACCCCCGACGGGCCGCTGAGCCGCTCGCGCTGGGGGACCGATGGCTGGATGCAGAATGCGACGCCGAGCTCCCGCCCGAGGTGGAGGCCACAATGGCTGCCACCACTGCCGCAATCACCAGCGCCCCGCCAATCAGGGCACGCTGAAGGGTGCGCCGGCGACGCAACGCCGCGCGTCGAGCCATGAGCATCTCAGAGGTAAGCGGTGGGGACACCCACCGCTCCCCGTCCCCGCGACCGGCTCCTCGCATTGCGGGCAATTGTGGCAGGGATCGGTTCGGGGAAGCATCCGGCGCGTGAACGAGCTGTTGCCCGGAGCAGCGCCAGATCGACAGCGTTTCGGCGCGGCGGGGTAGGCTCAGGGCCGATACCCGTGGAGGAGAGCCCATGGCTGTGAAGACCGAGAGCCTTGAGGCGGAGCTGGTGGGCTCCGTTTGCGCCCGGATCCGCGACGAGGTCTCGGGCGACGAAGCGGCCCGGGCCGAGGCCTTCGCCCGCCAGTACTACCACTGGGTCCCTCCGGAGGACTTGACCGATCGAAGCCCGGATGATCTCTACGGCGCCGCCCTCGCCCACTGGCAGCTGGCACTGGAGCGCGCGCCAGAGGAGGCCAAGATCCGGGTCTACAACCCCGACCCGGATCGGGACGGCTGGAGCTCGCCCCACACCGTCGTTGAGGTGGTATCCGACGACATGCCGTTCCTGGTGGACTCGATCACCATGGCCCTGGGCCGCGCGGGCTACGGGATCGACCTCGTAATCCACCCCGTTCTGCACGTCGTGCGGGATGAGGCAGGACACCTGACCGAGGTGCTCGATCCGGGCGACGAGTCACCCAAGGACAGCATCGTCGAGTCAGTCCTACGCGCCGAAGTGACCCGGGAACCAGATGAGGAACGGCGCGAGCAGCTGCGGGCCGGCGTCGAGCGCGTGCTCGAAGAGGTCAGGGCTGCGGTCGAGGACTGGGAGCCGATGCGCGACAGGCTGGACGAAATCGTCAAGGCAATCGACTCGGGGCCTGAGGCCGTCGACCGCTCGGAAGTCGAGGAGGCCAGGGAGTTCCTGACGTGGCTCGCCGACGATCACTTCACCTTCCTCGGCTACCGCGAGTACGACCTGGTCAATAGGGACGGGAAGTCGGGGCCGCAGGTGCGCAAGAACACCGGGCTCGGGATCCTGCGGCGTCCCCCCGAGCGGCAGTTCACGCCACTGAGCGACAAGGCACTCAAGCTGGCGCGGTCACCGCATCTGCTCGTGATCACCAAGGCCAACTCCCGCGCCACGGTGCACCGCCCATCGCATCTCGACTACGTCGGAGTCAAGGAGTTCTCGGAAGACGGCGAGGTGATCGGCGAGCGTCGTTTCCTCGGGCTGTTCACCCACTTCGCATACAAGGAGAGCCCGCAGCGGATCCCGCTGTTACGCGACAAGGTGAGGGCGGTGCTCGACCGCGCGGGATTCGAGCCCTCGACGCATGACTTCAAGGCGCTGGTGGAGATTCTCGAGGCCTACCCACGCGACTCGCTGTTTCAGATGGATGCCGACGAGCTGTTCGGGATCGGGATGGGGATGCTCGGTTTGGGAGAGCGTCAGCGGGTCCGGCTGTTTGTCAGGCGCGACGCGCTGGACCGGTTCATGGCCTGCCTGGTCTGCATCCCGCGTGACCGATTCAACACCCAGAACCGCGAGCAGGTGGGGAAGATCCTGCTGGAGGAGTTCGGAGGCACCCACCTCGACTGGACGATCCAGCTCTCCGAGTCGCTGCTGGCTCGCGTGCATTACGTGATCCACTGCCCGGAAGGAGTTCCGGACGATTACGACGTCAAGAAGATCGAGGGGCGACTGGTACAGGCCATTCGGGGCTGGAGCGATGACCTGCGTGCGGCGTTCCACGACAAGCACAGCGAGCACGACGCCAGCGAGCTGTTCAGGCGCTACGAGTCGGCCTTCCCTCCGGCGTACCGGGACGACTGGTCGGGTCGTGCCGCGATCGAAGACGTCACAAACCTCGAATCGCTCAAGCACCAGCGGGGACCGATCATCACGCTCTACCGTGCCGCCCCCCGGGAGGCGCGCCTGACCCGCTGCAAGCTGTTCTCCGACGGTGACGTCGCGCTATCCGACGTGGTGCCGACGCTGGAGCACATGGGGGCGCGGGTCGTGGACGAACGGCCGTACGAGATCACGCCCCGCGACTCTGACCCGGTCTGGATCTACGACTTCGGGCTGAACTGTCACGACGAGGACGCCGAGCGGGCGAGGCCCTTCTTCGAAGAGACCTTCCTTGGCGTGTGGCACGGCGAGCTCGAGGACGACGGTCTCAACGGGCTCGTACTGAAGGCCGGGCTAACGGGCAAAGAGATCGTGATCCTGCGGGCCATAGCGCGCTATCTGCGCCAAGCCAGCATCCCCTTCTCCGACGTCTACATGGTCCGCACCCTGCTCAAGCACCCGCAGATCGCGATCCTGCTGGTCAGGCTGTTCACCGCCCGGTTCGATCCCGACCGCGGCGAGCGCCGCGACACGGACGGAATCACCTCCGAGATCCAAGTCGCGATCGACGAGGTGGAGAGCCTCGACGAGGACAGGATCCTTCGGAGCTTTCTGTCGGTCGTGCAGGCCACCCTGCGGACGAACTACTTCCGCACCGATGGCCCAGGGCCGGCCCAGGGGCTGGCCGCGAACGGAGCGGGACGTTCCTTCCTGTCGTTCAAGATCGACCCGGAGAAAATTAGGTTGCTGCCGCTGCCTCGGCCCAAGTTCGAGATCTTCGTCTATTCACCCAGGGTCGAGGGCGTCCACCTGAGGGGAGGAAAGGTGGCGCGAGGTGGGCTGCGGTGGTCTGACCGGCCCGAGGACTTCCGCACTGAGATTCTGGGGCTGATGAAGGCCCAGATGGTCAAGAACGCCCTGATCGTCCCGGTGGGGTCGAAGGGCGGTTTCGTCGTCAAGCAGCCGCCACCGGGCGGCGATCGCGAAGCGATCCAAGAGGAGGGAATCGCCTGCTATCGCACGTTCCTGAGCGGCCTGCTCGATGTCACCGACAACATCGAGTCGGGCGAGTGCGTCGCGCCGCCACAGGTGGTGCGCTACGACGACGATGATCCATACCTTGTCGTCGCCGCCGACAAGGGCACGGCGAGCTTCTCGGACATCGCCAACGAGGTATCGGCCGACTACCGGTTCTGGCTCGGCGACGCATTCGCTTCCGGAGGCTCGAATGGCTACGACCACAAGGAAATGGGCATCACCGCCCGAGGCGCCTGGGAGGCGGTCAAGCGCCACTTCCGCGAGCTCGGAACCGACATCCAGTCGACCGACTTCACGGTGGCCGGGATTGGCGACATGTCAGGCGACGTGTTCGGCAACGGGATGTTGCTCTCCCGCCATATCAAGCTGGTGGCCGCCTTCAACCACGCGCACGTGTTCCTCGACCCCGACCCCGATCCCAAGCGCAGTTTCGAGGAGCGAAGGCGGCTGTTCAAAAAGGAGCGCTCCTCGTGGAGCGACTATGACGAATCGGTGATCTCCGACGGGGGCGGAGTCTTCTCCCGGACCGCCAAGGCGATCCCAATCGCAAAGCAGGTAAAGCAGGCACTGGCGATAGACGACGACGAGCTGCCTCCCAACGAGCTGATCTCGGCGATTCTCAGAGCGCCGGTGGACCTCCTGTGGAACGGAGGCATCGGCACCTACGTCAAGGCCTCGGCCGAGACGCACTCCGATGCCGGCGATAAGGCCAACGACAGCGTTCGGGTCAACGGAGGCGAGCTGCGCTGCAAGGTGGTGGGGGAGGGGGGGAACCTCGGCCTGACCCAGCGCGGTCGGATCGAATACGCGTTGGAGGGCGGGCCGGAACACACCGGCGGTCGGATCAACACCGACGCCACCGACAACGTCGCGGGCGTCAACTGCTCAGACCACGAGGTCAACATCAAGATCCTGCTGGACTCCATCGTCTCCAGGGGCCGCTTGGGCGACGAGGAGCGAAACGAGCTTTTGGTGGAGATGACCGAGGCCGTCGGCGAGAGCGTCCTGTACGGGAGCTACACGCAGACGCAGGCCCTCAGCCTGGCGCTGGCTCAGGCCGAGCCGATGGTCGACGTCCACGCGCGACTGATCCGTCGCCTGGAGCAGGTCGACGTGCTCGACCGGGGGATCGAGTTCCTGCCGGACGACGAGACGCTCGAAGAGCGCAAGGTGGATCACAAGGGCCTGGTCTCGCCGGAGCTGGCCGTGCTGATGGCCTACTGCAAGATCCACCTGTACGCCGAGCTGCTCGAGTCGGATGTTCCCGAAGACCCCTACCTGGGTCGCGACCTCGAGCGCTACTTCCCGGAGCCGCTGCAGGAGCGCTACTCACGGGAAACCGCGGAGCACCGGCTCCGACGGGAGATCATCGCCACGCTGGTCGCCAACCAGCTCGTGGATCGGGCGGGTTCAACGTTTGCGTTCCGGCTGGGCGAGGAGACGGGAGCGTCGGTGACGATTCTTGCTCGCGGCTATGCCGTGGCCCGCGGCGTGTTCGACATGCAGCCCTTCTGGGACCAGGTCGAGTCGCTCGACAACAAGCTCGACGCCCAGGTGCAGCTGGGGATGCTTATCGAAGGCCGGAGGCTGGTCGAGCGGGCGACCCGATGGCTGGTGCGGGCCAACCCGCGCAAGATCGAGATCGACGCCACCGCGAAGCGCTACGCGCGCGGGGCCGAGCTCCTGTCCGGCGCCCTGCCGGGAGCGTTGCACGAAGCCGACCGCGAAGCGTACGACTCTCGGGTTTGCGAGCTCGAGGGGGCGGGCGTGCCCTCGGAGCTGGCCAACCGGGTGGCGGCAATGCCCCAGTTGCTGGCTGTGTTCGACATCGTCGAAATCGCCAACAGCACGGGTCGGCCCCCGGAGACCGTGATGGAGACCTACTTCACGTTGGGGGCGGAGATCGTCCTCACCTGGCTTCGCGACCGGATCATCGAGCTACCGCGGACCAATCGCTGGCAGGCGCTGGCGCGCGCTGCCCTGCGCGACGATCTCTACAGCCTGCACCGCTCGCTTACCGAGGAAGTGCTGGAGGTGGCGGGCGAACACGAGGACCCCGAGGCGGCAATCGAAAACTGGCGCCAGCGAAACGAGGCGGCCGTCGATCGATGTCTGGGGATCCTGGATGACATCAAGGCCTCGCGCGTGTACGACACGACCACCCTCCCGGTCGCGCTGCGGGAGGTGCGAAACCTGATCAGGGAGTCGGACGGGGACGAGCCGGGGAAGACCAAGCGGGTAGAGCAGGCCACCGCGACTGGCTGAAGCGAAGCGCCAACCCGCGAGCCGGCGCTCACGCCTAGCTGACGCGGACGGTGCGGCTGTAGTAGACGCCAGCCGGGTTGCGCCACGCGATGCGGAGGAAGCCCGCCCTGGGGACACCCACGCGGGTCAGGAAGAACCCTTCGCGATTCCTGGTTGTCACGGTCTTCAGCCGCCTGAAGCTGCGCGAGCCCAGGGGCGCGAACTGGATCGTCGCCGACTGCCTGCCGCGATGGTTGGCGGGGCGCAGCTGGCCCCAGACCAGCACGCCCCTGCCGTGCGCGGGTCGGGGGACCCAGATCGGAATCCGGAAGGCAGCGTAGGCAGGCTTGGGCTTGAAGTTGCTGAACAGCAGCCCCATCTGGAACGACGTAGTCCAGTAGGCGTAGCTGCCGGGCTTCTCGGCGGCGTTCGGCGGGCTGTCTGCCAGCTCGAACTGGTTGAAAGACCGCACGTAGGAGTAGTTGTAGGCCATGTACTCGGCCTGGTTTATCCATTCCGCCTGCTGCCCCGTCGAGTTCTTGACAAACGGGTTCGGCGGGGTCGACTCGTAGCCGTACCCGGTCAGGGAGAGCGGCACGCCGCCCGCCCGACGCTTCCCGTAGGAAGCGAAGATCTGGCTGAGCTGACGCTCGATCGAGCCCAGGTTGTACATCGTGACCCACGTCTTGAGCGGGTAGGGCCGATCGGGCGGGGCGTTGAACCCGTAGGGGTGGTGCGCGAACCCGGTGGCGCCGAACAGCCCTGGATTTGCGGCCGCGAACTTGGCCTTCGAGGGTGACGTGGGGCACCCGGCACGTTGAGCGGCCTTCCCGCTCAGCGCTTTGAGCTTGGGCGACACGCAGTAGAGGTTGTAGACGAACTGCGTCACGGTCCCCACCCCGGAGTTGGCTGTCTCTCCGACCAGAATCGTGTCGCTGGCCGGGGTATGACCCGAGGCCTGAAGACCGTTCCAGGCGGCGTTGACCAGCGCCCGGTACAGGGGCGGCTGGAGCAGCTGCGAGCCGCTATACCAGGGGTTCAGCCAGCCGCTGACGTTCGGCTCGTTCCACAGCCCCCAGTAGTCCACCCGGGGAAGCGGCCTCGTCTGGCCCCCCGGCACGTACGAGCCGCTGTAGCGCCGGCCGACGGCTTGCAGGAACTGCTGGAAGTCGGCGGGGTTGGGGGCCCTCCCACGCACCTCGCTCTGCTGCGCCTGGCCGGGCGGGATCGACCATGCCGGGACAGGCGGCGTGAGCTGGAAGTACACCTTGAGCCCCAGGCTCTGAGCCACGCTGACGATGAAGTCGTAGCGAGCCCAGGCGGCCGACCCGTACGCGGCGGGGTTGGTGGCATCGAAGTTGGGACGCTGCGCGGAGGTGGCGGCCGGCGCCACCAGCCACCACACCATCGAGAGCTTGACCCGGTCGACCCCCAGCTGCTTGAGCCGCTCGAGGTTCTGAATAACCGCCAGCTGAGAGTTCTGGTAGATCAGCTGGTTGTCGTCCATCAGCGTCGAGTCCATGCTTTTCGAGGCCAGCGCGCTGGCCGGGAGCAGGCAGGCCAGGACGGACACCGCGGCGATTGTGAGGCAGCGGACGCGCTTCATCCGACCCTCACCGCCCGCGAGTAGAAGGTGTGCCCGCTGCTCGGATCCGTCCACGCCAGGCGCGTCCAGCCGGCCGAGGGGATGGGGACGCGGGTGAAGAAGAAGCCCTCGCGATTGGTGGTGTTGACCACGTCCTGCTGGGTGTGGGTCCACTGCTTTGCCCCCTTCGGCAGATACTGGATCACCGCGGTCTGGGTCGATGAATGGTTCGCGGGGCGGAGCTGACCCCAGACCGCGACCTTCTGCCCGTGGCGGGCGACGGGTATCCACAGCGGCAGCCGGAAGGCGGCCAACGCCGGCTTGGCCTTGCCGCTCAGGAACTCGAGCCCTGTCTGGAAATTGCCCCAGTAGGCGCGGGTCCCGGGCTTGGTGTGCGGACGGGGCCCGCTGTCGATCAGCTCGAACTGGTTGAACGCGCGCACGCGCGAATCTCTATATGCCATGTACTCGGCCTCGTTGATCCATTCCGCCTGCTGGGCGGTCGAATTCTTTACGAATGGGTTGGGGGGGTTTGACTCGTAGCCAAATTCAGTCAGATATACGGGCACGCCGCCCGATGGGAGACGCCGGTAGGAGCGGAAGATGCCGTTGAGCAAGCCCTCCAGCGAGCCCAGGTTGTGCATCGTGATCCAGCTCCGAAGTGGATAGGGGCGGTCGGGCGGGGCGTTGAACGAGTAGGGGTGATGCGCGAATCCTGTGGCGTTGAACAGCGCCGGGTTGGCGGCGATGAAGCTGGCGCGGGAGCCCTTGCTCGGACAGCCGGAGCCCAACGCGGCCTTCCCGCTCAGCGGGCCGAGCCTTGGGCCCACGCAGTAGAGCGAGCGGACGAAGTCCGCCGGTGGTTGCACGCCGGAGTTGGCGATCTCGCCGATCAGGATCGTGTCCCCCGCGGGCGTGTGGCCGCTGGCCTGAAGGCCACTCCAGGCCGCGTTCAGGATCCTGCGATATAGCGGCGGCTGGAGTAATTCGGTCCCGCCGCCGCGGAGCCTGGCTCGCAGGGGGTTGAGCCACCCGGGGAAGTTGGGCTCGTTCCAGATTCCCCAGAAGCTCACGCGCGGAAGCCCGTTGTAGCTCCCGCTGTAGCGGGTCCCCACGGCCTGCACGAACTGCTGGAAGGCCGGGCCATCGGGAGCGTGGCCCAAGCGCTCCCCCTGGGTGCCCGATTGGCCGCGCGGGATTGCCCAGGTGGGCACCGGCGGAGTCAGCTGGAAGTACACCCCCATCCCCAGCTGCTGAGCCTGTTGCACGATCCGGTCATAACGATCCCACGCACCTGGTGGATAGGCCGCGGGGTTGGTGGCGTCGAATGATGGCTTCTGCGAGGAGTTCGAGCTGGGCGCGATCAGCGACCAGACCAGGGAGACCTTGACGCGGTCCACGCCCAGTGCCTTGAGCTGCTGGAGCTGGCTGATCACCCGATCCGGCTTGGCGTAGATGAGCTGGTTGTCGTCCATCAGGCTGGACTCCATCGTTGTCGAGGCAAGCGCGCGCCCGGGAAGCGCCCAGGTCACGAGGCAGAGCAGCAACGCAGCGAGCGGGGCGACCCACCTCACGGAAGGTTCAGCGACGTACAAGCGCGGCATCGTTGCACCAACCCGGGCCGAAGGCGTCAGTTGCGCTCGGCTAGGGAGCGCAGCCCGAATGCCGCCAGGTCGATCAAGGCTGCCATCAGAAACGCGAGCGGTCCCGTGACCAGCCGTCCCGCGGCACGGGAAAGCATCCGAGCCATGGCCGTGAAGCTATCGTCTGAGGGCACGCCATGACCCTGAAGACGACAGTCAAAGAGCTGCCCGAGTCGCGCGTTCGGGTGGAGGCCGAGGTGCCGGCCGAGGAGGTCGAGCAGCGCGTGCAGGAGGCCGCGCGCCAGCTCGGGCGGCAGATGCGCATCCCTGGCTTTCGCAAGGGCAAGGTCCCGCCGCCGGTCGTCATCCGGCGGCTGGGCCGCGAGGCGGTGCTCGACGAGGCGCTTCGCAGCTCCCTCGGCGGGTGGTACGCGGACGCCATCGACGGAGCGGGAATCGTTCCGGTCGGAGAGCCCGACCTCGACGTGCCGCCGGACCTGCCCGGACAGGGTCAGCCGCTCGAGTTTTCGATCGAGATCGGCGTTCGTCCGGAGGCCAAGCTCGGCCAGTACAAGGGACTCGAGGTCGGCCAGCGAGAACCTCACGCAGACGAGAAGCAGATCGATGGCGAGGTGGAGCAGCTGCGAGAGCGACTGGCGACGCTCGAGACCGTGGACCGGCCGGCCGAGAGCGGCGACCACGTGGTGATCGACTACGTGGGGACCATCGACGGCGAGCCCTTCGAGGGCGGCGAGGGACGTGATCAGCTGCTGGAGCTCGGCACCGGCAGGCTCCTGCCGGGGTTCGATGAGGCATTGACGGGAGCCTCGGCGGGGGAGGAGCGCTCGATCCCGGTCACGTTCCCCGACGACTACCCCGGCGAGCTGGCGGGCAGAGAGGCGCAGTTTGACGTGACGGTGACCGAAATCAAGGCCAAGCGGCTGCCGGAGCTCGACGATGAGTTCGCTTCGACCGCCGGTGGCTTCGACACCCTGGCCGAGCTGCGCGAAGACATCGCCAAGCGCGTGAGCGAAGCGGACGCCGCTGCCGTGGAGCGGGAGTTCGAGCAGGCCGTGCTCGACGCGGCCGTGGCCGAGGCGACGATCGAGGTTCCTCCCAAACTCGTTCACGCGCGCGCGCACGAGTTGCTTAATGAGACGCTGCAGGCCCTCGCCCGCCAGGGGATCTCGAAGGAGGCCTACCTCCGGATCTCCGGCAAGGACGAAGAGGCGCTGGCGCGCGAGGCGGAGCCGCAGGCGGAAGCCATCCTCAAGCGGGAGGCCGTGCTGGCCGCGGTCGTGGAGGCCGAGGGCATCGAGCCCACCGACGAGCAGCTGCTCGACGCCATCCGGCCCGTGGCCGAGCGCGACGGTCGCAAGCCCGAGAAGGTGCTCGAGCAACTACGGAACCGAGGGCGCCTGGGGCCGCTCGAGGAGGAGGTGGCCTCTCGCCTGGCGCTCACGCTTTTGGTCGACGAGGCTGAGCCCATCACGGTCGAGCAGGCCAAGGCCCGCGACAAGCTCTGGACGCCGGAGAAGGAGTCCGGCGAGCAGGGCTCGGGTCAGCTCTGGACCCCGGGAGGCTGAGGCAGCCCCGCTGCTACATTCGACCAGCCGGGTCGGCCGGGCCTCGGCAGGATTCTGGCCGAGGAAACGAAAGAAGCGAGGAAGATGAGCCCACTGGTACCGATGGTCGTCGAGCAGACCTCCCGCGGGGAGCGCGCG
>DAIPIC010000086.1:0-7719 GCA_036771025.1 Solirubrobacteraceae bacterium
GGCGGCTGCGGGACGCAGGCGGCCGAGTGCTGAAGGCGCCGGGCTGGTTTGCGCGTCTGCGCGACAACCGGCGGTTGCTTCGGGGCGAGCGCTCTCAGCGATCGCGCTACGCGGGGATCTTCGCGGCCTTGGCGCGCGCCGGGGTCGGCCGTCGGTCCCTGTACGAGGCCTGGGACTTCACGGTCGCCTCCACTAAGAGCCTGACCTCGCGCCTGCTATCGATCCGCAACCGCGCCTTCGCGCAGCTCGGAGACCGCAACCTCGCCGATGGGAAGGTGCGCGGCCGCGCGCCGAGCTATACGGTCACGAGCAACTCGGGCCTCACGCCTCAGCTGCGCGACATCAAGGGCACCCTCCAGGTTCCCTGTTATCTGATCACGTGCGGTTCCACGGCCACCACTGGCTTTCACTACAGCTCGAGCAAGGCCGATGCGCTGCCGACGCAGGCTGCCGGAAACGTGGCCAGTGCTGCCTTCGAGTGCGTCGTTCCGGCCTCCGCATCGCCCTCTCATCCCGCGCGCATCTCGCTGCACGGTCACGGCCTGTTCGGCTCGCGTGCAGAGGTCACGAAGCCGTGGATCGAGGCGCTCGCGACCAACTACAACATGGTCTTCTGCGGCACCGACTGGTGGGGGCTGGCAGGTGCCGACGAGGGCTTTGAAGGCGCTCAAGTCGTACCCAACCTCAACCTGTTCCCCGTGGTCGTCGACCGCCTGCAGCAGGGAGTGCTGAACACGCTCTACCTGGGCAGGCTGATGCTGGGCGGCCAGGGCTTCGCCGCGAACCAGGCCTTTCAGTCGGGCGGTCGCGCGGTCATCGACACCTCGCACCTCTACTACGACGGCAACAGCCAGGGCGGCATCGAAGGAGGTCTGACGACTGCCGTGGCACCCGATTTCCGGCGCGCGGTGCTCGGGGTCACGGGCATCGACTACGGCAACGTCCTCATCCAGCGGAGCACCGACTTCACGCCGCTCAAGACGATCCTCGAGGCCAGCTACCCCGACCAATCGCTGTATCCCGTGATCACCGACTTGCTCCAGCAGCTGTGGGACCGAGGCGATCCGGAGGGCTATGCGGCGCATATGACGTCCAATCCGCTGCCGAACACGCCCTCGCACACCGTGCTGATGCAGATCGCCTATGGCGACTTCCAGGTGACGATGTACGGCGGCGCGATGGAGGCTCGCACCATCGGAGCCTCCGCGTACACCCCCGCGCTCGATCCGGTCCGCTCTCGAGACCGCAACCTATTCGTGGGCATTCCCTCCATCCGCCGCTTCCCCTTCGCCGGCTCCGCGATCGAGATCTGGGACAGCGGCGCCGGACGAGTGCAGCCGCCCCCCGTGGGCAATGTCCCGCCGATCAAGGCCGCGAACAACAACGACCCGCACCAAGATCCGCGACAGACATCGGCCGCCCAGTCGCAGATCTCCCAGTTCCTCCAACCGAGGGGAAGGGTGGTGGACGTTTGCGGAAGAAGGCCTTGCCACTCGTTTGACTACACGCCATAGGATGGGCAACCGATGATCCACCGCCGCAATGTCGAGTTCGGCGCGGAGGGTGAGGTCACGTTGGGCGGGTGGCTGTACCTGCCGGATGGTCCCGGGCCACATCCGGCGATCACGATGGCCCACGGGTACGCCCTGGTCAAGGAGCACGGACTCGAGCCGTTCGCCGAGGCGTTTGCGCAAGATGGCTTCGTCGTCCTGCTGCACGACCACCGTGGATTCGGATCCAGTGGTGGCGAGCCGCGCCAGGACGTCGATCCCTGGCGCCAGATCGCCGACTGGCGTCGCGCCATCTCCTTTCTCGAGAGCCGGCCGGAGGTCGACCCTGAACGGATCGGCCTGTGGGGCACGAGTTACGCGGGCGGCCACGCCATCGTGCTGGGCGCGACTGATCGGCGCCTGAAGTGTGTTGTCGCGATGGTCCCCACCATCAGCGGCTACCAGCAGGGCCTGCGCCGGGTTCCGCCCGACGCCGTGGACGCACTGGAGGAGGCATTCGCCCAAGACGAGCGGGCCCAAGCCCGCGGGGAGGCGCCTCACTATCAAGCGCTCGTCGGCGCCGACCCCGCCGTGCCGGCGTCCTACCGCGCCCAGGAAGCGATCGATTTCTTCCTCCAGACGCTTCCCGAGGGAACCGCCTGGGAGAACACGGTCACCATCCGGTCCACCCGCGCCGCGCGGATGTACGAACCAGGTGTGTGGATCGATCGCGTCTCACCGACCCCCCTGCTGATGGTGGTGGCGCTGAACGACACCGTCACGGTGGCGGACTTGGCGCTGGCCGGCTACGAGCGCGCGCTCGAGCCGAAGCGGCTGGAGCTGATTCCAGGTGGGCACTTCGACCCCTATCTCTCGAGCTTCACCAAGTCGAGCGGCGCGGCCCGGGCCTGGTTCCGCCACCACCTGGGGTGAGGCGCTAGCCGTTGCGTGCCGCGCCTTGAAGTGCGTCGAGGGATCGCTGGCTCCAGGCTTGGAAGTAGCGCCGGCCGATCACCAGGTCCACAAGCCGGTCGGCGAGTCGCTTGGGATCCATCCCCATCTCAAGCTCGATGAACGTCCCTCCCTGAGCCGGGGTCAGAAGCCACAGCGCGTAGGCCCCCGTCAACTGGCAGCTCATTCGAATCCCGCGGAGGTCATCGCGCTGCTCGACCAGGAAGTTCGACTGGATCTTCCCCTTGGGCGTCTTGGTCACCTGGACGAATTCGTCACCCTCTTCGAAGCGCTCACCTTGCACCTCAACGACGCGAGGCCACCACTCCGGGTACCGGCTGGGAAAGCCCACGAGACTCCAGACCGCTTCCAGTGGGGCATCGAGATGGGCGTGTTGGCGATGAACGGACAGGGCCAGAGTGTCTCACTGGGCAGCCAGCGGCGCGAGACGCGACTCGCTCGATCCTCGCCGAGCCTCGACGCCCCGAACGTCGCCGTCGTCGTCTCGAATGAGCGCAACGTCTTCGAAGCTCGCAAACGACAGCGCGGCGGGCTGCTCGCCGCCCAGCCCGAGGACTAAGACGCCGCCGGGCCGCAGCCATAGGGATGCGCCGGCCACCGCTCGGCGCAGAACAGCCAGCCCGTCCGGTCCGCCGTCGTAGGCCACCGGCGTCTCGAACGTGAGTGCGTCGCGCTGCAGCAACCCGAGCTCGGCGCGCGGGACGTGGGGCGGGACGGCCGCCACGACGTCGACCGCGCCGCGAAGCTCCCGCGGCAACCCCCCGAACAGATCTCCGCTAAACGCGTCGACTCCGTTCGCCCGGGCGCAGGCCACCGCTCGCCCATCGAGATCCGTGGCCAGCACCCTGGCGGAGGGCCGGCGCGCCGAGAGCACCGCGGCGATCGCGCCCGACCCGCAGCAGACGTCCACCGCCACGCCCGCCTCGGGTAGGGCCCGTGCGGCGCGCTCGGCCAGCGCTTCGGTGTGCCAGCGCGGCACATACACACCGGGCAAGACGCTGATCCGCAGCCCGCAGAACACGAGGCCGCCCGTGATCCACGCCAGCGGCTCGCCGGTCAATCGCCGGGCGACCATCGCCTCCAGCCTCAAGATGTCGCCCTTAGCCACATCGATCAACTCGGCCGCCTCGTCGCCGGCGGCGACGAAGCCGGCGTCGGCCAGGCGCCGGATCAGATCGGCTTCTTCAATCAATAGGCTGGGAGAGCATGAGTCACCTGCTGTCGTTTATCGGGGTATCGATGGTCGTGATCGCGACTCCTGGTCCCGACACAGCACTGACGCTCCGGAACACGCTGCTCGGCGGTCGGCCTGCAGGGGTCGCCAGCGCACTCGGGATCGGCTCCGGACAGCTGTGCTGGGCGCTCGCCGCCAGCGGCGGAGTCGCCGCGCTGCTCCTAGCTTCACAGCCGCTGTTCCTCGCGGTGAAACTGGCCGGGGCGGCGTATCTCGTCTTCCTCGGGATGATGGCGCTACGAGCATCACGGCGTCACGCGCGCGCACGCTCTGGCGAGATCGCGGCGGTGGCGAAGCGGCGGCTCGGTGCGCGGGATGCATATCTCCAAGGTCTGCTGAGCGATCTCGCCAACCCGAAGATGGCCGCCTTCTTCACCAGTCTGTTTCCGCAGTTCGCGCCGGCCCACGGAGCTCCCTTCCTATCGCTGCTCCCGCTCGGTCTGATCTTCTCCGTTCTCACCATCGCCTGGCTGGCTCTGTACGCGACGCTCGCCGATCGCCTCGGCGGCCTCCTGAGACGCTCTCGAGTTCGCAGCGCGATTGAGGCGGCAACCGGGTTCGTCCTGATCGCGCTCGGCATCCGCATCGCGGCCGAGCGTGGGCTTCGGTAGCTCGTCCCGACCGATGATCCGGCCGGGCGTCGACGCCGTCACCCCGGTGGCACTCGTGATGGCTGCCGAAACGCGTCGCCGCTCAGGACCCGCTGAGAGCGCAGCCACGACTGGTACGTGCGCCATTCGACCTCCGGGTACTGGCTGTGCAGGGCCGGGATATCCACATTGTGGCCGGTCCGCTCGAGCCAACCGAACAGCGCCTGCAAGCCCGGTCCGAGCTCGGTGGCCGCAATCTGCTGAGCAGTGAACTGTCGCCCGATGACGTCCGATATCGCGGCCGCCGCTTCCACTGCCGTGAGTTCGGAGGAGGCGATGCTGATGCGTTGGCCGGCGAACTGTTCGGGCCGCTCGATGGCGAGCGTCGCGAGGTCGGCGATATCGGCGACGGCGACCTGCTGAAGCGGCACGTGGACGGGGATCGGGCTGGGGTAGATGCCCGTCCGCAGCGCCGGCAGGTTCCAGGGGTTGAACAGGTTTTCCATGAAGTAGACGGGGGCCAGGATCGTGTGGGCGCCGGGTAGCGAGCGGATGTCCTCCTCGACCTCGTACTTGATGCGAAAGAGCGGTAGCGGACTGTCCGCCGCGGCGCCGTCCCCCGAGACGTACACGAGGTGGGGTACGTTCGCTTCGGCAGCCGCGGCGGTCAGGTTGCGCCCGTGGCGAAGCTCGCCCTGAGGGCCGGCTTTGTGGGCGGTCCCGCTCGCAAAGACCACGTCAACGTCTGCCGCCGCGGCGGCGATGCTGCCCTGGTCGTCGAAGTCGCCGAAGACGATCTCGGCACCTGCGCTTCGATGCCGTGTCGCCGCCGCGGAGTCTGGAGTGCGCGTCATGGCGCGCACGATGTGCCCGCGGGCAAGCAGCGTGTCGACGATCGTCCCCAGGCGACCGGTGGCGCCCGCGACCAGTACGTGCTTGCGTGAGCCGTCACTGGGCATGGGCTGACTCCGCTGGATAAGGAGCGTGGCCAGACCGCTGGTTGGCGAGCTCGAATTCGTGCAGGCAGTCGATCGAGCAGAAGTGAAGCGTCGTACCTCCAAGCTGCTTGGTGACCGCCTTGGCCCGGTCTACCTTCATCCCGCACATCGGGTCGGTCGCTCCGCGCCGCGCGGTCAGCCAGAACAGGATCACGAAGATCGCCAGCCCGAGGAGGTTCAGCGCCAGCTTGTAGTTGACCTGAACGGAGCTGAAGATGTCCGCGCGGGTCGGTCGCGGCCCGGTGGGGATCAGCCCCAGTGCGCTGAAGATGCCGTCGACCGCCAGCGCCGCGATCACCATCGTCACGAACATCAAGGCCGTGATCCGCACCGTGAACCTGGTGCCGTAGTACTTGCGGTAGATCGCCAGGATCGGCAGCACGATCAGGTCGGCGAACAGAAACGCGACCACACCGCCGAACGAGATGCCACCGGACCACAGCACTGCGGCCAGCGGCACGTTCCCGATCGAGCACACGAAGCTGACCACGGCAATGATCGGACCGAGGATCACGTTCTCGAGCGTCGGCAGGGGAGAAGGCGCGTGGCGGACGAACAGCGACTCGAAGAACCCATTGCCGAGCTGGGCGATGAACCCCGCCAGCAGGAAGCCGACCGTGATCTCCTTCCAGAGCATCTGCCAGTCGGCACGGAAGTTGTGGGCCACATCTGACCACGCGGTCACCGAGGTCAAGCGCTCACGCCATGACAGACGCTCGCCGGCCGGATGGTGCTGATGCCCGGCCACCGCCGATTGCGCGTGCGCTCGCGCCCGCCGCTCGAGCCCTCGGCTTACGAACAGCCTCAGCGACGCCGTCATCAAGACGATCATCACGATGCCGCCGACGTATTCCGCGAGCGTGAACTGCCAGCCGATCAACACCCACAGGACCAGCCCCAGCTCCCACACCAGATTGGTGGAAGCGAACTGGAACGCGAGCGCGCTGGCGGCCGATGCACCCTTCTGAAACAGGGACTTGGCGATGGCGATCGCGGCGTAGGAGCACGACGACGATGCCGCGCCCAGGCCGGTCGCCCAGCCGACGGATCGAACACCTGAGCCGCTCATCAGCGCCTCTATCCGCGCTCGCGGCACCCAGGCCTGGACGATCGACGAAATCGCGAACCCGAGCACGAGCGCCCACCACACCTCCCAAGCCATCAGGAACGAATCCCTCAGGCCGTGCCAGATCACGTCGAGGACGCCCATGGCCACAGCATATCAGATACCCCTAGGGGGTAGTGGTATTGCTAAGATCCCGGCCATGTCAACCACCGCTCCACCCACCCGGGGCTACACGGCCACCAAGGACCAGCTGCTCGCGCGGCTGAAGCGCATCGAGGGCCAGATCCGCGGGATAGAAGGGATGGTCGAGGACGACCGCTACTGCATCGACATCCTCACCCAGATCTCAGCGGCCCAGGCCGCCCTCGACAAGGTTGCGCTGGGATTGCTCGACGGCCACGCCAGGACCTGCGTCATCGGCGCCGAACCACGCCAGCGGGAAGAGCGGACCGAAGAGATGATGGCCGCCGTAGGGCGACTGCTGAGACGCGGCTGACCGGCCGGCGCCACTCTGGGGCACGCGGACCGCCGTAAATGGCTACGGCGTGAGGACGATCTTTCCGTGCAGGCCGCCCTGGGCCAAGCGGCTGTATCCGTCGCGGAAGCCGTCGAAAGGCAGAACCTCGGCCACGCGTACGGTCAGCTCGCCGTCGGCGGCCTGCCGCGCCAGCTCGGTCAGCGCCTGCGCGTCCGGCTGAACCTGCACCGTTTGCGGAGCGATCCCTCGGGCGGGGTCCGGCACCGCCCAGGGGAGGGAGGTCACGAATGCGCCACCGTCACGGACGCAGACCAAAGCATCGGCCCCCAGTCCGGCCGTATCGATGCAGACATCGACGCCGTCCTGCCACTGACCCCGGACTTCAGTCTCCAGTTCGCTTCCGGCTTGGACCGTCGTCTCTGCCCCCAACCGCCGGGCCTCCTCTGCGTCAGAGCTTCGGACGGCCGCCACCACGCGCGCGCCCCTCGCGGCGGCGAGCTGCGTAGTGAAACCCCCGACCATCCCCGCCGCGCCCGTGACCAACACGAGATCGCCCTCACTCACCGCTCCTGCGTTGAGGAGTAGTCGAGCAGTCAGGACGCATACAGGGAGTGCGCTGCCCTCCGGAAATTCAAGAGAATCGGGCAGGGGTGCGAGCACGGCAGAAGGCACCGCTATCTGTTCGGCGAACGCCCCGACCTGCATCCAGGGTTGTGCAACACACCCGAGGACCCGGTCGCCGTCGGCAGTCTCGCCGGCGAAGTCCCACCCCTGGACCTGTGGAAAATCGCTGGAGCCGCCGCTGTCCGTAAAAGCACCCTGGGCGCCGCCAAGGTCCCACGGCCCGAGCGACGCCGCACGGGGGTCGGGGTCGGTGGGCTCGCGCGCGAA
>DAIPIC010000086.1:7729-13356 GCA_036771025.1 Solirubrobacteraceae bacterium
GCCGGAGCGACGCCGCCCGCCCCCGCACAAGCCGTTCGCCGTCGGCCGGCGTGGGCTCAGGCATCTCGGTCAACTCCAGACCATCAATCCCAGCGAATCCGTTCAGCACGATGGCGCGCACGGGCGGAAGCATACGTCGACCTGGATACTGTTCAGCGGGGTAGCGAGAGGCGCGTGTGAGCACACCGGTCAAACTGAAAGTCCGTGGCATCGCCGCTTCGCTCGTCGAGCGAGCGCCCGACGTCGCTGCCAGGCCTCTGGCTGCTGCTCCCACTGGCAGCGGCCTAGAGCCGGTGATGGGCGATTCCGGCGTACCTCTAGTTGGTCACACGCTCGGCTTTCTCCACGAGGGTCTGTCCCATGCGCGGCGCTACTACGAACGGTTCGGGACCGTCTTCTGGGTCGACGCTCTCGGCACCCGCCTGGTCCAGGTCCTTGGGCCTGACGGCCTCGAGACTGTTCTCACCAATCGCGATGGCGCATTCTCCAACCAGAAGGGCTGGGAGCACTTCATCGGCGCGTTCTTCAACCGGGGAGTGATGCTCATGGACTTCGATGAGCATCGCCATCACCGGCGGATCATGCAGCAGGCTTTCAAGCGCGAACGGCTTGTGGCCTACCTGGAGAAGATGAACCCTGCGATCGAGCGCGGCATCGCGCGGTGGCAGTCAGGGAGCGGTTTCGAGCTGTACCGGGCAACCAAGCAGCTGACCCTGGACATCGCCACGGAGGTGTTCGTCGGGGCCGAGCTCGGTGCCGAAGCCGACCGGCTGAACCGGGCGTTCATCGACTGCGTCGTCGGCGGTCAGGCGTTGATCCGAGCCGATGTTCCCGGCGGGAAGTGGCACCGCGGCCTGGTGAGCAGGCGGCTGCTGGAGGACTACTTCCGTCGTCAAATCCCCGCCAAGCGCGCGGCCGGCGGCGACGATCTGTTCAGCGTCCTATGTCACGCCCAGACCGAGGACGGGGAGCGCTTCTCGGACGAGGACATCGTCAACCACATGATCTTCACGATGATGGCTGCCCACGACACGAGCACGATCACGGTGGCAATGATGGGCTATTACCTCGCCGGGCACCCGGAATGGCAGGAGCGGGCGCGAGAGGAGTCGCGGGCGCTCGGAAAGACGGCCATCGGCTACGACGACCTCGACTCGCTGCCGTCGATGGACCTCGTGTTCAAGGAGACCCTCCGCATGAATGCTCCGGTAGGCATGGTGGCGCGACAGGCGATCAAGGACACCGAGATCGACGGGCGCTACATCCCGAACGGCGCCAGGCTGATGCTCGCCATCTATCCAACCCAGCGGATGGAGCCTTGGTGGAAGGATCCGGACACGTTCGATCCCGAGCGGTTCAGCGAGGCTCGGCGCGAGGACGCGTGGCACAAATACGCGTGGACCCCCTTCGGCGGAGGCGTGCACAAGTGCATCGGCATGCACTTCGGAGGGATGGAGATCAAAGCCATCATGCACCAGCTGCTGCTACGCCACTCGTGGCGGGTCCCCACTCGATACGAGGCGGTGATCGACTATGGGACCGGCCCCTTTCCCGGCGACGGGCTCCCGCTCGAGCTCCGGCCGCTTTAGTCGACCCGGCGGGAGCTAGAGCACTAGCGGCTACGGCGTTTCGGCCTTACGGGGTTGCCCCACAGATCGACCACGGGCTCATTTCTGATCCCGGCACGCTGCGGCCTGTCGTCAGTTCGAGCCGGCGGAGTCCCGTCCGGAAAGTCATCGGTTTGGGCGACCCGAGCGTGCGGAAGCTCGTGCGCGACGCGCTCGACCAGCCACGGCCCTTCGGCGTCGTCCCCCCGACAGACGATCTGAAACCGTGAGACGGCTTGTCGCTCGCCGGCGAGGTCGGAGTAGGGAACCGTGAGCTCCCAGGCGACGCTCCGCATCGCCGATCCTGCCACCCCTGAGCCCGGTGCCTCTCCGGTCTCATGATCGGCGATCAGGTCGACCCGAGTCGTTTCGCTCGCCGGTATGTGCTCTCTCCGCACCGATCGGTACTCGAGATCTCCGACGCGCGGGCCGCTCAGCGTGACGCCACCGCCGTCTAACACCGCCGGGCCACCTCCGGCGTTGCGAAGCGGCACGCTGATGTAGAGCTTTCCCTCGTCGAGCGCGACGAATACATCGCGTGGGTCGACCCCTCTCGGCTCGAGCCCCGGGAATCGCGTCTCGCCATCCATGTCTGGGGCCACGGGCGAATTAGGAAGTACGTCCAGGAGGATCGGTCGTTCCCCCGCGGCGAGCTGTCGTCTGAGCAGTCCGAGTTCTCTTCGCGCGTCCGCGCGCACTTGAGCGATCGCCGCCCTGGTTCGGGCCAGGACTGTGACCGTCGCGATCAGGAGCGCCAGCGTGATGGCCGAGAGCACCAGCGTTGCGGCCGTCATCGGATCGAGCCGTCCAACGGGAGAGCCAGTCCGTGCATCACCGGGCTCGCATGATATGCGCGGTCACCGTCCGGACGCACACGGTCAACCCATATCGCGCAGCCGGTCCAAATGCCGGCGGCCGATCTGGTTGGTGGCGCGGAGGAACTCGGCGATGCACTCCAGCTCCTCTACCGTGAAGCGCTTGGAGAGCGTCGACTGCCACTCGGCAGCCATGGGGCCCCAGATGCGGTCGGCCCGCCTGTAGAACGCTGAGGTCACGTCCACTCTTATCCGCCTGCGATCGGCCGGGTCGGAGACGCGCCGCACGAAGCCCGCTCTTTCCAGCCGGTCGACCACCCCGGTGATGGCGCCGGCGGTGAGCCCCGATTGGAGTGCCAGGTCCCCGGCGCTGAGTCCGTCGCTGTTTTCGATGATGTTGAGGCAGCGCAGGTCGGTCTCGGTCACGCCGAGCCATTCCGCCGCCAGGCTGTCGAAGGCGTCGTCCTGATTTCCGCTCACCCTGAACTCACGGATGACCTCATCGACCACGTGCTTCTTTGATCTTCGCGTCAGGGCAGGCCCCCACACAATCGCTTTAGCTGCTAAAATATTTAGTAGCTGAAGGACGACACACATTATCACCCCCGGCGGACCGTCTTATCGAAAGGAGACCCAATGGCAGGCGACATGCGGATCGAGTTGGTACAGGTTCCGGTATCGGACATCGACCGGGCGAAGGCCTTCTACGTCGAGCAGGTGGGCTTCAACGCCGACCACGACCACCAGGTCACCGATGAGCTTCGCTTCGTGCAGCTCACTCCGCCGGGTTCTGCCTGCTCGATCGCCCTCACCTCGGGCGCCCACCGGATGACACCTGGGTCGGTTGAGGGACTACAGATGGTCGTGGCGGACGCGGACGCGAGCCGGAAGGAGCTTGCCGAGCGTGGGGTGGACGTCAGCGACGTTCAGGTATTTCCGTGGGGAAGCTTCGTCTTCTTCAAGGACCCTGACGGCAACGGCTGGTCACTGCAGGCCATGACCCACCGGGGGGAGAACGCCTGAGTGCGAGGTCAGCCTTTCGCCGCGGTCACTGACGCAAGCCCGCGTACTGCTCGTTGGTGACATGCTCGCCCCAGGTGACGGCGCTGCCGTTCTCGTCGGTCTGCTGCATGGCCATGTGGACCATGAACCGGTCCGGGGTGGCGCCATGCCAGTGGTTCTCGCCGGGCTCGAAGAAGACGCGGTCTCCGGGACGGACGATCTCTATCGCTCCCCCCTCGCCCTGACACAGGCCGACACCTTCGGTGACGAAGATCGTCTGGCCGTGTGGGTGGGTGTGCCAAGCGGTACGGGCGCCCGGCGTGAAGTGGACACTTGCGGCGGCCAATGTCGAGGTCCCGGCCGGAGCCGCTACGACGTCGATATAGACGTCGCCGGTGAACCAGTCGGCCGGGCCCTTCTGTGTCTCGATGGTGCTGCGGGTGATCTGCATGCGGGTCCTCCGTGGTGGTGGGTGACGCATTCGCGCTCGCCCTGTCTTCACGATCGCCGAGCACTTCGAACCTACCGTCTGCGCACGCGGCGACGGCATGTGCCGGATCCCTGGTGGCGAGTTTTGGATGGGCTCCGAGTACTTCTATGCCGAGGAGCTGCCAGTTATCCCGCCGCGCTCGTCGCCGGGTCGGCGGTCTTCCAGCCAACGCAGGGGCCGGTTCCGCTCGACTCGATGGTGTGGTGGGGCTACGTGCCGGGGGCTTGTTGGCACGCTCCGGAAGGACCCGGGAGCGATGTCCTCTCCCGTGACCAGCATCCGGTGACCCACGTCGCGTTCGCGGACGCCGAGGCCTATGCGAGCTGGGCTGGCAGGTCCCTGCCGACGGAGACCGAGTGGGAGCGTGCCGCTCGCGGCGGTGTCGAACGGGCCCGATTTGCCTGGGGCGACGAGGAGACTCCTGGCGGTCGGTGGATGGCCAACACCTGGCAGGGGGAGTTCCCGTGGCAGAACCTTGAGCTCGATGGCTATCGCGGCACCTCGCCGTGAGCGCCATCGACTAGCGGGTTCGGGGCCTGTCGGACTGAGAGCCGCTCCGCCCGACCGGCACGGCTAGCGCGACATCTGAAGCTGTGGGCGTCCGGTCAGCCCGAGCAGCCAGATGTATGCCAGCGCCTCGCGGGAGTCTGCCGTTGTGTCTCCGGGCGTCCTGATGGCTTGAGCGGTGAGTTCCCACGACGCGGCGACTATGGCGCGCCCGACCAGAGGGGGCGGGGCGGGCAGGGTGGGATCGACGGTGCGCACCCATGCTGCTACCCGCTCGAACCGCTCTACCGCGAGTCCCATCATCCGGTCGCGGTGCTCGAGGCCCTCCTCGCCGACGGCGTGGATCTCGAGCAGAAATGCGTGGCAGGCGAGTGGTCGCCGCCGCGACCACTCGACCAGTCGCTCGCCGGCAGCGGTGAGAGTCTCGACCGGGCTAGTCGCGGGGGTGCCGGCGATGTCGGCGAGGAAGGCTTTGCCGAATTCGTCGTAGGCGGTCAAGAACGCGTCCAGCTTGTTCCGGAACTGCTCGTAGAAGGTCGTCCTCGACACGCCCGCGGCGGTCGTGATGTCCGCCACGGTCGCTGCCGGGTAGCCGTGCTCCCCCACGACGTCGAGAACCGCATCGAGGAGGCGCTGCCGTTGCGAGGCCTGGACCTGGTCGCGACTGAGGCCGTGTGGCCCCCGCGGCAGCCGCTCGGTTGCCTCGGGTTGCGCAGTCATGTACGCGGATGGTACAGTACGTGGTGTACAGCGGCGATACACCACTCTTGGGAGGAGAACCGAGCATGTACGCCAACCCTGGAATCTCTGCGGTCCGTGTTCGACGGATGCGTGTTGGCGCGTCGGCGTTGGCGGTGATGCTCGCAATGGCGTTGTGGCTGGCAGGGCCGCCGGCCGCCCGGGCGAACGTGCCCCAGTTCCAAAACGGCGCCGGAATCTCGCTGGTCAGCCAGACCCAGAACGGGCGCGAGGTCGATCTGACGGTGAACACCACCGCGGTACAGGGCCAGCACAAGATCATCGTGCTGCTGCCGGAGGGCTACGACGGCAATCCGACCACGCGCTACCCGACCCTTTACCTGCTGAACGGAGCGCTCGCGGATCCGACGCAATGGGTCTCAAGCGGCGGCGCCGCGGGTCAGATCACCGATCCCTATCCCGCGATCATCGTGATGGAGGACGGTGGTCTGAAGGGCTGGTACTACA
>DAIPIC010000087.1:0-13152 GCA_036771025.1 Solirubrobacteraceae bacterium
AAATCGTCGAGGTCCAGCATGATCAAGCCGACCGGATGGCGATATCGGCGCACCTCCTCCATCTCGGTCCGGAGGAGCTCTTGGAACCTCCCGTGATTGGCCAATCCGGTGAGCTCGTCGGTCACCGCCTGGCGGCGGAGGAGATGGTGAAGCTCGACATTCTCGAGCGCCAGCGTGGCTTGTCCCGCGAGCGAGCGGAGGATTTCGCGGTCATCCTCTGTGAACTCGCGTTGGCGCCGACCGGCGGTGATGAGCCCGTGCGCGCGGCCACCCGGGTCGATCGCTCCGAGCGCGACCGAGAGCACGGTCGCCTCATCCCGCGAATGGGCCTGGCCAAGATCACCCGTACTCAGCGCAGCGCTCTCGGCTTCATGGACGACGGTCTCCAGCCCGTCCAGCGATCCGACGATGCCGGCCTGGGTGAGCGGCTCAGCGCTCGTCGAGCGCACGCTTAGACGAGCGAAGTCGGCATTGACAGCGTCGACAGCTGTGCGAAGGGCGAGCTCCAGCAGCGCCGGGCGGTCCAGGTTGGATGCGAAGGTCTCTCCGATCCGTCGGATCGATTCCCGCAGGCGGGCACGTTCCTGCTGGAGCTCCTGCAGCCGGTTCTCCAGCTGGGTGGCCATTTTGTTGAACTCCTGGCCCAGGGCCGCGAACTCATCCCGCCCTTCAACGGGCACCCGGGATGAGAAGTCCCCGCTACCCAGCCTCCGTGCGGCCTGAAGAAAGCGGCTGAGCTGGCCTTCAAGCTCCCGGGCCGCGAGGATCGAGAACGCGAATGCCAGGATGAGAAAACCGGCGATGAACGCCCCAGCTATGGCCTGGCTCGTGCCAGTCGAGGACTCGGTCGCTGAAAGGTCGGATAGGACCGTGACCAGGACCGGGCTGGAATCGAAGCCGGCGAACGATTCCGTGACCGCGCGATAGTCGGTGCCGGAGATGCTGACAGTGGCTCGCTTGGGAAAGATCCGGCTGGCGGTGGGAGGGAGGGTCGCGCTCAACGTACGGCCGCCCGAGCGCACCACCACCTGGACGCCTGAGGCGTGCAGGTCCCGGGCGTACTGACTGGCGGTCACCTCGGAGGCCGTGACCGTCACCGCCCCGACCCGACTGGCGGCCGGAAGCCGCGCGGCGCCAGGGGCGATCGCGGTCCGGTTGCCCACGTCCGCCAGCACCTTTGCTCCCCGCTTGACGGTCACTCGCGCCAGGCCGCTGCGGGCGGAGATCGCGCCCAGATTCGGCAACAGTCCGGGGCCGGTGGTCGCGAGCTGCCGGGCGATCGTCTCCGCGTCCACCCGCCCGCCGGCGCTCTCGCTCTCGTAGAGGCTCGCGGCGGCACTCGCCAGCCCGCTGGCGCGAGCATCTGCCTTCCCGTTCTGGCTGTCGGAGATCAGCCGGAAGACCAGAACGGCCACCGCGATCATCGGCACCACGACGATCAGCACGAAGAACCCGGTTAGGCGAGTGCGGAAACTCATGGCTGAAGCCCCGCGATGAGGGTATCGGCCAAAACCGCGCGACTCCGAGAGCCGGCGCGTCTCAGGGCTACACTTCTCGGGACGGCCGCCACCGCACGGGGCTATAGCTCAGTTGGGAGAGCGCCTGGATCGCACCCAGGAGGTCGCCGGTTCGAGTCCGGCTAGCTCCACTCACGAAGCCCCTGCTTTTAGCGGGGGGTTTTCGTTCGGTCGAGGGTCCTTCGCCCTGGGCGCTGGCGCGTGCCGGTTCGTAGGCCCTCCACAGTCGCGGTGTACAGTCGCGCGGCGTGGTGGACAGTAGGGAACGGCCGTATCCCCCCTTCGAGCTAATGAATCGAGTGTGCCCGCTCGCTGAGTGGAGTGATCCACGGCGGGTGTATGAGCAGATGGGCGCGGAGACCAAGGACGCCATCCTCAAGCTGCTGCCCGAGGGCTGGGAGTTCAAGGGCAAGCGCGTGCTCGACTTTGGTTGTGGCTCTGGGCGCACGCTTCGCCATTTCCTCAGCGAGGCGCAGGAGGGCGAGTTCTGGGGTGCTGACATCGACGGCCCCAGCATCGATTGGATCGGCCGGAACCTCTCCCCGCCGATACACAGCTGGAAGTCGGCACAGGGTCCGCCGCTCGGCCTTGAGCCCGGATCGTTCGATCTGATCTGGGCGGTCTCGGTGTTCACGCATCTGCCACCTGTGACGTCGCTGCAGTGGCTCCTGGAACTGCATCGGCTGCTGACACCGGATGGCTTGTTGATTGCGACGTATTACGGGCGGTGGAACTCGGAGTATCTGGCCGGCGAGGAGTGGGACGACGGTCGGGTAGGCATGAATGTGCTGCATCACCATCGTCCGTGGAGCTATGGGGGCCCAGACGTGCTGATGTCGGACTGGTGGGTGCGTGCTCATTGGGGCCGAGCCTTCGAGATCCGGGACGAGCTGTCCCGCTTTCACAACTTCACCTGGGTTTTGATGCGTAGGCGCGACGTGGAGCTGACGCCAGAGGACCTCGAGCGTCCCGAGGACGACCCGCGCGAGTACGCCGCCCTGCGGCACAACCTCCGGCAGGTCCAGTGCGAAGTCGAGTCGCTGACGGCTGCTCGCGATCAGCTCGAGGGCAGGCTTCGCCAGGCCGAGCGGGAAGTCGAATGGCTCACAGCCGCCCGGGACGAAGCGTCCATACGTCGCGAGTACGAGAATTCACTCAGCTGGCGACTCACTCAACCCTTGCGTAACGCACGGAAGCGCCTCCGAGGCCGAAAACTTGCTGCGAGGCACTAGCAGCACGAGCCGGCCGGCGCCCGACGGCGGCGAGCTAGCCCGATCGGCTCGGCGCGTCCGCGCGATGGGGATCGTGACCGCGGTCTGCTTCCTCGCCGTCGTCGCCATACGGCGAGGTCTCGCCGACAGGGTGTCCTGGCTCGGGGGACTCGAAATGCTCGCCTTCCACCGGTGTCTCGACGTGGGGCGGCTGCCCGAGTGACTCGTCCACCGAGGTGCCCTTGTAGCCCTGGGGGCCTCCATGCTGGTATGGCTGGGGCTCGCGCTCGGAGGGCTTGCCTATCGGCGTGACGGTAGGGAGTGGACTGGTGGGCTCTTCACCTAGGGTCAGCTCGAGGATCCGGTCGAGCGAGCCGCGGACGAGCTCGGCTGCCGCCTCTTCCTGCTCGAGGATCCGCGCCGCCACCTGGAGCGTCTCGCGATCGCCGGCTCGTTCGGCCAGCCGCCGCAGCAGCTCATACGTCGCGATCTCGAGATTCTCAAAGGCGAACGCGACCGTCGCCAGCCTCGCCGGCGTGTCGGGCGCAGCTCCAGCGGTGACACCGATGCCTAGCGCGCCCGCCTTCGCCGCGGTGTCCTTGAGCTTGGACGGGCTCTCGCCGTACGCCTCGAGGCGCTCACCGACATAGCGCGCGTGCTCCTCCGTCTGCAGCCCGTGGGCCCTCAGGATCCGCGCAACCTCCTCGTCGCCGATCAGGCTGGCACCTTTGTCGAGCAATTGAATTGCCTGCTCCTCTAGCGCGTGGGCGTCGGTTAGCTGTTTTACGAGCTGTCCCTTGAGGTCGCCGCTCATGTGATCTCCTTGGTTGCCTGAAGGTGGGCTAACCGCGGTGACGTGGGGGCAACCACGAGGTTGTCAGCGCGCATACTTCCGGAGGCCTGGCTACCCGAGCCCGACCCCGTCGCTCGCCCCTGCAAGGCGCTCGGAATGCAGGCCGAGCGGCTCGTGCGTCGCGGGCAGACGGTCCCGCAATGACAGGCTCAGGTGCCACTCATCGCCGTGGCCGGTCACCAGCCCCGCGCTCGCCAATCTCGCCAGCGCGTGGCTGACCGAGGGGCGCTCGGCTCCGATCAGGCGCGCCAGGAGCTGATGGGTGAGCGGGAGGGGAAGGCGAATGCCGTTCATCTCGACCTTTCCCCACACAGCGGCCAGATGCCAGAGCAGCAGAGCCAGCCTCATCTCAAGCCGGGGCTGCGCGGTGATCGCCCGCTGCACATTCACATTGAACACACGCCTATCGGTGCGCCGCAGCAATGCGCGCTGGATCTCCGGCCAGAAGCGGACACGTCGCGCGAACGCTTGGTCAAGCATCGCGAACCTGGAAGGCACGAGCGCGCGCCAGCCGATCTCGCATGTCAGAAGCGCCTCCTCGTCGCTCGGGGGCAACTGGATCAGCTGGCCGGCGCCGATCAGCTCGGCCGAGACGCGGTCAAAGACCCGCACGTTGACCGTCAGCACCCCGTCGAGGATCAGAACGCCCAGCCCATCCTCTGCTCGCCGGAGCCAGTCGAACATTGGCAGGTATCCCGGGTCGCTTTCGAAGGTCAACGCTGTAGCTGCGGCTCGCGCGACTCGTTTCACATCGGGAGCCAGCTCCTCGGCTAGATCCACATCGAGATCAAGCAAGCATCGCGAAGCGGCGTCGTGGATCATCCTCGTGGCCGGTGGACCGTTCGACATCGCTCCTCCAGGAGCCGCAGTTTTGCAGCGTGTTGGCGCGAGGAGCTACCCCTTTCGCCCTTGCCAGGAACCACGTAACCGCGATTACGGTCAGCCCGGTTACCGTTTCTTTGCCCTCCGCTCGCAGCCGTTGGTATACCGCCCGCCTGATGCAGGCTGAGGAGCGCTAGGGCAATGTGCCTGGCGATACCTGGACAGGTGATCGAGGTGCTCGATCACGGCACGCAGCTGGCGAAGATCGACGTCGCGGGCGTCCGCCGCAACATCAACGTCAGCCTGCTCGATGACGAGGCCGACCCGGTCAAGCCCGGAGACTGGGTCCTGATCCATGTCGGGTTCGCGATCTCGCGCGTCGACGAGGAGGAGGCGCGAGCGACCAGGCTGCTGCTCGAGCAAATGGGTCACGACTACGAGCGGGAGCTAGAGGAGCTAAAGGCGAGCGTGATCGAGTGAGGTCCACGGACCAAATCTGCAGCGGCGATCACTGCGTGACATGCAGCGATGAGGCGCTCCCGATGAAAGTGGTGGCGATCGACCAGGCGCGGGGGCTTGCCCTGTGCGCCAACGATGCCGGATCGAAGCAGACCGTCGAGATCGCGCTGATCGAGCAGCCGCGCGAGGGGGACGAGCTGCTCGTACACGCGGGTACGGCCATCGCTGTGGTCAGCGCATGAGGTTCGTCGAAGAATTCCGCGATCCGGATCTGGGGCGCGCTGCAGCCGCCGAAATCCTTTCGCTGGTGGAGCCCGGGCGTCACTACAAGTTCATGGAGGTCTGCGGCGGCCACACCCACTCGATCTACAAGTACGGCGTGGACGACCTTCTCCCGGAGAACGTGGAGCTCGTGCACGGGCCGGGCTGCCCGGTGTGCGTGATCCCGATGGGCCGGGTCGACGACGGCATCGCGCTAGCGCACGAGCGCGACGTTATCTTCACCTGCTTCGGGGACATGCTGCGGGTGCCTGGATCCGAGGGGAGCCTCCTCGACGCGAAGGCGGCCGGCGCCGACGTCCGGATGGTCTACTCGCCTCTCGACGCGCTGCGGATCGCAAAGCAGAACCCCGAGCGGCAGGTGATCTTCTACGCGATCGGGTTCGAGACGACCGCGCCTTCCACTGCGCTCACGTTGAAGCGTGCACGTGCGGAGGGGGTCGAGAACTTCTCCTGCATGTGCAACCACGTGACGATCGTCCCCCCGATCAAGGCGCTGCTCGAATCGCCCGACCTGCGGCTCGACGGCTTCATCGGACCGGGGCACGTGTCGACCATCGTCGGCGCAAGGCCATTCGAGTTCATCCCCGCGGACTACGGCACGCCACTGGTGATCGCTGGATTCGAGCCGCTGGACATCCTTCAGGCGATCGCCATGATCCTGCGCGAGCTCGCGGCTGGTCGCGCCGAGGTCGAGAACCAGTACACGCGCGTGGTGCCCTATGAGGGGAACCTCCGGGCGCTCGAGGTGATGGCCGAAGTGTTCGAGCTGCGCCCACACTTCGAGTGGCGCGGACTGGGCTTCATCTCCCACAGTGGGCTAAGGCTGTCCGCCGCATACGCGGACCTTGACGCCGAGCGGCGGTTCGGGGTGCCGGGGGTCAGGGTCGCAGACCCCAAGGCGTGCCAGTGCGGCGAGGTGCTCAAAGGCGTGATCAAGCCGTGGGAGTGCAAGGTGTTCGGCACCGCCTGTACGCCCGAGCGTCCGATCGGAACGTGCATGGTGTCCTCCGAAGGCGCGTGCGCCGCGTACTACAACTTCGGTCGGTTTGCGCGCCAGCGGCAGGTGGTGTGATGGCCGACCAAAGGAGATCCTGGTGACTGGGGCGATCGAGGAGGCGTCCTGACGGCCGAGGCAGCCACCCCTCGGGAGCAGCGGATCCTCGGGATAATCGAGACCGCGCGCAGCAAGCAGCCGAAGTTCAGGGACGAACGCATCACCATGTCGCACGGCTCGGGCGGGAAGGCCACCCAGAGCCTGATAGAGGGAGTGCTCCTGCCGGCGTTCGGCGGCGAGGCCTTGGCGCAACTCGAGGATGCCGGGCCGGTCGAACTGGACGGGATCGCCCTGGCGCTGACCACTGACTCCTACGTGGTCAGGCCGCTGCGTTTCCCTGGCGGATCGATTGGCGAGCTCGCCGTCAACGGGACCGTCAACGATCTCGCGGTGTCGGGCGCACGGCCGCTGGCGCTGAGCCTGTCGCTGATCCTCGAGGAGGGGCTGAGCGCTGACGAGCTGCGCGCCGAGGTCGGTGCTATCGCCGCCGCCGCGGGCGAGGCAGACGTCGAAATCGTCGCCGGCGACACCAAGGTCGTCGAACGCGGGCACGCCGACGGGATGTACATCTGCACCGCTGGTGTGGGCCTCCGTGACCGGCGGGCCACGCTGTCGCCGCGCTCGCCGCGACCCGGGGACCAGGTTCTGCTTTCAGGGAGCATCGGCGAGCACGGCACGGCGATCATGCTCGCGCGCGACGACTTCGAGCTCGACGCGGACGTCGAGTCGGATACGCGGTCGCTGTGGCCCGTCGTCGACGCCTTACTCGAGGCCGCCGGGCCCGGGGTGCGGTGCATGCGCGATGCGACGCGAGGCGGGGTGGCCTCTGTGCTCAACGAGCTGGCGCGGGCCGCCGGCGTCTCGATGCTGGTTCGGGAGCGGCAGGTCCCGGTGAGCCCGGCGGTGGCAGGGGCCGCCGAGATCTTGGGGATCGACCCCATGTACATCGCCAATGAGGGCCAGCTCGTAGCGGTGGTCGCGCCGGAGACAGCGGGGGTGGCACTGGGGGCTCTGCAAGGCGTGTCCGGGTGCGAGAAGGCCGCCGTTATCGGCGAGGTCCGGCGGGAGCCGCCCGGGATGGTGCTAGTGGAAACGAGCTTCGGCGGGCGACGGGTGATGGATCAGCTCGTCGGTGACCCGCTGCCGAGGATCTGTTGAGGGCGAGATGCACGAGCTGTCGATCGCAGAGTCGGTGATCGCTGTGGTGGAGCGGCACGCGGCGGGTCGGCGGGTGACTGGCGTGACGCTGCGAGTCGGCCACCTGCGGCAGGTGGTCCCGTCAGCTCTCCAGTTCGCGTTCGAGCTGCTTACGACCGGGACCTCGATGGATGGGGCGCGGCTGGAAATCGAGTCGGTGCCGGCCAGGGTGACGTGCCGAGCATGCGGGGCCACCACGGAGCTCAAATGGTTTCCGCTTCGGTGTTCGCGCTGTAGCGGAATTGATGTGGAGGTGCTGGCCGGCGAGGAGCTGCTCGTCGACGCCCTCGAATTGGAAGAACAGACGACGACCGAAGGGATCGCTCATGGCGGATGAACAGAAGGCCGCTGGTGTCGCTGAGGTCCACATCCTGTGGATCTCAGAGGGCATGAGCTGCGACGGCGACAGCGTCTCGGTGACGGCCGCCGGACAGCCCGGGCTGGAGGACGTGGTCCTGGGCGCGATCCCGGGCCTGCCGAAGGTGAACCTGCACAACAAGGTGCTCTCGCCGACCCTGGGCGGCGAGGAGTTCCTGAAGCCGTTCCGGGCGGCGGCGCGCGGCGAGCTCGATGCGCCGTTCGTCCTTGTGATCGAGGGTTCCATCCCCAACGAGAAGATCAACGGCGAGGGCTACTGGACATCGTTCGGCAACGATGAGGCCACGGGCCAGCCGCTAACGCTCAACTGGTGGCTCGACGAGCTCGCACCGAAGGCGTGGGGCGTTGTTGCCGTCGGGACGTGCGCCACCTATGGCGGCATCCACGCCATGGCCGGCAACCCCACTGGATGCATGGGCCTGGCCGACTATCTCGGGTGGGACTTTCGCTCGGCGGGCGGGCTGCCGATAGTCAACGTTCCCGGCTGCCCGGTCCAGCCGGAGAACTTCATGGAGACCCTGATCTGGCTGCTTTACCAAGCTGCTGGAATGGCGCCCACGATTCCTCTTGATGAGGCGCTGCGGCCCCAGTGGATCTTCGGCAAGACCGTCCATGAGGGCTGCGACCGCGCCGGCTACTACGAGCAGGGCGACTTCGCGAAGGACTACAACTCGCCCAAGTGCCAGGTGAAGATCGGCTGCTGGGGCCCGGTCGTCAACTGCAACGTCCCTAAGCGCGGCTGGATGGCGGGAATCGGGGGCTGTCCTAACGTCGGTGGGATCTGCATCGGCTGCACGATGCCCGGCTTCCCGGACAAGTTCATGCCGTTCATGGACGCGCCGCCGGGCGGCAGCGTTTCCTCGGCATTTACGAGCGTCTACGGGAAGCTCATCCGTCAGATGCGCGGCATCACCAACAAGACCATGAACAAAGAGACCAAGTGGCGCCATAACCGGCCAGAGCTGACCACCGGCTACAAGCCGCGCTGGGGAAATTAGGAAGGAGACACTGAGATGGCGACGGTAAGGGAAAAGGTCCAGCCGGAGGCCGGCAAGCTCGTCGACATGGCCTGGGATCCGATCACGCGGATCGTGGGCAACCTGGGCATCTACACGAAGATCGACTTCGACAACCGCGAGGTTGTCTCGTGCAAGAGCACGTCCTCGCTATTCCGCGGCTACAGCGTGTTCATGAAGGGCAAGGACCCTCGCGACGCGCACTTCATCACCAGCCGCATCTGCGGGATCTGTGGTGACAACCACGCGGTCTGCTCCTGCTACGCGCAGCAGATGGCCTACGGCGTCAAGCCGCCACCTCTCGGCGAGTGGATCGTCAACCTCGGCGAGGCGGCCGAGTACATCTTCGATCACATCATCTTCCAGGACAACCTCGTGTTCGTGGACTTCTGCGAGCAGATGGTCAAGGAGACCAACCCCAGCGTGTGGTCGAAGGCCGAGAACGCGGAGGCGCCGCACGCGGACCTCCACGGCCACCGGACGATCGGCGAGATCATGCGCTCCTACAACCCGTTCACCGGCGATACCTACAAGGAGGCGCTGCTGATGAGCCGGATCGGACGGGAGATGATCTGCCTGATGGAGGGCCGGCACGTCCATCCCTCCACCGTGTACCCGGGAGGCGTGGGAACGGTCGCGACGCCGACGCTTTTCACCGACTTCCTGAGCCGGCTGCTGCGCTGCCTGGACTTCATCAAGAAGGCCGTGGCGATGAACGACGACGTGTTCGACTTCTTCTACGAGGCGCTGCCGGGGTACGAGGAAGTGGGGCGCCGGCGGACCCTGCTGGGGTGCTGGGGCGCGTTCAATAACCCGGAGCACGTCGACTACAGCTACAAGAACATGAGCCACTGGGGGAACGAGATGTTTGTCACCCCCGGGGTCGTGATCGATGGCGAGCTGGTCACCACCGACCTCGTCGACATCAACCTCGGCATCAGGATCATGCTCGGCTCCTCGTACTACGAGGACTGGGTGAACGAGGAGACGTTCGTTGAGCGCGATCCGCTAGGCAATCCGCTGGACAAGCGACATCCGTGGAACCAGACCACGATCCCCAAGCCCCAGAAGCGCGACCTCGAGGGCGGGAACTACTCGTGGGTGATGAGCCCGCGTTGGTTCGACAAGCGCAGCGGGGAGAACCTGGCGCTCGACACGGGCGGCGGCGCGCTGGCCCGGCTGTGGGTCACCGCGCTGGCCGGGAAGGTAAACACGCCGTTCGTCAAAGCCACCGGTCAGAGCGTGCAGATCAACCTGCCGCAGACGCCCAACACGCCCGAACAGACGATCGAGTGGCGGGTTCCGCAGTGGTCGAACGCGATCGAACGCGACCGTGCCCGGATCTACTTCGTCGCCTATGCCGCTGGCATGGCTCTGCACTTCGTCGACATGGCCATGAACGAGCTGCGGGCGGGGCGCACGAAGGTGTTCGAGGACTTCGACGTCCCGGATGAGGCGATCGGGTGCGGCTTCCATGAGGCCGTGCGCGGAGTTCTCTCGCACCACTTGGTAATCCGCGACGGCAAGATCGCCAATTACCATCCGTATCCGCCGACGCCGTGGAACGGCAGCCCGACCGACTCCTACGGGACCCCCGGTCCCTACGAGGACGCGGTCATGGGCCAGCCGATCTTTGAGGAGAACGATCAGGAGAACTTCCGCGGGATCGACATCATGCGGGCGGTCCGATCGTTCGATCCGTGCCTGCCGTGCGGGGTGCACATGTATCTCGGCAAGGGCAAGACATTGCGCACCGTGCATCAGCCGATGTTCGGCGCGCACGAATGATGGGCGACGGCGCGGAGCGCGGCGCGAGCCCGTTGGTGGAGCGCTCGTCCGCCGAGCTAGTCGCAGACGTGGAGCGGCTGCTCGACCGGGTCGATCACATCTCCGCCGGCGAGTCGAAGCAGCTCGCCGGCGCGCTTGTGAGGGCCCTGGTCGATCTGTACGGGCGTGGACTCGAGCGGATCGTCGAGGAGGTCGCCGCCCGCGACGAAGATGGAAGTCTCGCGGCGGCGTTTGCTGACGACGAGCTGATCACGCACCTGCTCCTGCTGCACGGCCTTCATCCGGTGCCGCTCGAGCAGCGCGTGGCCGGGGCGCTTCAGAGCGTGCGGCCGTATCTGGAATCCCATGGCGGGAACGTAGAGTTGCGGGAGATCCGTGGCGATGCGGTGCGGATCCGCCTTCAGGGCACCTGTAGCGGCTGCCCGTCCTCGACGATCACGCTGAAGCTCGCGGTCGAGAACGCGATTCGTAAGGCAGCGCCCGAGATCGAGGAAGTGCTCGCGGAGGATGATGGCGCCGGGCCGGAGCCCGCTCTGCTCCAGATCGAGCTGTCATCCGCGCTCGACTCGGGGTGGCGGACGGCCGGCGCGCTCAAGGAGCTCGGGGACAGCGGGCTGGCGGTCAAGCAGGTCGGCGGCGAGCCTATCCTGTTCGCCTCGGCCGCAGGGCGCTACTACGGTTACAGGCCGCTGTGCGCTGCCTGTGAGGGCTCGCTCGAGGATGCGTCGCTGACCGGTGTTGAGCTGGCCTGCCCGGAGTGCGGGATGCGCTACGACGTGGTTCGCGCCGGGCGATGCCTCGACTCGCCCCAGCTTCACCTCGAGCCGGTGCCGCTGCTGGAAGGTGAGGACGGACTGGTGAGGGTCGGTGTCGTCAGCGCGGCTTGAGCCTCCGGCGCGGCCCGGTGGCAAGACGCGGCGCCCGCGTCCCAAGCCCCCCTTCCCGCCCAAGCGTGGGCTTGCCTCGCCGCGGCTGCGGGCAGTGGCCCAGCGCAGCGGTCAGGCCGCGACCGCACAGGGCTCCGAGTCTCAGTCCCAGGAGCACTGCGAACTGTGCGGAGAATCGATCGCCGCAACACACCGGCACCTGCTCGACCTGGACACCCGCCAGCTGATGTGCGCCTGCCGGGCGTGCTCGCTGCTGTTCGACCGCGAGGCGGCGGGCGGTGGGCGGTATCGGCTGGTCCCCGAGCGGCGACGCCGCCTCGATCGTTTTGAGCTCGACGATCAGAGCTGGGAGCGCTTGCGAATCCCGGTGGAGATGGCGTGCTTCTACCGCAGCTCGCGCGCCGGACGGGTGGTGGCCTTCTACCCCAGCCCGATGGGGCCAACCGAGTCGCAGCTCGGGCTGACGGCCTGGCGCGAGATCGAGGACGCCAACCCGGAGCTCGAGCAGATGACTCCGGATGTCGAGGCGCTGCTGGTCAACCGGATCGGTGATAGGCGCGACGGCTGGATCGTCCCGATCGAGGACTGCTACCGGCTCGTCGCGGTGATCCGCACCCACTGGCGCGGGTTCACTGGAGGCAAGGAGGTGTGGCTCGAGATCGAACGCTTCTTTGCCGAACTGGACAGTGCCGCCGAGAGCGTCTAGATGAAACCAGCCGAGGAAAGGAGAAGGGATGCCGAATATCAACGTCGGCCAGCAGGAGGTGACACCGGACCTTCCCGCGCACACCCCTGGGATCCAGCAGGGAAACGCGAAGGGGAGCTACGAGAAGATGGAAGGGCACAACTCCGATGGGACCTCCACCGCCCGCCGGTCCACGGGGGTCAATCCGAAGGCCCACGAACCGATCGATCCCAGCATGCCGAACCTCTCGCCGGGATAGCGGCCCTCCGCGCGCCGGATCTCAGCTTCGAGGTTGAAGGCGCCGAGAGCGTCTCGCACGCCGCGGTCCCAACGCTGAGGTTTGGACTTGCCATCTCGTCAGATGAGGATCGCGACGTGCGCTCGATCATGCTCGACGTCCAGATCCAGATCGCGGCGCGCAGGCGCGACTACGACTCCGCGTCGTCCGATCGCCTGCTGGAGCTGTTCGGGACCCCCGATCGCTGGGCCACGACGCTCCGGACGCTGCCGTGGACGCGCACGACTCTGATCGTGCCGCCGTTCCGAGGCTCGACCTCCCTCGGCGTGCCAATTCCGTGTACCTACGACCTCGAGGTCACGGCGGCCCGCTACTTCGCCGCGCTTGACGATGGGGAGGTGCCGCTCGAGTTTCTCTTCAGCGGCTCGGTGTTTTTCGCCGGCACGGGCGGCGCGCTTCAGACCGCCCGGATCTCCCTGGACAGCGAGGCCGAGTATCCGCTGCCGATGGCGGTATGGCGCGAGGCGATGGACCGCCACTTCCCGGACAGCGCCTGGCTGCGGCTTGGACGCGAGAACTTCAAGCGGCTCGCTTCGTACAAGGCGCGGCACTCGCTTGAGAGTTGGGACGCGGCGATGGACTCGCTGCTCGGCGGGGCAGAGCGATGAGCTCCCACTCGGTGCGCGCGATCGCCGACGCCGTCCTCTACGAGGGCTACATCCTGTGGCCCTACAGGCGGTCGGCGCTCAAGAACCAGCGCCGGTT
>DAIPIC010000088.1:0-13151 GCA_036771025.1 Solirubrobacteraceae bacterium
ACCGGTTTTCGAGACCGGCGCATTCAACCGCTCTGCCACCTCTCCGGTTGTGGCCAACACGTTAGAGACTCTGGGCGCGCTCAGACCGCCGCGCCGGAACCTCAACGCCGCGGCGCGAAGAACGCCTGCAGCAGCTCGGCGCATTCGCCGGCCAGCAGTCCGCCCTGAACGGTCGGGCGGTGGTTGAGGCGAGGTTCGCCGAGCACATCGAGGACGCTGCCGGCGGCGCCGCCCTTTGGATCAAGCGCGCCAAAGATCAGTCGCGGGATCCGGGCGAGCACGATCGCCCCCGCGCACATCGGGCAAGGCTCGAGGGTCACATACATCACGGCATCCAGAACTCGCCACGTCCCCAGGGCGCGCGCGGCCTCACGGAGCGCGATCATCTCGGCGTGCGCCGTCGGATCTGCCCGAACCTCGCGTTCGTTATGCCCGGCGCCGATCACCTCCCCTTCGCGCACGACCACCGCACCGATCGGTACGTCGTCGTGTTCAAGGGCTCGGGCTGCCTCGCGCAGCGCAAGCCGCATGAAGTACTCATCGCGGGGGAAGAAATGAGAGCTCACGCAAACGGAGGGAGTGCGGGTCCCACCGGGGGGACACCCGATGATGCCTTAAGAGCCCGTCCGGGAACCCCCCGCGCACGTCGGACGCCGGCGCTCATCCCGTGATAGGCGGCCTGCGATCGATAGCTCGCCTGACCGCGGTCCCGCTGGCGACCGTAGCCGCGGTCGTGATGCTGGTCACCGCAGGGCCCTCCGCCGGAGCTGCTCCCCACGCCAGGCAGCCCTCCTCCCCGCCCGCCTACGTACCCGGGGAGGTCGTGGTGGGATACGCCGCGGCGCCCACACGCACGCGCGCAGCGGCTCGGCTGAGAACCATGGGCGTTCGCGCCTCGGCGGCGCCGCCGCCCGGACCGGGCACGGCGATCCTGCGGGTCCCGGCCGGCGAAAGCGTTCCCCAAGCGCTCGCCAGGCTGAGGGCCATTCCCGGAATCGCCTTCGCCGTTCCAAACTACGTGGCTCACATCGCCGGCTCGTGGATCCCCAATGACCCCGGCCGCGCCCGGCAGCGCGGTGGCTGGCAGAAGATGCAGTGGAACTTCCTCGCCGGTGCAGGCGTCAACGCGCCGGCGGCCTGGGCAAACCTCAGAGCCGATCGCCGCCCCGGGGGACGCGGAGTGGTCGTGGCGTTGCTCGACACAGGCGTCGCCTACCGGAGCTGGGGCGGCTACCGCAAGTCACCCGATTTCACGGGCACGCATTTCGTTCACCCCTATGACTTCGTGGCCAACAACGCCTATCCGCTGGATCGCGAAGGCCACGGGACGTTCGTGGCCGGAGAGATCGCCGAGGCCACCAACAACGGCGTCGCGCTGACAGGGCTTGCCTACGGCGCGACGCTCATGCCGGTGCGGGTCCTCGGCGCTGGCGGCACCGGCGACGCCGCCACGATCGCCCGAGGCGTCCGCTATGCCGCCACGCACGGCGCCCAGATCATCAACCTGAGCCTCGAATTCGGAATCGGCGTCGGGGCCGGCGATATCCCCGACCTCATCGGCGCCATCCACTTCGCTCAGCGCCGTGGGGTTCTGATCGTGGGCGCCGCCGGTAACGACGCAAGCAACCAAATCGCATACCCCGCGCGAGTATCTGGCGTGGTGGCCGTCGGCGCGACCACCGCCGATCGGTGCTTGGCCTGGTACTCGGATACGGGGCCAGGCCTCACGTTGGTGGCGCCGGGGGGCGACGACGACTCGAGCAGCGGACCCAGCTGCCACCCGGATCGCAGCCTGCCGTCGATAAGCCAGCTGACGTTCGCTACCCGCTCGGACCCCCGGCGATTCGGATACCAGGCGGGCGTCTACGGCACCTCGATGGCGGCCGCCGAGGTCGCGGCCACGGCGGCGCTCGTGATAGCCAGCGGCGTTGTAGGTCGGCACCCGTCGCCCCAGGCGATCATCGCCCGTCTCGAGCAGACCGCTCGTCCGCTCGACAGCTCCGCCCGTCCAAACCCCAGCTCTGGCTACGGCCTGATCGACGCCGGAGCGGCTACCGGGCGATCCCCCACCGCCCGCACACGGGCCTAGGTGGTTCGCACGATCAGCACAGAGCAAGGGGCGTGATGTGAGACCTTGTTCGGCACCGACCCCAGCAGGAAACGCTTGGCGCCGGTCATCCCCTTGTTGCCAACCACGATCAGATCGGTGCGCTGCTCCTCGGCGACATCGAGGATCGCATCGGCGGCGTCCCCCTGTCGGGCGAACGTCTGCACCTCGGCGACGCCCACCGTCTGCGCTTCGCCGGTGGCCTCCTCGAGTAACGCCAGCACGTCCTCGCGCGGGTTGACGGTCCACTCCAGGTCCTGGGGCGCCTCCAGGCCCTCTCTACGTAGACGGTCGACGGGCACCGGTTCGTAGGCGCTCACGATCTGAAGGCGTGCGCCTAGCTCCCGGGCCAGGTCGATCGCGTACCTGACCGCGGTAGTGGCGGTATCCGATCCGTCCGTGCCCACCAGGATCGAGGCAAACACCGACGTGATCCTATGCCAGCCGCGTGATCGCGATCACCATGCCCGCAACGACGAACACGACGGTTACGACCTGCATCCAGAACCAAAAGCGGGGCATCCCGGAAACGGTACCCGGGGCGCCCCGCCGGTTCTCGGATGCCTACGCCGCGGCTGCCAGGGCGGGGAAGCTCAGGGGCACGCCCCGGGCCACGACGAGCACCGGCGCAGTGGCTTCCTCGATCGCTCTCTCGGACTGCGCCGAGATCATCACCCGGCCCTCCTGGGCCTCGGGACGGGATCCGACGACCAGCAGATCCACCCGCGGCTCATCGCGAGTGAGCGTCGCGGCGAACGAATCCGAGAGCTCCCGTGCGGTGGCGATCGTCGCATCATCGCCGGGCGCGGCAAGCACACCGATGGTCCGGATCCGGTGATCCTCCGCACCCAGGCCGCAGTACCCCGCGGGGGCGATGGCGACGGCCGTCGCGCCGCCTTCGAGCAGCTTCTCGGCGGAGCGTTGCGGGACGACGTGACCGGGTGGCGTCCGGTAGTCGGACCCGAACACGAGAATGTCCGCGTCCTCCTCCTCGGCCAGCCACTTGAGGCCCTCCGCGGTCGAGCCGCTGACTACGACGCGGCGCTCGGCGTCGATCCCGTCGAGCCAGCGGGCGCCACGCTCGAGCAGGGCGTGTGCCTCGTGCTCCTCGAGCTCCTCGCGGCGGCGCTCGGTCTGCGTGGTGTGGCGCACATAGGCGAGCGTGAGCTCCACCCCGGCTTCGGCCAGCACGCGGCCGAGCATGAGTGCGTCGTGGTCGTTGGGGGTGTCGTCGTAGGAGACAATCGCTTTGGTCGCCATGGTGCTCTCCAGGTGATTTGGGCAGGTCTGGCTGCGCGCTTGAAGTTCGACGCGAGGATTGCATCCACCTGCCATCAGTTCTAATAAACTTGATCATCTCTAAGATAAGCGTTGCTTATGCTGCATCTAGGCCGGCTCAAGGTTCTCAGCGAGGTCGTCTCCAAGGGCTCGTTCTCGGCTGCCGCCGAATCGCTGTCATACACCCAGTCCGCCGTCTCGCAGGCGATCGCGCGCTTGGAGTCCGAGACCGGGACAGCGCTAGTGGTCCGTGACCGCAGGGGGGTGCGCCCCACCCCCGCGGGCGCCACTCTGGTCGCCCACGCCGAGGAGATCTTCGGCCGTGTCGATGCGGCCGAAGCCGACCTGGCGGCTGTTCTCGGCGTCCGCAGCGGTCGCTTGCGCGTGGCCTCGTTCCCGTCCGCGGGGGCCACGCTGATGCCGCTGGCCGTGGCGGCCTTCCGGGCCACCTATCCGGGGATCTCGCTGACGCTGGCCGAAGGGGAGCCGGAGGACATGGCTCCACGGCTCAAAGCGGGCGATTTCGACCTGGCGCTGTTGTTCGAATTCTCCGGCGTGCGAGAGCGGCCGGGAGCCGGGCTGCGCTCGGCGAAGCTTCTGGACGATCCGATGCACGTCGCGCTGCCCGCCGACCACCCATTGGCCCGCAAGCGAGCGCTCAGGCTCCTCGACCTACGCGACGAGGACTGGGTGCAGACCTCGGCCTCAAGCCCATGCGCTCGGCACGTCGTCCGGTCCTGCCTGGCGGCGGGCTTCGAACCAAACGTGACGTTCGAGTCAGACGACTACGAGACCGTGCAGGGGCTGGTGGCGGCCGGCGTGGGGGTGGCGCTTATCCCCCGGCTGGCGTTGACCCGGGTCCATCAAGGGATCGTCGTCCGGGCGCTCGCGCCGCGCAGCCCGACGCGGCAGGTGATCGCGGCCACAACGGGAGGCCGCGGAGCGGCGCCGGCCGCCCAGGCGATGATCGGAATCCTCCAGGATGTCGCCCGCCGCTACTCCGACGACGAGCTGACCACCGCGGCCTAGCCGCCGCCACGACCTAGCCGCTCCCCACGGCCGAGCCACTCCCCACGGCCGAGCCACTCCCCACGACCTAGCCGCTCCCCACGGCCGAGCCGCCGCCGGCGCGCTCTCAGGGCGTGCGAAACGTCGATTCCCCGAACACTCTCACCAGCGCGTGGATCTTTTGCGCTCCACTGATGCGAATCTCCCCTTGCGCCGCGGCCGTGGTTGGGGTTGGGAGGAAATGCACGCGTAGTCGGAACGACACGCTTGGCTGACGACCGCCGCCTAGCCTCGCTCCACCCGCCGCGCGAGCTCCTTTGCCCTGGGGTCTACGAGGATGGCCCGCGCGGCTCGCTCGAGTGGCCCGCGCGCCAGTAGCCCCATCCGGCCGGGGTCAACCGCCAGCCCGTACGTCGCTCGGGTGCGACCGTCGCCGAGATCTTCGAGCTCCCAGTAGCCCTCCATGGACTCGAGCTCGCCGTCGATCATCTTCCACGACAGCCGGTCCGGCGGTTCGTAGGTGAACCGCTGGCGGGTCCGGACCTTGCGCACCTTGACGTCGCTCAGTGCGTCGCAGATAAGCGGCCGCTCCTGCTCGTCGCGCTCGATCACCTCGAGCTGCACCAAACCGCCCTGCCATTCCGGCGCCCCCGCCACGTCCTCGACCACCTCCCAGCAGCGCTCGATAGGCGCGTTCACCTCGGCCGATGACGAGCCGGTGATCACTGGCATGGCCTACCTCCTTAGTTCCTGGGCTTGACCGATGCGCTCAGCGCTGTCGGGTGCCACCGCATGTCGCTGACCGTGAAGCTGATCCGCTGCTTGCCCGCGCGCCCACGGCGCGCGGCCGCAACCAGGCGTGAGGTCGCGGTGATGGCGGCATAGCTGATCGTCACCTTGATCTGGCTTTTGCTGCTCTTGAGGGTGATCGTGAGCACTCCACGGCGCAGGCTCCAGCTGAAGCGCGCCCGGTTCCGGTTCGGACCGATAACCGTGATGGCCCGCGGCTTTTGCCCGAAGCGCAGCGTGCTCGGGAGGCGGATGGCGAGACGCTTGACGGCCGGCGCGTTCTGACCCGCGGTCACGGTGAGCCCGAGCTTGGGGCGCGCGCGCCGCACGCCGGACAGCGAGACGGCCGAGATCGTCGGCGGGCGCACCACGCGGGTCTGCACGGCGTGCACGCACATGGCGCCGACCAGCGAGGCGGCGTTGGGGCTGCCCAGGCCGGTGGACATGTCGTAACCCGGACTGGCCGGATACCGCCCGGCGTTGGTCCCCGTGAAGTCGTTGTTGCCCACCGAGATGTCGTTGAAGGCGCTTCCGTACGCGCCGGCCGCGGCGTTGTAGAGCAGGGGGTTCGCGAACCCGACCCGCAACCCCTGACACGCGCTGGAGGCGTTGGCCAGGGCGAGCACCGCCCCCCAAAGGGGCGTGCCTCCGCTGGTCCCGCCGATGCCCTGCCATCCCCTGGGGGCTCCGTTGACGGCACCCGAGCCGTTCCAGTAGATCAGGTAGGGGGTGACGGGATCGGCATTGGCGGCCACGTCCGGCACCTGGCGGCAATAGCCAGGGCCGCCACCGCAGTAGGCGCTCGTCGAAAACTGCTGAACCACGCCCAGCCATCCCGGGGCACCCGACTGGTAGGAGGGCATCCGCCACCGCGAGGAGATCCCTCCGCCGGTGGCACCCGGCGCCACCGTCGCGGCCAACGGGCTGCCGCCGTTGTTCCACACCTGTTCCAGCGGACGCGGACCGAGCGACTCCAAGCTTGTCCCGCCGACTCCCGTGACGAACGGCTGGCTTCCGGGGTCGCCGACCGCCAGCGAGTAGTCGGCAGGCCCCTGGCCGGGCGGGTTGTTACAGCCCTCCGAGCCATCGTCGCCGGACGCGGAGACGACCGTCTGCCCCTGTGCCGCGGCTTCCGCGAACAGCACTCCGAGAGCCTGGGCGTCGCCCACGGGCTCCAGGGCCTCGCACTGACCCCATGAGGCGGATACGACCTGCCCGCGGTTCTGGCTGATGATCGCGTTCCAGGTGTCGTAGTACCCCGACCCCGGGCCAGTGGCGTTCGAATTGGGGCCTTCGTAGACCAGGATGTTTGCGCCCGGCGCAAAGCCGATCGCCTGCTCGATGTCAAGCGCGGCCTCACCGGCGCCCGGTCCTCCGCCGGCGCCGCCGTCCACCGGAACGTTCGCGATCTGAGCGTGGGTCCCGTAGCACGATTGAAAGGCCCCGACGTCGTTCGGATCGTAGGGTTCCAGTTCATAGAGGACGATCGTCTGACCGGCGCCCTGATTGCCGGTCAGGTACAGGCCCGACAGCCCGTATGCCGAGGCGATCTGATCGGTGGTGAACCCACCCTGGCTGCCCTGCGCAGCCCGGACAGAGGCGCACGGTTGGGGGCCGCCGGTGAGCACATGGGCTCTCGCGCTCGACCGCGCGGCCCTTTGCGACGAGCGCTGAAGCAGCGGCTGCGGCCGAGCCAGAGTGTCGATCCCGACGACGCTCTGGACGACGTTCGCGACGTTGGCATCGAGCAGCGGAGCGACGCTGTTGGCGATCGCCGTGCGGCTTCCCGACAGCGCCACCCGGAGCAACGAAAGGGAGAAGGCATGCTCGACCTGGCCGGCCGTGGCACTCACTGGAATCGAGAGGCCGTTGGGGCTGACGGGGCCGGGGGAGAGCCCGTGAGCACGGAGCGACGACGACACCTGGCTGATCTGAGAGGACGTGGCCCCGAACCGAGCGGCGAACTGGGCCGGCGTGAGGTACTGCCCGTAGAGGCTCGAGCCGGGCGTCGAGACCTGGGCGGCGTACGACTGAAGCCCGGCGGGATCGCGAGGGCGCAGCGCCACGGTCACGTTCATCCGGGTCCCTCCGGACAAAAGCCCCAGCACGTTCGCTCCTCTGGGCAGGTGCGGCGCCACCCCCAAACGGGTGGCGGCGACCGACGCCGGCGCCGCCCACATGGCGAGCACCACCACGCACCCCGCCGCCGCCAGCATCGTCAGCTTTCGATGCAACATCAGCCGGGGCAGGCTACCGGGACGGAGCCCCCCGGTGCGGCGCTAGATGCTCCTCACAACTCCGACCAGATGTCCCTCGGGATCCGTGAACTGACCTAGTTCGACCTGTGAGCCTTCGGGCGTCGCCGGCCCCATGACCCGCTTGCCCCCGAGGCTTTCCGCCTTCTGCAGGGCCTCCTCGATGTCGGGGACCTCGACGTAGAACGTGACGTGGCCGTCGTAGTTCGGCATCCCACCGCCGACTCCCCCGCCGATGCCAGCGCCTTCGGCATTGACGTTTCCCTCGCGGGAGATCATCCCGTACTTCATCGGGTTGTCGGCGTCCATCTCCCAGCCGAACAGCTCCCCGTAATAGGACTGGAGCTTCTCGGCGTCCTTCCCGATCACCTCGAAGTGCACGACCGGCTGTCCCATGCTCGCTCCTTTCGCTCGGGCGGTCAGCCACGCGAACACTAATTGCTGCCGGTCCCGATCGCGGTCCCGCTGCCCGATCCCTCCCGGTGCGCCCCGCCTGATTGACATTTAGACATCAAATGTCATACCGTCTGGGCAACGACTCGATGGCATTAGCAGTCGGCAGCGGAACAACAGACGACGAGACCGCCGAGGCGATCCTCTCCTCGGCACGCGCAGCCGTACTCGATTTCGGCGTGAGGCGGACCACGTTGTCGGATGTGGCCCGGCGGGCCGGCGTCAGCCGGATGACCGTCTACAACCGCTTCGGCGACCTGCACGACCTGATGCGCGCGCTCATGACGCTCGAGTTCGGAACGCTGCTCGAGCACGTCGCCGAGGAGGCGGGAGGCGAGCATGCACGCGACAGGCTGGTGGCGGCGCTGGTGCTGATCGCACGCCAGTTGCCGGCCAATCCGCTGTTCCGCAAGGTGCGGGCGGCCGAGCCCGAGCTGTTGGCCCCCTACGTGCTCGAGCGCCTGGGAGGGACGCAGCGCGTCGGTCTGGCCCTGGTCGAACGCTCGATCGCCGAGGGTCAGACGGACGGGTCCGTCCGGCCAGGGAAGGTGCGCGCGCTGGCGGCCATCGTCCTGCTGATCGAGCAGTCATTCGTGTTCTCCGCATCGACCATCTCGGGTGCGACTAGAGCCGAGCTCCTGGCCGAGCTCGAGACGGCGCTTCACGGCGCGCTCGCGCCGAGCCCATGACCGCCCGGGAGATGCGCTGGTCCGGATGGGGCGATCCACAGCAGGCGTCCGCCCTCTCGGAGGCGGCTATCGAGCTGCTGCGCGGCGCTCTCGGAGTGCGACGACCGACTCCGGCCGTGGGGACCGAGGACCTGGGTCTGCCTCCCGTCACATTGGGCGAGCGGGAACAGGAGACGCTGTCGGCGATCGTCGGCGCCGAGAACGTGCGTCTCGATGACCACAGTCGGCTGCTGCATACCCGGGGCAAGTCGACGACCGATCTGCTGCGCATCCGCTCGGGAGACGTCGGCGACGCGCCGGACGCGGTCGTTCTTCCCGCCTCGCACGAGCAGGTGCTGGAGCTGCTTTACGTATGCAGCTCGGCTCGAATCGCGGTGGTGCCGTTCGGCGGCGGGACCTCGGTCGTGGGCGGCTTGGAGCCACGGCGAGAGGGCTTCGGGACCGTCGTGGCATTCGATCTCCAACGCATGGACAGGCTGTTGGAGCTGGATGAGGAGTCCAGAACCGCCACGCTCGAGCCCGGGCTGCGCGGGCCGGATGCCGAGACCCTGCTCGCCGAGCGCGGCTACACCATCGGCCACCATCCCCAGTCCTTCGAGTACGCGTCGATTGGCGGCTTCGCGGCCGCCCGCTCGAGCGGCCAAGCGTCCGCCGGCTATGGGCGGTTCGACGAGCGCGTGGTTGGGCTGCGAGTCGCCACACCACGGGGGCCCATCGAGGTCGGGCGGGCGCCCAAATCGGCGGCTGGCCCGGATCTGCGCCAGCTCTTCTTGGGATCCGAGGGGACCTTCGGGGTCATAACGGCGATTCGTGTCGAGGTGTGTCCGGTTCCGCTCGCGCGCGTGTATGAGGGATGGCGGTTTGACTCCTTCGCGGCCGGCTGCGCGGCCCTGCGCCGCCTGGCCCAGGACGGGCCGCTGCCGGCCGTGCTGAGGCTCTCGGACGAGGCTGAGACGGCCGTCAACCTGACGCGGCCGGCCCACCTCGGAGATGGGTCGGGCGGCTCGGGCGCGCTGGCCATCACCGGCTACGAAGGGACCGCGGAGGACGTCGAGCGCCGTCGCGGCGCGATCGGCGCCATCATGCGAGCGCTGTCTGCCGAACCCGACCCGGCGGCCGGCGATGAGTGGCTCGAGGGCCGCTACAGGGGCCCTTACCTCCGCGACGCACTGCTGGAGGCCGGCGCTCTCGTGGAGACGCTGGAGACCGCAACTTTCTGGTCCGGGATCGCGAACCTCTACCACGCCGTCGGCCAGGCGTTGCGCCAGGCGCTGACCGAGCTGGGAACCCCGCCGGTGGTCCTCTGCCACGTCTCTCACGTCTATCCGTCGGGCGCGTCCCTCTACTTCACGGTTGGGGCCGCCCAGCTCGACGATCCGGTGGCCCAATGGAACGCCGCCAAGTCAGCCGCGAGCGATGCCATCCTCGGCGCCGGTGGCTCCATCACCCACCACCATGGGGTCGGGACCGACCACCGCGTGCACTACGAGCGCGAGGTCGGTCCGCTGGCGATCGAGGCGCTGCGAGCCGTCAAGGGCGCGCTCGACCCGGGCGGCATGCTCAACCCCGGAGTGCTGCTGGGATGAGCTCGAGGGGCGAGCAGGGACCGCGCGGAGCGCCGACCTTCCTCGGGGCGTCGCGGCGCAAGAGAGACGTCGAAGCGCTGGCGGGCGGAGTGCCCGTCGATCTGCTGGTGGTGGGCGGGGGCATCACCGGCGCCGGCGTGGCGCTGGACGCGGTCAGCCGCGGACTGTCCGTCGCGTTGCTCGAACGGCGCGATCTGGCCAACGGCACCAGTCGCTTCAGCTCGAAGCTTGCGCACGGCGGGCTTCGCTACCTGGCCAAGCTCCAGCTCGACGTGGCATGGGAGTCGGCCCGGGAGCGAGCCACGCTGGCCAACGTCACCGCCCCGCACATGGTGCGGGCGCTGCCGCAGTTGGCGCCGGTATACGGTCGCTTCCCGCGCCCCGACGCGCTGGCGCTGGGAGCCGGCATCCGGGTTGGGGACGCGATGCGCGCTCTGTCGGGGACCAGCCGACGGCGGCTGCCGGGGGCACGGCACGTGGGAGCGGAGGAGATCAGATTGTGGATGCCGGCGGTGAAGATGGACGGACTGCGCGGCGCGATCCTCGCCTGGGACGGCCAGCTCGAGGACGACGCCAGACTGGTCGTAGCCTTGGCCCGGACCGCGGCCGCGCTCGGTGCTCGGATCTGTACCTACTGTGAGGTGAACGAGCTCACCGATGATGGGGCCGACGCTCGCGATTTGATCGGGGACGAGCCGTTCCACGTCCGAGCCCGGCACGTGGTCAACGCCACCGGAGTCTGGGGCGACCGCCTGGTGGGCGGAATCGAGCTGCGACCGAGCAAGGGGGCCCACGTGCTGGTGCCGGCCGAGCGGCTCGGAAGACCCAGGGCGATGATGACCGTCCCGGTTCCGGGGCGCTTCGGAAGGTTCGTGTTCGCCGTTCCACGCTCGGACGGCCTGGTGCTGATCGGGCTCACCGATGATCCATTTCAGGGGGAGCCCCCGGACGCACCGCCGGTGAGCGACGAGGAGGAGCGATTCCTTCTGGAGACGATCTCACTGGCGCTGAACCGACCGCTTCAGCGCGAGGATGTGGTCGGTCGCTACGCCGGGCTCCGCCCGCTGCTCGACTCGAGCCGCGACGGGCCCACGGCCACTGCCGATCTCTCGCGACGGCACGCCGTGCTCGAGGATCCGGCCTCCGGCGTCCTGACCGTGGTGGGCGGCAAGCTCACCACCTACCGCCAGATGGCGCAGGATGCTGTGGACCGCATCGCCGCCCGCCCCGGAGTCGGGGCCGGCCCCTGTCGCACCGAGGCGCTCCCGCTGGTCGGTGCGCCCCCGCGAGCGATGCAGCCGCCGCGGGGGATACCGCCCAGGCTGTGGCGGCGGTTCGGAGTCGAGTCCCTGGACCTTGTGGCACGGGCCGAAGACCGGCCCGAATGGCTGGCGCCCCTGGTGCCGGGGCTGCCGGCGCTCGCCATCGAGGCCGTAGCCGCGATCGAAAGAGAGGGGGCCCTGAACGTCGACGACGTCCTCGACCGGCGCCTGCGACTGGGACTCGTTCCGGACTGGTACGAGGAGGCCCGCCCCGCCGTCGAGTCGCTGCTGGACGGAGCACTCGAAGCGCGTCCTCAGGGCGCGCCGGGCTCGGCCTCGCCGACGATGGCCGGCAGGTAAGCAGCCTCCTGTGGCGCGATCCACAGCTCCTCGACCAGGATGATGAACAGAGAGATGAGGGGGATCGAGATGATGACCCCGATGAGGCCGAACAGCTGAGCCATCACCAGCACCCCGATGGCCACTACCGCCGGGTGCAGGTCGACCGTCCGCGACATCACGATCGGCAGGATCAGGTTTCCCTCGATCTGGTTGACGATCACATACACCACCAGCACGAGCGCCGCCTTCCCGGGGGAGATCGACAGCCCCAGCAGGATGGGGGGCACCGCGCTGATGATCGACCCGTAATTGGGGATCACCGTCAGTACGGCCGAGAAGACCGCGAACCCGAGCGCGAACGGAAGGCCCACGAGCCGCATCCCCAGATACAGCAGCCCGCCGAGCACCAGCATGTCGATCGCGATCGCCTGTAGCCACCCGCGCCACGAGGTGGCGATCCGAGACATGACCCGCCGGGCCAGGTCGCGGCGCTCGATGGGAAGCAGCGCGAGTATCCCGCTCGTCAGCGGTCCGGGACTGATCGCGATGTAAAGCGCGGTGATGATGACCACCACCAACCCGGCCACGATTCCGACCACACTCAGCCCGACGCTCTCCAGCGGTGCGATCAGCTTCTCCGGATTGTGTGTGTAGCCCTGGACGAAGTGTGTTACTTCGTTGGCCAGCGTCTGCTTCTTCACTCCGGTGAGACCGTGTATGTAGCGCTCGGTTCGATCGATCGTGTGTGGCAGCGTGTTCGCAAAGTCCTTGACCTGGTCCACGAACGCCGGAACGATGAAATAGGCAAGCAGGACGATCGAGCCCACGACGAGCAGCAGCCCGGCCAGTGCTCCGAACACCCGCGGGACGTGGTGGCGTTGCGCGAAGTCGGCGGTCTTCGAAAGCGGTAGCGCGATGATCACGGTCAGGGCGAGGGCCAACAGCAACGTGATCAGCTGCTGAACCACGAGCGCCAGCAGAGTGAGCGCAGCAGCCAGGAGTACGGCCCGGTAGCCGACCTTCGCGCTCACGGCGTGAAACGTCGCTTGAGACTCAAAGGGAGTCCAAGCGGGAAGATACGCGTCGGGATGGCGGAGCCAAAACTGACCCCGGCGGCCGTGTACAAGGCGGTGCTGCTCGCGTTCGGCCTGGTCGTCGCGGGGCTCGTCTTCGAGCAGCTGATCACGCTCATTCTCGCGGTGTTGATCGTCATCATCATCGCTCTGCCACTGTCGTCGTTCGCGACGATGCTCGAGCGCTTCCACGTTCCACGCCCGATTGGGGTTCTCCTGGGGCTGGTGATCGGCATAGGGCTGGTGGCGCTGCTGGTCTGGGCGATCATCCCCGTGTTCACGCACGAGATCAACAGCTTCGTGAACTCG
>DAIPIC010000089.1:0-13008 GCA_036771025.1 Solirubrobacteraceae bacterium
CCGCCTCCTCAGCGCCCGCACGGCGGTCCAGGCGAGCCGCCCGAGGCGGCCCAGACCGAGCCATCGGACGGCGCACCTACAATTAGTAAGCAGGCAACGTCGTGACGAAGACAGTCGAAGATCGCGAGCGGGTGGTGGTGCGGTTCGCCGGAGACTCCGGCGACGGCATGCAGCTCGCCGGAACGCGGTTCACGGACGCCACGGCCGTCCTGGGAAACGACCTGGCGACGCTGCCCAACTTCCCGGCCGAGATCCGCGCCCCGGCCGGCACTCTCGCCGGCGTCTCGGCGTTCCAGATCCACTTCGCCTCTCGCGACATCCTCACCCCGGGGGACACTCCGAACGTACTGGTGGCCATGAATCCCGCCGCGCTCAAGGCCAATCTCGGAGAGCTGGAGGCCGGCGCGACGGTGATCGCCAACGAGGATTCGTTCACCAAGCGCAACCTGGAGAAGGCCGGCTACGAGTCGAACCCGCTGGAGGACGGCTCGCTCGGCGCCTATCGCGTGCACCGGATCCCCATGACCACGCTGACCACGCGCGCCGTTGAGGCCATCGAGGGAGCCTCGACGCGCGACGCGGGCCGGGCCAAGAACCTGTTCGCGCTCGGCGTCCTCTCGTGGCTGTACGGGCGGCCGACGGACGTGACCGAACGGTGGATCGAGCAGAAGTTCGCTTCCAAGCCCGCTGTGGCACAGGCCAATCTGGCCGCGTTCAAGGCCGGGTGGTCTTTTGGCGAGACGACCGAGCTGCTCGACGTCCAGTACCGCGTGCCGCGGGCCACGGACGTCCCGCCCGGCGTCTACCGGAACGTCAACGGGACCAAGGCGCTCAGCCTGGGGCTGATCGCGGCAAGCGTTCGCAGCGGCCTGCCGCTGCTGCTGGCGAGCTACCCCATCACCCCGGCCTCGGAGCTCCTGCACGAGCTCTCCCGCCAGGAGCGATTCGGCGTGGCGACGATCCAGGCTGAGGACGAGATCGCGGCTGCCGGCATGGCGCTTGGCGCCGCCTTCGGCGGCCGGATCGGGGTCACGGCCACCAGCGGGCCCGGCATGGACCTCAAGGCCGAGACGATCGGCCTGGCGGTGGCGCTCGAGCTGCCGATGATCGTGGTCGACGTGCAGCGCGCCGGCCCTTCCACCGGGATGCCGACCAAGACCGAGCAGGCCGACCTCCTGATGGCGCTCTACGGCCGCCACGGGGAGTCGCCGCTGCCGGTGATTGCCCCCAGCACTCCCGGGGGCTGCTTCGATGCCGCATTCGACGCGGTGCGGATCGCGATCCGCTACCGGACGCCGGTCATCCTGCTATCCGACACGTTCCTGGCCTCCTCCTCCGAGCCATGGCGGATCCCGTCCGTGGAGAACGTCCCGGAGATCGACCCCGCATTTGCCCGCCCCCGGCCGGATCAGGCGTTCCAGCCCTACGTCCGCGACGATCGGCTGGCGCGCCCCTGGGCGCTGCCGGGGACCGAGGGCCTTCAGCACCGAATCGGGGGCCTGGAGAAGGCGGACGTCACCGGCAACATCTCCTACGACGCCGCCAACCACGCCCGGATGACTGCCTTGCGGGAGGCCAAGGTGGCGGGCATAGCCGACGACGTGCCGCCGCTCGAGGTTGACGCCGACTCCGACGCCAGGCTGCTGGTCATCGGCTGGGGATCGAGCGAGGGAGCGATCCGAGCCGGAGCGCGCCGCGCTCGGCAGGAAGGTCACAAGGTGGCCACCGCGCACATCCACCACCTCAACCCGCTGCCGGCGAACACCGGCGATGTGCTCAGGGCATTCGACCGGGTGCTGGTGCCGGAGATGAACTCCGGGCAGCTGGCGATGCTCCTGCGGTCCCGGTTCCTGGTCGACGTCGAGTCGTTCTGCAAGGTCGAGGGCCAGCCGATCTTCGCCGCCGAGATCGAGAAGGAGATCGCGGAGAGGGCCGCCGCATGACGACGGTGGCGAAGAACGGAAACGGCGGCGCCCCCGAAGCGCTGACCAAGGCCGACTTCCAGTCAGACCAAGAGACCCGTTGGTGCCCAGGCTGCGGCGACTACGCGGTGCTTTCGGCCGTCCAGCAGTTCATGCCAGAGCTCGGGATCCCGCCGCACAAGATCGTGTTCATCACGGGGATCGGGTGCGCGGGCCGGTTCGCGTACTACATGGACACCTACGGGATGCATGGCATTCACGGGCGCGCCCCGGCGCTTGCCACCGGACTGGCCTCCACCCGGGATGACCTTTCGATCTGGGTGGTGACCGGCGACGGCGACGCCTTGTCGATCGGCGGCAACCATCTGATCCACGCGTTGCGGCGCAACGTGCCTATCAAGCTACTTCTGTTCAACAACCAGATCTACGGTCTGACCAAGGGGCAGGCCTCGCCCACCTCCGAGCTGGGCAAGATCACCAAGTCGACGCCGTTCGGCGTCTCCGATCACCCGTTCAACCCGGTCGCGTTGGCGCTGGGCGCCGAAGCCACGTTCGTGGCGCGGACGATCGACCGCGACCGCCATCACCTCTCGGAGGTCTTGCGGGCCGCCGCTCAGCACGAGGGCGCGGCTCTGGTCGAGATCTACCAGAACTGCCCCGTGTTCAACGACGGTGCTTTCGGTGCCCTGACCGAGAAGGAAGTCAAGGACGCCAACCAGATCCGTCTGGAGGCGGGCCAGCCCATCCGGTTCGGAGCGAAGGGGGAGCGCGGTGTGGTCCGCGCCGAGGATGGCTCGCTGAAGATCGTCGACGCTGCTGAGCTCGGCGAGGACCAGCTCGTCGTCCACGATCCGACCACGAGCGACGGGAGCCTGGCCTACTCGCTGGCACGGCTGGCCGACGATCCCACGGGCCCGACACCGATCGGAATCTTCAGGGACGTCCACCGCCCCGTATACGGGCGCGGGGCGGACGGGGGCCAGGACACCTCCTCGGACGCTCAGCTCGACGAGCTGCTGCACGCCGGGGACACCTGGACCATCGCCTGACCGGCCCGGGGCGGCTAGCCCGGAGCCCATCGGGCCCGTGGCTACGCTGGAAGTTGTGAAAACTCCTGACATCGAGCTGCTGTGGTGGGCGGGCTGTCCGTCCACGGACAAGGCAGAGGCCGAGCTCGAGCAGGCGCTGCGCGATGTCGGCCTGTCCAGCGCCCGGGTGCGCAGGACCGAGATCACCACCGACGACGAGGCGGAGGCGAGAGGGTTCGTGGGCTCTCCCACGATCCTGGTCGACGGGGCCGACGTGGCGTCTGTCGAGCCGGCGGAGGCAACGCGCCTCGCCTGTCGCGTCTATCGCCGGCGGGACGGCCGCATCGCCCCCACCCCGGATCCCGACGACATGCGCGAGGCGCTCCGCCGGGCGGCTCTGGCGCCGAAGGAGAAAACCCGATGAGCGTTTCGATCGGCGAGCAGGCTCCCGACTTTGAACTGCCGGACACGGAGGGCACGACCCATTCCCCCGACGGGGATCCGGCGACCGTAGTCGTCTTCACGTGCAATCACTGCCCGTACGCCCTCGCCTGGCATGACCGGATCATGGCCGCCTCCCGGGACTACGCAGGCCGGGGAGTCCGCTTCTTGGCGATCAACTCCAATGATGCCCAGCGCTATCCGAGAGACTCATACGAGGCGATGAAGCAGCGGGTCACGGCCGAGCGGTGGCCGCTGCCCTACCTGCACGATGAGAGCCAGGAGGTCGCACGGTCCTATGGCGCCCAGACCACCCCCGACGTATTCGTGCTCGACGCCGAGCGCCGCCTGCGATATCGCGGGGCACCGGACTCCGATTACGACGACGCGAGCCAGAACGCCGCCTGGCTGCGAGCGGCGCTCGACGCCGTCCTGGGCGGCGAGGATCCGGCGCCCGCCGAGACGAAGCCGATCGGCTGCTCTATCAAGTGGAAGGCGTGAGCGACGCTGGGCGGCGGCCCCTCAGGCGCCGAGCACGCGGCCGTCCGCGGGCTCGAGGGGCAAGCCGGCGGCCCGCCACTCGATCAGCCCCCCGGCCATGTTGTGGGCATCGAATCCCGCGCCGCGAAACGCCTCAGTGGCCATCGCGGAGCGGCTGCCGGTGCGGCAGTAGAACACGATCGGTCTCTCGTGATCTAGGGCCGCGGCCTCGGCCGGAAGCTGGGCCAGGGGGATGAGCCGGCCGGCGGCGATCCGGCCGGCCTCGTGCTCGTCAGGCTCCCGGACGTCGATCAGCTGGACCTCGTCGCGGGCCAGGAGCTCGGCGACCTCCTTCGGCGTGTAATCGCTGTCCACGTAGGTCAGCGTAGCGCTCTGCGGACACCCCGCCCGGGTGGCGGCGGGGTTCGAAACCGGTGGTCATAACCCTGCGCGCGACATTCATCTTGCAGGTTAGATATCGTGCCGCGCCAACATATGACCCAGCCTAATCTCCTGGCCGCCAAGGCGCCGGGAGAGCGGGGGACCCCAAGGGAGCCTCTCCCTATTCAGGGGCGAATCGCCACCGCTGTGGCGTAGCGCAAGCTCTTTCAGCGCGAGTCCGACAGCTAACCCCGTAGGCAAACGAAAGAGAAGGGGTTGTGCGTTGCAATCGAGCTTTCGATGCCTTACCCGGTTTGCGCCTGGAGCCGCGCTGCTGGCGACGCTTGCGATCGCCTCGCCAGCCCTAGGCTCGCTTCAGTTCGGCAGCCGCGTCCTGAGGGAAGGCATGAGCGGCAGCGACGTGAAGACTCTCCAGCAGCTGCTGACCAGGGCCGGGTATCGGACGACGGCCGACGGCAACTTCGGCCCGACGACGCAGAGCCAGGTCATCAGCTTCGAGCGCAAGTACCACATGACGGCCAACGGGATCGTCAGCAAGGCGGTGGCCACCAAGCTGCAGGCAGTGACGGGGGGAGGCCTGACTCACGCCTCCAGCGGCGGGGTCGCACTTCAGTCCAAGTCGGCGAACGGCGGACCCCCCACGCTCCGTCCCGGCTCAAGGGGAGCATGGGTGACGACCATGCAGCGCGAGCTCAACTCGGTCGGGTATGCGACCAGCGTCGACGGTCAGTTCGGATCCGGGACCACGCGAGTCGTCGACCGGTTCAAGGCCGCGCACGGTCTGGCGCAGGACGGCGTGTTCGGCGCCAGGAGCTGGGCCGCCCTGGCCACCGCGCAGCACGCGTCCCAAATGGCCGCTCCGCCGGGGTACGCTCGCCTCAACCCCGACGGGACGGTGACGGCGCCCTCAAACGCTCCTCAGGCGATCAAGGACGTGATTGCCGCCGCCAACCAGATCGCGTTTAAGCCCTACATCTACGGCGGGGGCCATGGACGCTGGATCGACTCGGGCTACGACTGCTCGGGATCGGTGAGCTACGCCCTGCACGGAGCTGGGCTCATCTCGGCCCCGGAGCCCTCCGGTGAGCTCGAGTCCTATGGCTCCGCGGGGCCCGGGCAGTGGATCACGATCTGGGCCAACGCGGGTCACACCTACATGCGGATCGCGGGACTCTATTTCGACACCGCCGCGCAGAGCAGTTCCAACCACAACGATCGCTGGTCGGCCAGGCGTATCTCGCCCGTGAGTGGCTACGTCGTGCGCCACCCGAGCGGGTACTAGGGACGCGCAGCGCCTGGGGACCACGCCGCGCCGGCGCATGGCGGGGCGGTGCTAATAGTGGTCTGAGTGCGTCGCGTAGGATCATGATTGATGCCCGGCTCGCCACCCACCACTCGGCGCGTGCTGCTTTCGGCCCTGGCGGCTCTCACGGTGGGCGTCGGCGCGGTGAGCCTGATAGCCGGCTTCAGCGACTCCTTCGCGGTCCGGCTGCTTCAGGGCCTGGCGGTATTCGGAGCCGGAGTGGTCGTGATCGGCGGGGCGGTGGTGCTGGTGATGATCCGGCTGGCCGGGTGGCGAGACCCTGAATCCGAGGAGGACTTCGAGGCCCTCGTCCGCCGCGCGGAGGATCTGGCCGCCGAGGGGTCCTGGGACGAGCTGTTTGAGGACGAGGAGGCAGACCGCCCTCTCGACCCTCACGACGACGAGGACTTCAAGGTGCTCGTACGCGAGGCGATCGACGAGCTGCCACTCGAGTTCCACGGCGCACTGGAGCACGTGGCGATCGTGGTCTCAGACGGCGGACGGCGCCGCCGGGCGTACGGTCTTTACGAGGGCGACACGGCGGCCCGTGACTTCTTCCACGACCGGATCGTGATCTTCCGCGACACGTTGGTCCGCGATTTCGGCCACGATCCGGATCTGCTCCGTGCCCAGGTGACCCGCACGGTGCGCCACGAGCTTGCTCATCACCTCGGGTGGGGCGAAAAGGGCGTACGGGGCCTCGGCCTGTAGTCGCCTGAGGCCGGACGCTCCTCGAGGCGCCACTACGATCCGCATTTACCCGACAGGAGGAAGACATGCCTGAAGCCGTGATCGTCGACGCCATTCGCACCCCGATCGGGCGGGCCATCAAGGGCTCGCTGAAGGCGGTTCGCGCCGACGATCTGGCGGCCGTCCCGATTAAGGCGCTCATCGACCGCAACCCCGAGGTCGAGTTCAAGCACACGAACGATGTGATGATGGGTGCCGCATCTTCATTCGGCGAGCAGGGCTACAACGTCGGGCGCAACGCCGCGCTGCTTGCCGGCGTCGACCACCATGTGCCGGCCTGCACCGTCAACCGCTTCTGCGCTTCCTCGCTGCAGACGCTGCGGATGGCGTTCCATGCAATCAGCGCCGGCGAGGGCGATCAGTACATCGCCGCCGGGGTGGAGTGCGTCTCGCGTGCGGGGCTGGGCGCGGGAATGATGGATGAGACCAAGCATCCGAAGCTGAATGGCTCGGGCGGTTCGCTGTACGACGTGTACATCCCGATGGGCATGACCGCCGAGAACGTGGCCGAACGCTGTCGGGTCACGCGCGAGCAGCAGGACGAGTGGGCGGTCGTGTCGCAGTCGCGCGCCGTCGACGCACGGGACTCGGGCCACTTCGACCACGAAATCGTGCCGGTGACCGTTCCCGCCCACCGTGATGTCGACAAGGAGGGCAATGACGTGGACGTGCCCGAGACCGTGGTCAACCAGGACGACGGGCCTCGACCCGGCACGACGATGGACGTGCTGGCGCAGCTGAAGCCCGCCTTCAAGGAGAACGGGACCGTCACCGCCGGAAACTCGTGTCCGCTCAACGACGGCGCGGCGGCGGTGCTGGTCATGTCTGACGAGAAGGCCAATGCTCTCGGCGTGAAACCCAGGGCGAGGATTTTGGCCTCGACGGTGGCAGCGATCCGTCCCGAGATCATGGGCCTGGGGCCGATCCCCGCCATTCAGGCGCTCCTGAAGCAGACGGGAATGAAGGTCGACGACGTCGACGTCGTTGAGATCAACGAGGCTTTCGCCGCCCAGATCGTTCCCTGCAAGGAGGAGCTTCAGATTCCGGACGAGAAGCTCAACCCGTTCGGGGGGGCGATCGCGCTCGGGCACCCGTTCGGGATGACCGGTGCGCGGATCATGACCACGCTGCTGAATGGCCTGCAAGCCCTCGACGGCACCTACGGGATCGAATCCATGTGCGTGGCGGGCGGGATGGGCCAGGCGATGCTGGTCGAGCGGCTGTCCTAGATCACCTGAACCGGATATGCGCCGGGCTTCGGCTAGGCCGGCTCGTATCTGAGAATCAGGACGCCATCGCCGACCACCCTCGAGTCGATCAGCCGAAGCGCCTTCTTGTCGCTCGTCCGCCCGAAAAGCCGCTTGCCGTCGCCCAGCACGACCGGGAAGACCATCAGGCGCAGCTCGTCGACGAGGTCGTGCTCGAACAGCGTCTGTGACAGCTGCCTGCTGCCGTGGACGACAATGTCACCGTCGTTCTCCTCGCGCAAACGGCGTGCGGCCTCTACCGGATCGCCCTCGAGCACGGTGGAGTTGCTCCACCTGCCGGGGTCGGCATTCGAGCCCACCACGTACTTGGGCATGCTGTTGAACTTCTCGGCGAACTCCCCTTCCCGCTGTGGCCAGGCGTCCGCGAAGCCCTCGTATGTGACCCGGCCCAGCAGTAGGGCCTGGGAGCCGAATGCTTCATCCAGCTTGAACTTGTCTCCCTCGTCGCCGCGCGAGAACTGGAACGACCAGCCGCCGTACTTGAAGTCCTCGGCTCCGCCCGGGTCCTCCATCACCCCGTCGAGCGAAACGAACTCGGTCACCACGATGCGGCCCATTGGCTGTCTCCCTGATCGTCGGTACAGTATTCAACCTACTGGTTTATCAACCTAGCAGATGAATACAGACTCGGCCGACTTCCTGTCTCTGACCTTCGCCGCCCTCGCGGACCCCACGCGCCGCGCAATCCTGGCACGACTGGCGCGCGGCGAGGCGAGCGTCACCGAACTCGCGGAGCCCTTCGCCATCAGCGTGCAAGCGGTGTCAAAGCACCTCACGGTTCTGGAGCGCGCGGGCCTGGTAACCCGAGGGCGCTCGGCGCAGCTCCGCCCCTCGCGGCTACGGGCCGAACCTCTGAAGGACGCCGCCGACTGGCTCGGCTCCTATCGCCGGTTCTGGGAGGCGGGGTTCGCCGCGCTCGACGATCGACTCCGCGCGGGGGAGAATATGTCCCGCGATGGCTGAGACCGCAGACGCCGGCGCCGGCGAATACGGGATCCGGATCACGCGCGTGTTCGACGCTCCGCCCGAGCGGGTCTGGAGCGAGTGGACCGAGCCCGAGGCGTTCGCCGACTGGTACGGCGGTCCGGCATGCGAAGTTCCGATATCGAGCGTTTCGATGGACGTGCGGCCCGGCGGGACGTGGCGATTGACGATGTTCTGTCCGCCCGACCGTCGTCGGATCGACTGGAAGGGGGAGTACCGCGAGGTCGAACCGCCCGAGCGGCTGGTCTTCACGGTCACCGATCAGCCCGGGGACGACGCCTTCGAGCTGGTTATCGTCGTGCTGGAGGACCTCGGCGACGGCCGCACCCAGATGCGCTTCGAGCAGCGCGGCTCGATGTCGCCGGAGCAGTACGAGCGCGCCACCGAGGGCTGGGGCACTTTCTTCGACCGTGTCGAGGAGCGCCTCGCGGCGGGGTGAACGGGTGGAGGACCCACAACCATCGCTGATGCGTCCGCCGCGACCGACGCCTTCGAGCGCCTTTACTCGGCTACCTGAGCTTCGTCGCGCCCCGCGAGGGACAGCGCGAACAGCTCGTCGTCGTCCGTGTACCAGTGCTCCATGGCCAGCCCCGCGGCGCCGTAGTCGGCCTCCAACCGCTCGCGCGTGAACTTGGCGCTGATCTCGGTGCGGAGCTCCTCCCCGGCCTCGAACTCCACGGTCATCCCCAGGGCCTCGATGTTGACCGAGCAGGGCTCGAGCGCACGCAGTCGCATCTCGACCCACTGGTGCTTTTCATCGAAGAACGCGACGTGCTCGAACTGATCAGCCGGGAAATCCGCGCCCAGCTCGCGGTTGATCACGTGCAGCACGTTGCGGTTGAACTCGGCCGTGACTCCTGATGGGTCGTCGTACGCCGCCTCGATCACGGCCGGGTCCTTGACCAGGTCCGTCCCCAGCAAAAGCCGATCGCGTGGTCCCAACAGGGCCCCCATCTTTCGCAGCAATGTCCGGCGGGTGCCGGGCGGGAAGTTGCCCACCGTGCCCCCCAGGAGGGCCACGAGCCGCGGTGTGCTGTCGGCATCGGGGACGTGGTCCAGGTGGCGCTCGAAGTCGCCGACTACCCCGTGCACCTCGAGCCCGTCGTATTCCTCGACCAGCCGCCGAGCCGAGTCGGCCACCACCCGTTCGGTCACGTCGAGCGGCACGTAGCGCCGCAGCGTGCCTGCGCGGGCCATGGCATCCAGCAGGATGCGCGCCTTGTCCGCCGTTCCGGCGCCCAGCTCCACCAGTTCGCCGGCGCCGGTCCGGGCAACGATCTCGTCGGCCCAGTCGCTGAGAATCCCCACCTCGGTGCGCGTTGGGTAGTACTCCGGCAGCTCGCAGATCTGCTCGAACAGCTCGGAGCCGCGGGCATCGTAGAAATGCTTGGGTGGCAGCTCCTTGAAGGGCCGGGTGAGGCCGTCCAGCACGTCGTTGGCCAGGCACCGCTCGTCGGCTTCGGACAAGTAGCGCGCGATCGCGACCCCGGTCATGGCGTGTCCTCCGCGACCACGGTCATGCCGCGTCCCTGGCCACTCTGAAGCCGGCGAAGATCTGGCGGCGCTGCGGGTAATCCCAGTTGCGGAACGTCGGGGTCCCTACCCTGGCCCCGGTCGCCCACGAGCCTCCGCGCAGCACGAAGTAGTCGGAGCCGAAGAAGACTTCGGAGTACTCCCGGTACGGGTGGGCCCTGAAGCCCGGATAGCCACCGAAGTGGCTAGAGGTCCACTCCCACACGTCCCCGATCATCCCCAGGCAACCGTAAGGGGAGGCGCCTGCGGGATGGGCATCCGCCGGCTCCGGACCGCGAGCGCTGTGATCCACGTTGGCGTGGACGCCCGGCACGGCCGGATCCTTCCCCCACGGAAATGGCCTGGCTTGACGGGCCGGCTGGTCCCAGGTCGCCGCCTTCTCCCACTCGGCCTCGGTGGGGAGGCGGGCGCGGTGCGCACGGGCGAAGGCGTCGGCCTCGAACCAGGAGACGTGGACGACGGGTCTGCGGGGGTCAAGCGGCTCGAGCCTGGACAGGCGCCATTCGGCGCGCAGATCAGCCGTCCACGCTCCAGGCCTTGTGATGTCGAACTGCTCCTTCCACGCCCAGCCCTCCTCGGACCACCACTCCCTGCGTTCGTAGCCGCCACCCTCGACGAACGTCAGGTAGCTGGCGTTCGTTATCGGCGTGCGACCGATCGAGAAGCCGCGGACGTCCGTGACGTGGCGCGGACGCTCGTTGTCGTAGGCAAAGCCGTCCGAGGGGGCTCCGATCGTGCACGGGCCTTCGGGGACCTCGACCAGCTCCAGTCCGGTTGGGATCGCGCACCCATTCGGGACGGGCAGAGCGGAGGCATGCTCCGCGGCGACCGGCTCGTATCCGTCGAGCCGCGCCAGCTGGATCGTCTGGAGCATCGTCTCCCCGTGCTGCTGCTCGTGGCGCAACACCAGCTCGTGGAGCTGGCCAGTGCCGCGGGACTCGGCGAGGGAGAGAGTCCGGCGCCGAACCTCGTCCAGGTACTCGCGCGCCTCTGCAGGGCCCAGGAACTCGAGTTCGCCGCGATGCGCACGAGGTGTCTCGAAGGCGTCGTAGGTCTCAGCAAGCTCCGCCCGGAGCATGGGCTCGCCCCCGGCGCGATGTACCAGCCACAGGTCCTCGAATGCCGCGATATGCCCAAGGTCCCACACCAGCGGACTCATCAGCGGCGAGTGCACCTTGACCAGGTTCTGGTCGGTGATCGAGCCAACGAGCGCCAGCGTCCGCCCCCGTACCTCCTCCAGCGCCCCGACCACTCGGTCCTCGGTCCCGGTCCGCATGGAGGACATTTTGACGCTACGGGTTTTCGGGCGAGAGCTCATAGCGTGCAAAGAGCGACCCCTCCCGTTCTAGCAGCCACCGGATCCGAACTGTTGTCGGATGGGCGAGCCCGGCACCGGTCGTGACCGTTGGGCCGTAGCCACCGCCGGCCAGCACCGGCGCGATCGTCAGGAACAGCTCGTCGACGAGCTGCTCGTGTAGGAGGGAGGCAAACAGCATGGGGCCCCCCTCGCACAGCAGGCGGCGTACTCCGTCGTGAAGCCGGAGGTGGCGCAGGACCGCCGTGAGCGTCAGCTCGCTGGGGTCCATCCGGACGACCTCCACGTGGGGCGGAAACGACGGGCCCGGCGCGCCGGTGAACACCACGATCCTCCCGCCTGGATCTGAGAACAGCGGAATGTCCACCGGGACGTCGCCGGTTCGGGTGATCACGGAGGCGATCGGCTCGGCCTCAAGGCCGCCCTTGGCGCGGCGCCTGCGGGCGTCCGGGTCCCGGACGAGCCGCCCGTAGCGCTCGGTTCGCAACGTCCCCGTGCCAGCGATCACGGCGTCAACCTTCTCCCTCAGCAGGTGGAACATCGCCCGGTCCCCTGCCGATGACAGGGGCGCCGACCGGCCATCCAGCGTGGCCCGGCCGTCTGCGCTGGCGACGAAGTTCGCGATCACGTACGGCCGCTCAGGGTGGGCGTCGACCGGCAGCGCCAGCGCGTCGCGGACTTCGGAAAAGTCGACCAAGGCCGGCTCGGGTAACAGGCGCTGGAACTGCACCGGGCCCGAACCTACCGGCTACAGTCGCTCCGTGCTCGACTGCACCTACCGGGTCCAGGTCCCGCACCGAACGGGACAGCTGGCGCGGGTGATGGGTGCGATCGCGGAGGGAGAGGGACTGATCGGCGACGTGGTGACGATCTCGACCGGGCGCGAGACCTCCGTGCGCGAGATCACCGTGGAGGTGCGCGACATCGAGCAGGCCGAGCGGATCGCCGCGCTCCTTGACGGAGCCGACGGGGTCCGCGTGCTCTGGTACCAGGACCGGGCGCTCATTCGCCACGAAGGCGGCAAGCTCCATATCGACGCGGTACGTAGGGTTGCCACCGTGCAGGAGATGCGCGACGTCTACACGCCCGGGGTTGCCCGGGTGTGCTTGGCCATCCCCGGGCAGGTGGTGGAGGTCGTAGACGTCGAGCGTCGGCTCGCCAAGGTGGACGTGGCCGGCGTGCGGCGTAACGTGAACATCGGCCTGCTCGATGAGTCCGACCAACTGGGGGTGAGCGCGGGCGATTGGGTTCTCATCCACGTCGGCTTTGCCATCTCAAAGGTGGACGAGGAGGAAGCCCACGCAACCCTGTCGCTGCTCGAGAAGATGGGCAACGAGTACGAGCAGGAGCTCGAGGAGCTGCGCGCGAGCGTGATCGAGTGAACGGGCCCGCCTGCGATACCTCTGCCGGCTGCATCACCTGCGGCGATGTGGGGATCGCGATGGAGGTGCTCGCGGCTCATGACGGCACGGCCGTGTGCCTCGATCAGCAGGGCGAGCGCCACGAGGTCGCCGTCGACCTGGTTGAGCCGGTCGGGCCCGGAGACCGCGTGCTCGCCCACGCGGGGGCGGCGATCGCGTGA
>DAIPIC010000090.1:0-773 GCA_036771025.1 Solirubrobacteraceae bacterium
CAAGCTACGCGACGTCTCCTGAAAAGCTTCGCCTGAGCTCCCGTTGTCGCGGACCGCGTATCAGGACTACCGCAGATCGCGTGTCAAGACTGCCGCGGGCGGAGTCAGGACCCCCGCGGATCGGATCAGGATGCGGCCAACGCACCCCCGGTCAGGAGCGGCGGTCGAGTTCCGCGACCAACTCGGTCACGCGCTGCTTGATGTCATCTCGAATTAGTCGTACCTCATCGAGAGGCCGCCCGCAGGGGTCTTGAAGGTCCCAGTCGACGTACTGCTTGCCGGCGATGACGGGGCACTCGTCGCCGCAGCCCATCGTGATAACCAGGTCCGCCTGTTGGGCAAGCTCACGCCTGAGAGGGGTTGGAGTCCTATTCGAGAGGTCGATGCCCAGCTCGTTCATGACTCGGATGACTTCGGGGTGGACGTGTCCGGCAGGAGCAGTGCCAGCGGAGAGCCCCTGATGTCGACCTTGGGCCGCTCGGTCAAACAGGGCTTGGCTCATTTGCGAGCGGCCGGCGTTTTGACGGCAGACGAACAGAACAGTGCTCATGAGGTATGTGGCACCACGACTGTGGCTGCGTCAACGGGTTCAATTCGGGGGTAAAGCGCGCGGATCACAACCGCAGCTGTGGCCGCTCCGACGAGTTGGGCCGCGATGAAGCCGGGGAGCGAGGCGGGAGCGATACCGGCGAACGTATTGGAGGACGTCCGTCCGATCGCGATCGCGGGGTTGGCGAAGCTGGTTGAGCTGGTGAAGAAGTAGGCGGCGCCGA